>CAZVBL010000010.1:0-38205 GCA_964625475.1 uncultured Zhenpiania sp. | reverse complement strand
TCAATGAACGCTTCCTTGCGGCAACGCCGCATTAATCGGTTGCGTTCATTATACCGCGGCCTTCCTCTGAAAGCCCAATCGTGGCCGTGATTCAATGAACGCTTCCTTGCGGCAACGCCGCATTAATCGGTTGCGTTCATTATACCAGCAAATGAAAGGAAAGACCACCATAAAAGCCTATAGTGGTCTTGTAAAGTTCTACCGTTGTCACCCATGAATGTCAGCATGAAATCCCGTTTCCAGTTTTTCGTTTATTTCCACTCGACTCCTTCCTTTCCAAGGGAGCCGAATTCAACGTTTTCAGGCTTGGATGGGGTCATGGGGTTGTTCTTGATGTCTTCCAGGGCATCGTAAAGATCCGATCCCAGGAAATATTTCTCCGGCTTGTTGGGGTTCGGTTCGCCCTTGGCCAGCGCATCGATGCCAGCTTTTACCTTCTTGGGCGTCGCAGGGATTTCATAAATCCTCACGCCTACCGCATTGTTGATGGCATTGATGACCGCCATGTGGTCGGACGACTGGAACGCTTCCGAAGCCCCGGACGAACCGAAAGGTCCTCTCGGATCGTGTCCGCCCACATCGATCGCCGTCAGATTGTCAGGAACATCCTTGATGTATGGGATGCCTGCGCCAAACATGTTGCTGTGTTTCTTGAGGTCATCGTAGTTTTCCGAAAGCGCAAACCCGATGGCATGGGAGATGCCGCCGAACACCTGGCCTTCAACGGCCTGGATGTTCCCAGGCTTGCCGATCCAATACACGCATGTCATGCCCGTGCAGGTGGTCTTGCCCGTGGCCACTTCCACGTCCACTTCGGCCATGAAGAGCGCATATGTGTAAGTGTAAGTGGGGTTCCCGCTCCCATCGTTGGGATCCAAATCGTAGAAGTAGTCGTATTCGTCCACCGTTGCCCAGTCCCCATCGTATCTGGTGGGCAAGCCTTCCGCAACCATTTCATCGTAAGTCCTGTAGGTTCCGTCAGGTTTTCTCATGGCATCGGCGATGTTCTTCGCCGCTACGATGGAAGCTTTGCCGTTGGCATAGTGGGATCTGGAGCCTGCGGACTCGCCCGTGTTGGGGCAATACTTGGAGTCGTCCTGGATCAGCTTGACATCATCCGGCGTGACTTCCGGGAAGTAAGGCTTCAGGGCTTCCAGCGTGCAGATGAGAGAACCTTGGTCGCCGCCTTGTCCCTGATCCTGCCAGGTGTCGTATTTCCTGAATTTCGGTCTGTCACCAGGCATCAGTTCGATGGCAACGTGGGCTTCATCGACTGCGCCCAGGCCTACGTTGTATCCGCCCCATGCGAGACCGACGCCCTTCTTGATTTCATCCGTGGATTCCGCCCTGGCCTTCGCAACGGCTTTGTCATACTCTGGCTTCAGTTTATCCATCATTTCTTCCATCGGATAGTGAAGGTATGGATACTGGTTGATGTTGTCCTGTCCTGGCCTTGCGATGTTCTTGTACCTGAAATCAAAGGGATCCATGCCAACCTTCTCCGCAAGCATGTCTACCAGGGCTTCGGAGCAGGTATATGTCTGAGGAGCGCCGTAGCCCCTGTAGGCGGTTCCAAAGGAGTGATTCGTGAACGCCACCCTTGAAAGTCCCGCTACATTTGGCACATAGTACGGGTAGAACATGAACCTTGAAATCTTCGTCAGCACGTCATCGCCCAGTTCTGCAAAAGGACCGTGATCCAACCCTGCGTCAAATTCACCTGCGATAAACTTGCCGTCTTTGTCGCATGCGAGCCTGCCGTTAAAGTAGGCCGGTGAACGTTTGCCGGAAACCGCCATGAACTGCGCATAATCCATGGACAGGGAACAAGGCATTTTCGTGACTTTCGTCGCAATGCCCACCATGGCATAGGTATGTGCGCTCATCGCCCAACCGAAGGAACCGCCTGTAGGGTTCTCGATCACTCTCAGCTTTTCAACCGGGATGCCGATGGCTTCCGCCATGTCGTCCCTGTCAAAGTACAACGTCATGGTCTTGCAGTGTACGCAGAGGTTGTCGTCCTCATCGTAGTAAGCCTGCATCACATCGCCCTCGATGGACATGTGCGGCTCCCTCGAAGAATAGAAGGACCCTTCCACCGAATACGCCGCATCTTCAATGATGTCCGGGACGTTCTCGTGGTCGCCCTTCAGGACGGGCAGTTCCGAATAGATGTTGGGACCGTAAGTATCCGGCACCCAGTCGTGGATGTTTTCCGCATCGGGCGTCACTGCTTCCAGATAACTCATGTATTCCGGCAGCGGTTCCATGTCAACCACGACCTTCGCAGCTGCTTCTTCGGCATGCCTCCTCGTGTCCGCACAAACCATGGCAACCACATCGCCGTAATACAGGATCCTGTCCTCTGCGAGGATATGGTGTGCCTGCTGCAGTTCAACGGTTCTTTCAGAAAATCCGTAAGTCATCAGTTTGTTCGCATCTTTGATGTCTTCATAGGTGACTACCTTGAAAACGCCGGGCATCTTTTCAGCTTCGCTGTAATCGATGTTCTTGATGATGGCGTGACTGTACTTCCTCGGCTGCACCAGGGCAACTTTGAGGGTTTCCGCAGGCATATGCAGCTCGATGTCATCACCGTAGTCGCATACGCCGCAAGCCTTAGCCATGGCGTTGGGACGAATCAATGGTTTGCCATAGAAGTTTCCTACATCTTTTGACCAGTCATAGGTGATGTCTTTCAGCGTCTTTTCACCCCGCACGATGGCAGCCGCTTCCATGACGGCATCAACGATGTGCTTGTAGCCGGTACATCTGCACACGTTCCTGTGCTTCTGGAACCAGTCGCGTACCTCTTCCCTGGTGGGGTCGTCGTTTTCCTTGAGCAGCTGGTACGCAGAAACGATGAATCCCGGGACGCAGAAGCCGCACTGCACTGCCCCCAGGTGTACCCATGCGTACTGGAGCGGATGTGGGTTGAGGACGGTGCCGATTCCCTCGATGGTAGTCACGGCACTGTATTCCTTGATTTTGCCGATCTTCCTCGTGCAGGAACGGATCACTTTCCCATCCAGGATGACGGAACATGCGCCGCAGAGACCGGCTCCGCATCCCACCTTGGTACCCGTCAGGCCCAGGCGGCGCAGCACGTCCGCCAGCGTGTCCTTTTCCGGGTCGCAGACAAACATGCGATCCGCGCCATTGATGTTCAGGGTCATTTTCTTCAAATTCATAATAATTTGCCTCCGATTTTAATCAATGAACTAACGTTAACGGTGCGACAAGCTGTGAAAAACAAAGGCCTTTCCCCCTATGGAAAAGGCCTTTTCAATCCACTCAATCAAAAAGCGAGATGTCCGCCAGCAAAAACGACAACCACCACAGCAACGCTATGCCTGCGGATCATGGCACTCCATCCTTTCCAAACGCGGGAGGCCTGCAGGTTTCCCCACAAACCCTAATGTTCCTATTTCCATGCCATGCCAACGGCGAAGGAAAGCAGGAATCGGATCTTTATCATGGCTTGTCACTTTACCTGTATTTTACCAGCGGGTACCGAGATCTGTCAACCGCATAAAAGACAGAAATGACATTATTTTGTTGTTTTTTTCATAATTTGTTTGCGAATCTGTATTTTCTTGAGATTTATTCTTATTTCCAGCATTTGATTCTCATTTTTGAGACGACCGCTTCGGTATCCTTTTGGAAAGAAATCGAACGACCGCTGGATCTCATCGGAAGCATGCTCAGAGATGAAATGACGCAAACCATTTTCTCCAAATCATGCTTGCGTTCAATCATCTTCAGATCCATCACCTCGCACCTGTCATATGCCATCCGTTTATCAAAGTCAACATTTCTTCAAAAATGGTAAACAGGCCCCCTACTTCGTCAGAACCGTGCCGTCCGCCAATGTGATGGAGTAACCGTTAAAGCGAACGATCCCTTTGTTGGAAAGGGACGTAATGGAACAATCTCCCGTCAAAGTCCAGGTGCTGCCCTTTTCCACAGTCACAACGGCATTGTCGCTCACATCCGCGCCTTTCTCCTCGTTTTCCACAACATTGATGGTTCCGGTAAAGCTGCTGTTTCCCGAAAGCGTCATGTCCAAAGTGGAAATGGAATCCACCGCAATGTCCCCCTTCAATTTCTGTCCATCGGCGGCAAACACAACTTGCGCTCCATTGGAACCCGCAGTTCCCCAGCCGCGGCTCCCGCTGTTTCCGCATACCCGCAAAAGGTAGCCCTCCGAATCCTGATTTACCAGCTTTACTCCTGACAACGCCAGCTTGGCGCTTGTATTGGTCATGTAAAACATGTCCCCATTGGCCGAGGTCAGCGTTCCGCCCTCCATGGAAAAAGAGGACATGCCCACGTCTGCATCCCCGGACATGGATTGGTATACCATCACGTTATGCACATTCTCATCCGAACTGGTGCCTTTATCATCGCTCATATTGCCAGATACATCGCAGTTTTTCAACGATATGGAATTTTTGCCCTCTATCACAAGGGCTTCCGAATTGTTTGCCGTAAGATCGGCATTTTTGACCGTAATGTCAGCCGTGGAGTAAACAGCAGGGGAATTGTATCCATGGGAAACGTACGTCCCGCCATTTACCTGAACCGTCCCACCGCCGCGGTCGGAACGGATCGCCGCAGAAGAATTGCCAGAGGTATCCACGGTCAGATTTGCAGCTTTCATCGCAGCGCCGCCTGTCGTTTGAATCCCGCCTGAATTGTCACCTTTTGTCGTGATGGTGGAATCCGAAATCTTCACCGCCGTGCCGCTGCCGTAGCTGAACACGCCGTTTCCATTTTGCGCCGATGAGCGAACTGTCGCCTCTTTGATGGTGGCATTTGCGCCGTTTGTCGCAAGCAGTGCGGCGTTCATGCCATAAAAATCCCCATCCTCCGTGTTAGAGCTTGTACCTGCGGACTTCTTCACCGTAATGCCATCGAGCAAAACCTTCGCTCCGTCTATTCGCAGCGCATTTTCATCGTCTCCCGTAGAAGCATATGCGGAATCGGAATATGTTCCATCGCTGTCCAGCGTATTGGCTGCGGTTCCCTGATTCACTTGGTCAGAACTGCCAAAGGCTCCGCCTGCGCTTCCCCCTGCCGCTTTCACAGTAACCGTTTTCGCAGCATTGTCTTCACCGATTTCCAGCGCAAGGATGGAATCGATCGCAACATCATCCAGGGTACCGTCCTCCGTTTCCGACCCGGACTCCACCTCGATCGACGCATGTTCCAAATCAAAAGTCGCAGTCTCATCCCCGGCGACAAAGCCGCCTGACATATCCGCTGCGCTCTCCGGCGGTGCCTGACCATCGCTGCCGGAAGCATCGCCTCCTCCATTGGCATCATCGCCGCCGCTCGGTTTGGCCGGCGCATCGGCATGGCCTCCAGATCCCTGGCCTGGCGAAACTGGCGAAACCTGCCCCTGCTGGCCGCTCTCCCCGCTGGGTTTTTCCGGCGGCGTTTGCCCCTCCGATCCATTTTCGCCGGAGGGGGGTTCCGGCGGCTCTGCCCCCTGCTGGCCACCCTCTCCTATATCGGGTTCGCTCCACTCTCCCAGCTGCAGCGTAACCTTTGTGCCATCGATGGCCGTCACCTTCCCAACGATGGACTGACCGCTATAGTCGCTTTCTGTACCTGCGCATGCTGCCAGTGCCAGAACCAGGGACAATGCACAAATCATCGCAATGAAATGTTTCATGGCGTTTCCTCCTCTTTCAATCGAGTAAATATGGGACTGGACAAGCCTGTAATCCATGCTCGCAATCTCGCCTGCGCCTGATTGTACCATGGCCACCATGTCTTTGAACAGGCATCTGCGCCATGATTCACCGAATCCACACAGAAAGAAATCAGCAGGCCGCAGATGCGCAGATGGCAGCGTTTCCCATTTGGCAGGCTCGCCCAAAATGCTCCGCATCCCAAATTCCCCATGGGGCGATATGTGCCGCCAGTCAAAGGATCTTCCCAGTCGATCGGGCATCAGTGGGGCATCAATCCCCCACTCCAAAGTCCGTGTTTGCCAGCAAAATGTCCACCCGCCCGCAACCTTCGTACAGCGGATAAATTTCCTCCATGAAACGCTGAATCACTGCCTCGTCCGGCTTCATGGGCGAAGTGTTTTCCGTCATGATATTGACGCAGACCCGCTGGAACCACGTCAGCCCAATTTCCATGTCCCTCCTCATGGATGCCACCGTCTGACCCTTTAACCCGAACAGCAGGCAGGCTTCCTGCGCATGCTCCGCAATTTCCCAGGGGCGGGCATATTCCATGCCTTTTTCCAGCGTTTCTTCCCGGAAGGCCGCATCAAACGTCTCCACCCCCATTTTCACCACAATCTGAATGCCATCTCTGGCAAATCTGCTCCGAATGGCAGGGAGCGTCCCCCTGTCCTGCCAGTGGCATTCCACATGGAGCCGCCGGATGCCTTTGTCTTTGCAGACCTGCTGGATTTCCTCCAGGGTCTTTTCGTCTAAATCGCAAAAGCTGCCGGAATTGATGACCTCTAAGACACCGAAACGCCCGGCGACCTTTTCCAACGCCCCTCTGTTGATCCTGAAATTTTCCCCTTCGTCCCCGGAAAAGTCCAAATGGTAGTCGCAGAACCTACACCTTCTCCATTTGCAGCCGCTCCCCCGCAGCAACAGGATCTCCCGCGGATTTTTCCCCGTTATCACACTATATCGATTCATGGTTCTTTCCTGCGCCCCTGGACTGTACAAAAATCGGTCTTTCCAATGTTTTAACAGCACCATAGTGGCGTTTGCTTCGCATACCAATACCATCTCTTGTGGCTACGTCTGTTCCAAATTGCGATTTTGGACAGTCTCTCCCCTCCTCGACAAGGGAACCATATGGCAGCCTGACCCGCAACCAACGGTATCCGGTACCTCACTAGCACCGTTCCAAAGGAACGCATTAACCACAATGCTCCCTACATAACAAACATCCAAAGCCATTCCCTTTCAGAAACAACCTTGGATGTTAAAATTTGGTGCGGATAAGAGGATTCGAACCTCCACGAAAACAATATTCACACGGACCTGAACCGTGCGCGTCTGCCAATTCCGCCATATCCGCATATGCTGTGCCTGTCTTAGTCACAAAATATATTATACAGAAACGCTCCCATAAATGCAAGCACATTTTTCATTTTCCATAATTTTTGTGTCATATTTTTGCATATATGTGTTGCTTACCATGGTATGATTTGCCTTGAAAGAGAGGTTTGTACCATCCCTCCAACTCGCCCATTTCAGACAGCTTGCAAGGGTATGGCGAATGACGAAAGAAACAGGAAAGAAACTTTCTTGATTTCTTATTTAATTTTACATATAGATAGAAGCGGAATGGGAACGGGGCAAGCGAGGTTGATCCACAGTCTCAAGGAATCGCATCCGTGGTTTCGCTTTTTCCCGCAACTTTTACAAATGCACAAGAGCAGGCTTGCCACCTGCTCCTAAGTAACGTCATTCGCTTAAAAATTCCTCGACTACCCGGCGCACATCGCCGCCGTCCGCAAGGCCCTTCACCTGTTTCATCACGGCGCCCATGAGCTTGCCCATGCTTTTCTTGTCCCCGCTTTCGACCCCCAGTTCTGCGGCCGTAGCCTGTACCACTTCCTGAATCTTGGCCTGATCCATCTGTTCAGGCAGGTATTCCTTTAGAATTTCAATTTCTGCATTGTAGCTGTCCAGCAAGTCCGTTCTTCCAGCTTTTTCAAAATCAGAGAGGGCATCTTTTCTCATCTTCACCTGTTTCGATAAAATTGCGATAATCCCTTCATCATCCAGCTCCTGCCGATTGTCAACCTCATATTGCTTGATGGCGGCACGAGCAAAGCTTATTGTATCTTTTCTGACTTCATCCTTCGCTTTCATGGCGGCTTTGAAGTCAGCCATCAGTTGCTCTTTTAAGGTCATTTCTCAAACACCTCGAATCCATCGCTGCCTGGCCTTTAGTATTTCTTTGCCTTTTTTCTTGCAGCTTCAGACTTCTTTTTCCTCTTTACGCTTGGCTTTTCATAATGTTCTCTTTTTCTGAGTTCCGACATCACGCCATCCCTTGCGCACGAACGCTTGAATCTTTTCAATGCGCTTTCCAAGCTCTCGTTTTCTCTCACAATTACCTGTGCCATTTCCTGTTTCACCTCCTGACGTGTACTGGAATCATCGAACCCTGGAACGTTCTAGTCTCACAACGTTGCTATTATACTATTCTTTGTACGAATATGCAAGCTGTTTTTTCGTACAAAACCCCCCAACCGCCTGAAGCCAGGCAGGTTTCCATGTTGATCCTTTTCCTTCGATCAGCCTGGAGGCCAAGTCAGTTTCCGCTTGCCCAGCAAATGGAAATGAAGGTGCTTCACGGTCTGGAATCCGTCCTCGCCACAGTTGTTCACAAGGCGATAACCGTTCTCCAATCCCAGCTTTGCCGCAATGTCCTTTACCTTCGCCAGCAGATAACCCAGCAGGGCCTGATCCTCTTCCGTCACGTCATCCATGGATGCGATGTGCTTTTTGGGGATCATGAGCACATGAACCGGCGCCTGCGGCTCTAAATCGCGAAAACAGACAATCCTGTCGTCTTCATAGACCACATCGGACGGAATTTCCTTGTTTGCGATTTTGCAAAAGATACAATCTCCCATGTCGTTTTCCTCCCTATCCTTTTCACCTGTTGCTTGTCTTTCCTTTAGCAAGTATACCAGATTTTCAGAAAAATTGAAAGGTAGGTTTTCATTTTTCCTCGGCTGTGTTATACTGATTCCAGGAAAATGCCAAAAGCACCGAGGGACTGGAAAAGCGGCTGATGCCAGCGGCATGGAAAGTTCCTAAAGGAGGGAAACCCTTGAAAATACAGGAATCCGCAGAAAACTATCTGGAAGCCATATTGATGATCAAAGAGGAAAAAGGCGAAGTCCGTTCCATCGACATCGTAAACAAACTGAACTTTTCCAAGCCCAGCGTCAGCGTCGCCATGAAGCATTTGGAGGAAAACGGCTATATCGAACGAAACGCAGCGGGAAACATTTTCCTTCTCCCTCCCGGCAAGCAAATCGCAGAAACCATTTACGAGCGTCATAACACACTGATTAAAATCCTCACCCACCTGGGGGTAAACCCGGAGACAGCCAGGGAAGATGCCTGTAAAATCGAACACGACATCAGCGAAGAAACCTTTGCCGCATTGAAAAACCACTGGAAGGACATCGTTTAGCCCCGAAGCGAAAGGCAGGCACAAATGGGGCATTTTCCAGATCCGTTGCCCCGCACCCGACCATCAGCCGAAGCGAAATGCAGGCGCAAGGGGGCATATCAACATGAAAAATGGCCTGTTGGAAAAGGAATTCCTTCTTCTATTCTATTTTTTTCTTGTGTGAAAATAGTCATAGCTGTACACTTTGCCGTTCTTTGGCGTTGTTCCATACTTGCATTGCAAAAGCTCGCTGACCGTCACCAACTGGTATCCTTCATCCAGCAGCCAGGGAACCACTTTTTCTACTGCTTTGGCAGTGGATTTGTAGATGGAATGCATCAGGATGACGCTGCCGTCCAGATTCTTCTGCCGCTTTATCACCTTCACGACTTTTTTCGCATTCCTGCTCTTCCAGTCAAGGGTGTCCACGGACCACAGGATAATCGGGGCGTTGGCATATTTCTGGATCGCCTTGGTGCTGTTCCCATAAGGAGGCCTGAATACCGTAGACGCCTGGCCGCACGCTTTTTTCAAGGCATGGTTCGTCTTGTTGATTTGCTTCTTTGCGCTCTTTGTGGAAAGTTTCCTGAAGTTCGGATGGGACCAGCTATGGCTGCCGATTTCCATGCCAAGCTCCGCCTCCCGTTTCACTACTTTCGGATAAGCCGCCACATTCTGCCCCACTTCAAAAAATGTCGCTGGAACTCTATATTTTTCCAGACAATCCAGGATTCGGTTGCTCGTCTTGGCATAAGGTCCATCGTCGAAGGTAAGCGCCACCATGGGCTTGTTGACATCAATGGCTCGTATGAAGATTTCATCTCGAATGGTCCCTTTTAAATCCCCATAGCTGATTTCTGCGAAAGCCGTGCCCTTTTCTTCTTTCAATACCTCGCCTGGCTCAAAATAAAAGCGCACGCCTCCTTCCGTCAGGACATATTTATTGAGATTGACCTCTGTATCCGCCAGAGCCTTTTCGTATCCTTCCGCCAAATCCGACTTGTGATTTTTGGCAAAATAGGTGAGCAAATACTGGGAACAAAATGTCTTGTACCCCGGATTGAAAATCTGTATGGCTGTGAGAGGCCTGCCGTTTTCTGTGGAGAAATTATAGGTATACACCTGGGATTTGACCGTTGTCATCTCCTTTTTTTGTTCCACCTGCTGCTCCTGGGAAAACACGACCCCCACAGCGGCTCTCTGGGTAGCGTAGGAATCGTAATCAAGGAGCATGGCTCTTTCACTGTCCTTGCTCGCCTTTTTATTTTCCAAACGGAACTGATCCTCCAGGTCGGTCACGATATTGGCAATATAGGAATCCGTGGTATCCTGACCCGTTATCGGATATTCCATGGCAACGGAAAGCGGCTGCCCGTATTTGATGACTTCCTTGGATTTTCCCACGGCTTTCGTCCTATCTGCGTCATCGCTTTTAAAATACGAGGCCGCAAAGGTTTGGAACTCTGATTCATCCTTGTACACATCGCCGGACATGACAGCCGTGACCACGATCACAGCCGTCAGGACGCAGGCACCTGCCAAAGCGATTTTCAAATATTTGCGGATTCTTTCCCTTTGTCTCAGCGCCTTCCGTCTCTTTCTTCTCCTTCTTTCCGCATTCGTTTCTACCATGACTCCCCCATCTATCACACTTTTATTGAATCAACCATGTCCATTCATGCATTGTAGCATAAATCTGTGTTCTTTGATACTGCTCCTGGTAAATTTTAATCGTTCCCCTTGAAATTATTCCCCCAAAAATTGCCGAAAAGCAGTTGGAAGGGGAACGCGGACATCGATTTCATCGTCAGCCACCCATTCCATGGCCTCCGCCTCCTGGTCGCATTCCATATAAAAACAGGTCATGTTCCACTGCACATGGGTAAATATGTGCTTTCGCTCCACCTGCTTTTTTAGCTGCAGGGAACCGCAGCCCCATCCTTCGGCGATGGTGATGGCATCCTGGGCGGTCGCCGTGCCAGGAACGTTGGGAAACTCCCAAAGCCCTGCCAGCAATCCGGCATTTGGCCGTCGGCGCACTGCCGTTTTCCCCCTGCAGCAAAGGACAAAGACCGTGTATGCTTCTGTCTTTCGTTTCTGCCTTTTGATTTTGACTGGAAGCTCCATCTGCGTGCCGTTCCTGTGAGCCATGCAAAAGCTCCGGGCTGGACAGGCATCGCATTTTGGCTTTCCGTTCGGAACGCATACGATGGCTCCCAGTTCCATCAGCGCCTGGGTGAAATCGCCGCAGCCGGTTTTCGGATAAACTTCTTCCAGTTGCTGCTTCATTCGTTTTTTCACGGCAGGCTTCAAAATATCTTCATAGCTTTCTGTGATTCTGGAAAGGACGCGCATCACGTTTCCATCCACCGCTGCCACTGGCTCGTCAAAGCAGTTGGAGGCAATGGCGCCCGCCGTATATTCCCCGATGCCTGGAAGTTCAAGGATTTCCCTGTATTCGGAAGGGAACGCGCCCTCGTGTTCCTCCATGATGCGTTTGGCGGACTTTTGCAGGTTCCTGGCTCGGTTGTAATAGCCCAAACCCTCCCAGAGCTTCAGCAGCCTGCTTTCTTCTGCCTCAGCCAGGGATTGAATGTCGGGCAGTTCTGTCAGAAATCGGGCATAGTACCCTTTTACCGCCTCCACTCTGGTCTGCTGCAGCATGATTTCTGAAAGCCAGACGTGGTAAGGTTCCTTGTCTTTTCTCCAGGGCAAATCCCTGGCATGTTCTTTGTACCAGGGGATCAGGACCTCGGGAAGCCGCTTGTATGGGTTCTCCTTTTCTCGTTCGACCATTGATTCTTTTCTATGTGTTTGCTTTCTTCTTTCTTTTCATTTCATAGCTTTCATCATACCACGTTCCCGATGTTTTTTGTAGATGGTATTTTTAAAATTCAATCCAGCTTCCGCCAAACTTGTCTTTTTTTACGACAATCTGGGTGTCGATTTTTTCTTTCAATTCTCCCACATGGGAAATGATGCCCACCAGCCGATTGCCCTCCGTCAACTGGCTCAACGCCTGCATGGCCTGCTGGAGGGAATCTTCGTCCAGGGAACCGAACCCTTCGTCCACGAACATGGTTCCCAGCTGGATGCCGCCCGCAGATGCCTGGATTTCATCGGAAAGCCCCAACGCCAGTGAAAGGGACGCTTTGAAGGATTCGCCGCCGGAGAGGGTTTTGACGCTCCGCTCCGTTCCGTTGTAATGGTCGATCACGTCCAGTTCCAAACCACTCTGGCTTCGGCGGTTATCGGCCTCCCTGCGCCGTTTCAGTTCGTATTGGCCGCCAGACATGACCATCAGCCTGGCATTCGCCCTGTGGAGGATCCTGTCAAAATACGTCATCTGCACATAGGTTTCAATCATGACCTTTTCTTTGCCGTTCAGGCTGCCGTTGGCAGTATCAGAAAGAGGCTTCATCCATGTCCATTCCTGCTCCAGCTTTTTCAGTTCCCTGGCCTTTGCCCGAAGCTGCGCCAGGGTATCCTTGTTTCTGTCCAGCCGCGATTTGGCATCCTGCATTTCCTGGGAAATGTCCCCCTTTTCTTTCTGTATCCGCTCCTGTCTTTCCTGTTCCTGCGCCAGGTCGATTTGCGTCTCCTGCCGAAGCTGCCTTTCCAGCGCTTCGATGCTGCCCTGGCATGCGGTTTCCTGTTCTTTGCACTCGTTCAGCGTCTGCTCCGCCTCTTGCCAGCTGGTTTCCATCTCGTCCTTGTTTGTTTGGAGCTGTTGGATTTGCTGTTCCGCCAATTCTTTGCTTTCAAATGCGAGGGTGTTGGAAAGGGCATCTTGTTTCTCCCGCAGGTTTCCTGCGGCTTCCGTTAGAGAAATGATCCGCTTTTCCACATCGATTAGGGCTGTTTTTTCCTGCTCCAATCGTTGCTGGCCCTGAGGGATTTCTTTTTCTAAAGCGCGCTTTCTCTCTGCCCTGGAAATGGCAGTTGTCTTTTTGCGTTCCAAATGGGCGAGCTGTTTTTCCGTCTCGTCCAGCTTTTCCCGAAGCCGGGATTCTGTCTCGGAAAGATCCCATTGCCCCAGCAGCAGCTCAATTTGACGCTTTGCTTCTTTTTGCTGGCTTTCCGCCTTTCCTCTGGCTTCGGCCGTGGCCGCACTGGCCTCGCTCTGCTGCTGCGCTGCTTTTTCCCACTCTTTTTTTGCTTTGTTCACCTGGGCTTCCGTAGGCGCAGTTTCTTTCCACTGCGCCGGAGACGGATGAGCCGTGGATCCGCATACCGGGCATGGCGTTCCTTCCCGCAGCTCCTTTGCCAGCATGCCCGCCTGTTCATCCAGGAACGACTGGCTTTTTTCATTGTAATTGGAAAGCATCCGTTTCGCCTTATGGGCGATCTTTTCGTACTCTGCCTCCGCCCGCATTAATTCCTGCTGCGTCTGTTCCAGCTCCTGCATCTGGCCTTTCAAGCCTTGCAGTTGCCTGTGGGATTCTTTCGCTTTGCGCCTGTCGTTTTCCACCTTCTCCAGATCTACGTCCGCATTTTTTACGGTCTCCTGCTCTTCTCTCTGGTGTGACAAGGTTTCTTCCAACGCTGCGATGGCATTTCGGTGGCGCATTGCCGTTTCGTCCTGTTTTTCCAGCTCCTCCTCCTGATGGCGAACCTCCCTGGAAAGCCGGAGCAATTCCTCATAGGCGGGGAGCTGCTTTGTCAGTTCTTGGATGGATTCCGCCAGTTGTTCCCGCTGGGGAGCCTTTGCCTTTTCCTGCTCAAAGATATCCATCGCATGGGCTTTTCGCTCCCTGTGTTTTTCCAGCTCTGCCCGTTCAGACTCCAATTGGCGCTTCGTTTTTTCGTAAGCCTGGCCTTTTCCAATCAACTCGCTGACAGCGGTCAGTTCCCCGTCCGCCTTGTTCAATGCCTGCTCTCGGTCGCGCCTTGTTTTCTCGTCCTGCCGGATGACGGCTTCCAGGGATTCCAAAATCCGCTCGATGGGAAGCCCTATCTCCGCCTCCTGCCCTGGCTCTTGGGTTTCTGGGTACCGGATGTCTGCCATGTGCTGTTCCAAAGATTGGCGCAATTCCTGCTTCCGTTGTTCCAGTTCGTTGAACCTGGATCTCAACTTTTCCTGGAGCACGCCGTATTTATGGGTTTTGAAGAGCTTGCGGAAAATTTCTTTTCGTTCATCGGTTTTGGCCAGGAGCAGCTTGAGGAAGTCGCCTTGGGCGATCATGGCGATTTGGGAAAACTGATCCCTGTTAAGTCCCAGGATTTCTTCCACCGCCCCTGTGACCTCTTTCGTCTTTGTCAGGATCCTGCCGTCCGGGTATTTCAGCTCCGCCTCCGCCCTCTGCTTCGTAACGCCGGTTCCTTTTTTGGACGGGCGTTGGTACTCCGGGTTTCTCCTGACAACATACGTTTTCCCTGCATAGGCAAACGTCAGCTCTACGAATGTCAGGGTTTTCGGATCCGCATATTTGCTGCGGAGCATCCCGGCTTCCCGAACGTCTCCGCTGGCCTGCCCATAAAGGGCGTATGCGATGGCATCGAAAATCGTGGTTTTTCCCGCTCCCGTGTCCCCGGTAATCAGGTACAAACCACGATCCCCCAGCTTGTCCATTTCCAGGGTGGTTTCGCCCGCATAAGGCCCAAAGGCGGACATGGTAAGGGTCACTGGCCTCATTGCTCTTCCTCCCATATGCTTTCCATGAGCCTGGACAAATACCTGCTCTGCTCCTGGCTCAGTTCCCGATTGTTCTGGCTTTTGTAAAAATCCGCAAACAGCTCCATGGGAGATTTGCGCACAGCGGCGTTTTCTGCGGTCAGCGCATCAGCGTCCCTGCTCCTTTCGTTGTCGTATTCCAAACGCATCAGGTTTGGATAAACGGCTCTCAGCTTTCCGATGGCTTCTGGCACGTCCTCCTCATCCGTCAGGGTGACATGGAAATAATCCTCCAGGTTCAGATGCCGATAAAAGGATTGGGATGTCAGTTCCATGTAGCTGCCTCTGATTTTTTTCAGATCCCGCCTTGGAACCAGTTCCGCAGTGCGTATGGTGGTGCTGCCTTTTTCCCTCAGCTCCGCGATGGTGACGGATTTCCTGTGGCTCACTTCGGAAAAGGAATATTTCAAAGGGGTTCCGCAGTAACGGATCGTGTCCCGCCCTGCCTGCTGAGGGCCGTGGAGATGACCCAACGCCACATAATCAAAGGGAGCAAAAACCTCCGCATCCACATTGTCCGTGCCGCCTGCCGCCAGCTCTTCCGATTCGCAGCGAACAGCACCGGTCACGAATTGGTGCGCCACCAACAAATTGCGCTCCCCAGGGTCGATGTCCATCCCATTGATGGCTGCTGCCACAGCATCGGTGTAAGTTGCGATTTCCAGTTCCGGAAACAGCGCCCTGGCCTGTGCTGGCTTGAAAAAGGGGAGCAGGTAAAGGTTGACCTTCCCCCATTCGTCTGTCAATGATATGGGTTCGGTCGTCCCCTGGTATGCCGGAGCCACATAAATCCGGCTTTCTTTCATGATTCGGGAAGCAAAGGCCAACCGCTCCGCGGAGTCGTGGTTGCCGCTGATGATGAAAACCGGCAGCCTGTCCCGGGAAAGGCGCACCAGAAATTCATCAAAGAGCTCCACGGCTTCCACCGGAGGAACGGATTTGTCGTAAACGTCCCCGGCCACCAAAACGCCGTCCGGCTGTTCCGTTTTTATGATTCGCAGGATTTGATCCAGTATGTATTTTTGGTCTTCGATCATGGAAAACTCATTGACTCGTTTTCCCAGGTGAAGGTCGGACAGGTGGATGAATTTCATGGGCATTCCTTCCTCTTTCTTTCTTCGCGCCTGGCTGAAAATCCATTTCGCATGACCTGCGGGTGGGCTTCGGAATGGGTGCTTCCTGTGATATTCCTATTTTATCAGTTCTCTGATAGGTGTCAACTTAAAGTTTTGGTTCCGATCTCTTTGTATCCCATTTTTTGGAAACTTTCATAATTCCCTCTTCCAATTCACCTTTTGTTGTGATATAATAAAGTACTTCACACATTGCTGTCAAGTAACTTTCATGTGGTTCCTTCCGCATGGGAAAGGAGTGTTCGGATTGTTCAAGAAATTAAAGAAAAGAGGGAAAACCAAACACCTCAATCGCCCTGTCAAACAGGATGCTTTGGATCCCATTCACGACATGGCTCAGGGACTGGAACAAAAAAACACCATCGACAATGCACTTTATGCCGAGCACAATGTGAAGCGCGGGCTTCGCAATTCCAACGGCACGGGGGTAGTCGTAGGCTTGACCAGGATCGGGGAAGTCGTAGGGTATGACGTGAACGAAAAGAACGAAAAGATTCCAACGGACGGACGGCTTTACTACAGGGGATACAACGTTGAGGATTTGGTGAGAAACTGCATTGCGGAAGATCGTTTCGGGTTTGAAGAAGTTACATATTTACTTATTTTTGGATCGCTTCCCACGCAGAAACAGCTTGACGATTTCAATGCGCTTTTAGGAAAAAGCCGCGAGCTTCCCGAGGGTTTTGCCCGGGACATGATTCTGACCGCACCGTCCAGGAGCATCATGAACAAGCTTGCCCGAAGTGTGCTGGCGCTCTATTGTTACGATGACAACCCAGACGATACGTCCATCGAAAACGTGCTTCGTCAATCCATCAGCTTGATCGGATATTTTCCTGCATTGATCGCATACGCTTACCAGGCAAAGGCTTCCACCTTTGACAACAAAAGCCTGCATCTCCACTATCCCATACCCCGGCTGGGCACAGCGGAGAACATCCTTCGCATGATTCGCCCCACCGGCCAGTACACAGAGCTGGAGGCAAAGCTTTTGGACATCGCCATGATCCTTCATGCGGAACACGGCGGCGGCAACAACTCGTCCTTCGCCACCCACCTGGTTTCCTCCTCAGGCACGGATACCTATGCCGTCATTTCGGCAGCTGTCAGCGCATTGAAGGGGCCCAAGCATGGCGGAGCCAACATCGCCGTCATCAATATGATCCATGATTTGAAACAACATGTGAAGGACATCACCAACCACCGCAAGGTGGAGGAATACCTGGTAAAAGTGTTGAAAAAGCAGGCCAATGACAAAACGGGCCTGGTATACGGAATGGGGCATGCGATCTACACGCTTTCCGATCCGCGGGCAAAGGTCCTGAAAAAAATGGCGAAACAGCTTGCCATCAGCAAGAACCTGCTGGACGATTTCATGCTCTGCGATTTCATCGAAAAGCGAGTGCCGGAGCTTTATGCGGAGGTCAATGGGGTCAGCAAGCCCATGCCTGCCAACGTGGACTTGTATTCCGGCTTTGTCTACAGCGCTTTGGACATTCCGCTGGACATCGCAACGCCTCTCTTTGCCACTGCCAGGCTTTCCGGCTGGTGCGCCCACAGGCTGGAAGAGTTGATCGCCGGGAAAAAACTCATGCGACCCGCTTACAATTCCGTGCAGGAGCACCTGGAGTACAAACCCATCAAGGACCGGAAATAACGGTCACCCGGTTCGTCCCCAACGCTTTCGCATCTTCGATGCCCTCGCTTTTTACAACAATCTTCCCTTTCGCCAGCAGCCTGAACGCTTCATCGTAGTCCCGGTCAGTAAAATGCTTCATCCTGCTGGACTCCATGGAAAGACCGATGCCGCCCGTTTCCGCATTGAGCAGGATCGTCTGTCCCCCTGCAAATTCATCCGATCCATAGTAAGTGGACAAAACATCGCTGACGGATTCGCCCAGGTTTTTCACTGCGGACACGATGACCGTGTCGGATTCCTGGCTCTGATCCGTATCAACGCCGATCACGCTGCCCTGTGCCTGCTCGGCCGCTTTCATGACCGAAATTCCCGCACCGCCGGCACAGGCAAAGATCACTTCCGTCCCCTTCTTGTACCAGCCGTCCGCCAATTGTTCCACTTCCTCGTCCTGCTGGAAAGTGTCCGCATAAGCGTACCGCAGCACAATGCCCTGTGCGCCGGCTTCCTTTGCCGCCTGATCCGCACCCTGGATGAACCCATAGCCGAATTCCCGAACGGAATCGTAAGCCTTTCCCCCTATGAAACCCAAGCTGCGGTATCCTTCCCTGACCGCCGCATAACCTGCCAGGTACCCTGCCTGTTCTTCGGCAAAGAGCAAAGATAGCGTATTGTCGTCAATGGCGGCAGGAGTTCCATCCTCATCCTGGGGCTGGCCGTCCACCATGACGAAACAGACCTGAGGATATTCTTCCTGCGCTTTGCTGACCGCATTGCCAAAAGTCGGCCCGGTAGTGACAACGACTTTGCCCCCGGCCTCCACCGCCTCATCAATGATGCGCAGGTATGCGCTGGTCGTGTCCTCGGTCGCCAGATAGGATTTGTAAGAAACTGGCTCTTCCTCCACAAAGCTTTCGATTCCGCTCCACACGGCTTTGTTGAAGGAACCATCCTCCACGCTGTTGGCATTGGCGATCAATGCGATTTCATAATCGACCGAGTTGTCCTCCTCCCCCTGCGGGCTGCAAGCCGCGACAAACGCCAGCGCAGCCACGGCCAGCAAAGCTGCAATTCCTCTTTTCATGGTTCCCCTTCCTTTCCCTCAAAAACACCCTACCCGTAGATTTCCGGCCTGCGATGCCGCCAGACATCAGCCATACGCAAATGCCTTCCTTTCGTCATTCGTAGATTTCCGGCCTGCGGTGCTGCAGGAGCGGCAGCTGCTGCCTGATGGACTCCACATAATCGAAATCGATGTCGCCATAGACGATGCTTTCCGTTTCATCGGTCTTCGTCAGGAACTCGCCCCATGGCGTCGCAATGCAGGAATTGCCATACGCCCTGTAAACGCCCTTTAAATCCCTCGCCGGAGACACTGCCGCAAAGTACACCTGGTTGTCCAGTGCCCTGGCGCGCATGGTCAAATCCCAGTGGGCAGGCCCGGTGGTCATGTTAAAAGCCGCAGGAAGGACGATGAGCTTTGCCCCCTCCAGGGCCATTTTCCTGGACAGCTCCGGGAACCGCACGTCATAACAGATTGCAACGCCGATTTTCCCGTATTCCGTCTCGAGGATCGTAACCCTGTCCCCCGGGCTCAAGGTGTCGGATTCCATGAAACGGATTCCGTTTTTCACCTCAATGTCAAAGAGATGCACCTTCCTGTGTTTTCCAATGATCTGTCCCTTCCTGTCAAAGCTGTAGGACGTATTGTATACCTTGTCGTCGTCCAGTTCCGAGATGGAACCGCCGATCAGATAAACGTCCTGCTCCCTGGCAAGGTCGGACAGGAACTGCACCGTCGGCCCGTCCTCCGGTTCCCCATAGGGCCTGAAATATTCATTCGCATAGGGGCAGTTCCACATTTCCGGCAGTGCGATGACCTGCGCCCCATTTTTGGCGGCCTCACTCACCATGGCCTTTGCCTTTTCCCTGCTCTTTTCTTTTTCCTTGGAACCCATCATTTGGCATAATCCCAGTTTAAACATTTTTTTCCTCCTTTGGAACTATTTTTCCATGCGTTGGTTCTCGCTTGCCCACCATCGGCAATAAAGCGGGCCGCCCGCCTATCTGCCCATGCGCCGCAGTGGACGCCCCTGTTCCTGTTGCTTCAGAACATCCACCAAATTTCGGGTAATCCGACCCGTCAGTCCCCAGATCACCCGATCCCGCACCTCGTAAATCGGCACCTCCGAAACGCCCTCCCGCCACTTGTAGCCTTGCGGAAACTTGATTTTCTCGTAGGGGAAATCTTCTCCAATTACCGGAACCACTTTTGTTTGGTACACCAGCGGCTCCGTTTCCATCAATTGTTTCAGGGGAACCAGGAAAATTTCCTTCACTTCATCGGGATTGCAGCAGACCCTGGCCAACGCTTCCTCCTCTATCGTACCTAAAAAGGGGAACATTGTAAAGTTGCTATAGGTATAAAGCACGTCCATCTGGCTGATGATTTGGATGTCCCCTTCTTCGATTCCCAGCTCTTCCACGGTTTCCCGCACCGCGCACTGCTGGAAATCCTCTCCCTCTTCCACCTTGCCCCCTGGAAAGCAAATTTCCCCCGGCTGCCGTTTCATATGCTCCGCCCGCACTTCGTACAACAGGGACAATTCCCCTTCCTTCTCCACGAGTGGCACGAGGACGGAAAAATACCCGTGCTTTCCCAAGGCGCCGGGTTTTCTTTTTTCAAATGCGGCTTTCACATCGTCAATCGCAATGGGATCCATTCAGATTCACCTCTTTTCGTTTTCCCTGGATATTGAGCCAGGAGGCCAGCAAAATCAAGCCAATTCCCAGGTAAGTATTCCAGAGGATGTCCTCTCCCAGGAAAATGACCGCCATGACCGGCGCAATGGCCGGTTTGAGGAAAAAGGCAATGGAACCCGTGGTGGCGTCCGACAGCTTGATGGCCATAAAGTAGGAAAAATAGCCCAGCCCGGTGACGAACACGCTGATATACCCCACTGCCAGCCAGTTTTCCGCCACGCCTGCCACAATGGGCTTCCCCATGAACAGCATGATGACCAGCAGAACCAACGAGCCGAAAATAAAGCTGATGCTGGTCTGCGCCATGATGCCCATTTTTTTGACGCTGATTTTTCCCGCAACCGTGTACCAGCCGAAGAAGATGGCCGCAAGCAGCATGAACAGGATGCCGATTACCGTGTTTCCTTCCTGCAGATCCCAGGGCTTTATCATGGATAGGATGCCCAAAAGTCCGATTGCCAGTACAAGGACATTGTTTTTTTTCAGTTTTTCCTCGGTCATGAAATGGGCGAAAACCATGGTGAACAACGGGTTGATGGAAATCAGCACCGCTGCGGTAGAAGCGTTGGAATTCATCACGCCCAGCTGAAAGAACAGCATGCTCAGGGGAATCCCAAGGATTCCAACGTACAACAGGTAGGCAAAATCCTTTGGGGACAACCTGATTTTGTTTTTCTTCAGTTCCCCAACGGCAAAGGGCAGGAGCAGAAGCCCGCCGATCATAAAGCGAAGGAAGGTCAACTGGAAAGAATCCATTTCGCTCCCCGCCAGCTTCAATGCCACCTCCATGGTTCCGAACAAAAATGCGGTCAATACGACAAAAAAATAAACCCGTTTCATGCTGTCCCTTTCCAAAATCATTGAAAAAGGCGGTGGTAAACACCGCCATTCAGATGCGCGTTCCGATCGACCCCGACCGGGTCAGTTCAAAATCTCGCAATCCGTAAAGTCCACGCCGATCATCTCTTCCTTGTCGGCGCTCAGGCTTACGATGAATTCAATTTCATACTTTTCAGCGATCCCCTTGAGCCGATCAACGAATTCCGGCAGATCTTCCAATGTGACGTCCGCATGCTTTAAGATGCTGTCGATGAACATCACTTCGATATCGTGGTCTGAGCTGATGATTCCATAAATGAAGCCTATGTATTCATCGCTGTTGGTGATGTCCTCAAAATCCTCCATGCAGATCACCCGAATCCTGTGGCTCAAGTCGTACATCAACCTATGGTTTTTATTTATAAAAATGACATTTCCGTCAGTCGTTTCGATTTTATCATTTGCTAAGTCGATCATCTGTTTTGTCTTGCCGCTGCCTTTGTGTCCAATCAATAATTTCACCATCGCAATAGCCTCCTTTTTCTGTTCCTCGTGAATGTTCCTGTGGAAACCATTATACACCACCAAAGCTTTTCGGGCAACAACAAAGTCTCAAATTCTACGGAAATCGATTGCTTTCAGGATCCTTAAACGGATGGTGCAAAACAATGTTCTAAGGCAATGTGGAAAAGCCAGGAGCACAAAGCATTCCTTGTGATAGCCAGCGACAATGAACAGCATACGGCACTCTACGAACCGACAAGGCGAAACAGAGCCTACGAAAAAACGGCCAGACCCAATCGAGCTGACCGTTTTCTTGTTACAAAATTTCTCGTTGCCGATGCTGTGATGCCCCGCCGCATTTGAACGTCAAATCCTCTGTCCCAGATGATGGGTGAAATCGAGCCGTCAGGCTTTCCCATACCCGCAGTTAGGATAGACGCATTCTTTGCAATTGAGACACAGGCCGCCATGACCCAGTTTTTTGATGTCCCGTCTGGTGATGACCTCGCCCGCCAGAAGCCTGGGCACGATCAAATCGAACACGCTGGTCCTGTTGTACATGACGCATCCCGGCAGTCCCACCACTGGAATGTCATCGATATAGGAGAGCATGAACATGGCTCCCGGCAGCACCGGCGCACCGTAGGTCACGATGTAGCCGCCCGCCTTTTTGATGCCGCTGGGCGTTCTGTCATCCGGGTCAACGGACATGCCTCCCGTTACGCCGATCATGTCCACGCCCATGTCCAACAGCTGCCGAATGCAGTCCGCAATCATGTCCTCGTCATCGTCCGCAAAGAGCTGCTTTACCACAGTGCTTCCCAGATCTCCGAATTTTTTCACCAGCACCGGGCCAAAGGCATCTTTGATTTTCCCGCTGTAAACCTCGCTTCCCGTTGTGACGACCCCGATTTTCAGGTTTCGCAGGGGTTTGATTGCAATCAGGGTTCCCCGATCCAGCACGCCTTCCGCCTGCTTCACCACTGCTTCAGCCACGAAGAGGGGAATGACCCTGGTTCCCGCCAGCTTTTGCCCCGGCTCCACCACGACGTTTTCATGGATGGAAGCAAACATGATTTCGTCCTGGTCAATGAGGTCGATGAGCAACTCCCGATCCACTTTCAGCAGTCCTCGCTCCTGAGCAACCAACTCGATTTTCCCCTCGCTGGGTTCCGTGAGCCTGATGCCCGCCCCTGCAGCTTTCGTAGCAATGCGAAAGGCCGCATCGTTCTCATGGACGTCCGTATCGTCCTTTTCCACCACATACAAATGCTTTTTGCCCATGGAAAGGAGGATTTCCACATCCCCCTCCTCGATTACATGTCCCTTTTTGAATTTCGGTCCCTTGTATTCCCCTGGCACGATTTGGGTCAGGTCATGGGCCAGGACGGTTCCCACCGCTTGTTCCACTGCGATCTCTTTCATCAACTTTTCCTCTTTTCTTCCATTTTTCATCACGCTTCGCAATCAGGCTACACCGGTGCCACACCGATCGCTTGCCGCATTTCTGAAACAGCGGCAGAGCCTGCCTCCGGCGCAGGATCGGCAAAGCCGGCTTTGTTCCGATAATAGCCAAAAACCGGTTCTTGCGAACCGGGAATCATGACACGATGATGCCATCTTTCATATAAATCCTATGGTCGGCGAACAACTCGCTTTCCCTATGGTCATGCGTGATAAGAATGGTAGGGATCCCCAGGTTTTCCTTAAAGCTGGCGAACTCTTCATAGACCGTTTCTTTCGTTTTCATGTCCAGTGCGGAAAACGGCTCATCCAACAGCAGCAGCTTTGGCCTTGTCACGATGGCCCTCGCCAATGCGGCGCGCTGCTTTTCCCCGCCTGAAATATTGTGGGGGTAACGCTTTTTCAAATGGGAAATTCCAAAGCTCTCCATGACGTAATCCGCATATCCTCTCAGCTCCCGCTTGTTCTTCCTGTAACCCTTTTTATTTTTGAGCCCGTACATCACGTTTTTTTCTATGGTCATGTTGGGAAACAGGGCATAGCTCTGGAACAAATAGCCGATCTGCCGCTTTCGCACGGGGATGTTCGTCCGTGCGTCAAAGACCAGCTCGTTTTCGATGGATATCTTCCCTTCATCGGGCTTTTTCAGGCCGGAGATGCAGTTGAGCACCGTGGTCTTTCCTGCGCCCGACTCTCCCTGTATGACAAGAACTCCGTCTTCAAAGGAATATTCCACATCCACGGAAAAGCGATCCAGCTTCTTTTTGATCTTGAAATAAACGCCCATAATCCTATTTCACACCTTGTAGTTTTTCTTTTTCAGCCATGCGTTCAGCCCAAAAATCAACAAAAAGCTGAATGCGGTCATGACCGCCACCAGGGTATTGGCCTTGTCCTCTTTCCCCGTGGCTACGGCGTAATAAATGGCAGTAGGGATGGTCTGGGTTTGCCCTTCGATGTTCCCCGCCAGCATCAGGGTTGCGCCAAATTCCCCCATGGCCCTGGCGAAGGTCAGGATGATGCCGCTGACGATGCCCGGTCTTGCCAAGGGAAACAACACAGTCCAAAATGCTTTCCATTCTCCGCTGCCCAGC
Organism: uncultured Zhenpiania sp.; assembly: GCA_964625475.1. Lineage (GTDB taxonomy): Bacteria > Bacillota > Clostridia > Peptostreptococcales > Anaerovoracaceae > Hominibacterium. The sequence continues at coordinate 13,938 of CAZVBL010000010.1, read as the reverse complement.
GTGTTTGCCGCCAATTCGTAAGTCTCGTCCACGCTTTGGAATGCGGCCTTGGCGTTTTGGTACATGAGGGGCAAGGCTACGACACAGGCAGCGATCACGCATGCGATCCAAGTGAACACCACCTGAACCCCGAACGTATCCAACAAAAACGCCCCGATGGGTCCCCGCTTTCCAAAGGCCTTCAACAGGAGGTAGCCTACGATGGATGGGGGCAAAACCATGGGAAGAATCAGTATGGTTTCCCATATGCTCTTCCCAGGTATTCGTTTTTTCGTCAGTAGATACGCAAAAAACACGCCCAACACAAAGGCAAATATGGTTGCGATGGCGGCAACTTTTATGGATAAGAGTACCGGCGCCACCATTGGATTATTTTATTGCGAATCCATACTTTTCAAATACGCCTTTGGCATAGTCCGTTTCCAGGTATTCGTAGAACGCTTTCGCAGCGTCCGCCTGTGCGGAGTCCTTCATGATTGCCGCCGGGTATACGATGGGATCGTGGAGGCTGCTGTCTACGTCCTCGATGATTTCGCCCTTGCTTTCATCCAGCATCAGCGCATCGGTCCTGTAAACGAACCCGCATTCCGCATCTCCCGATTCCACATAGTTGAGAACGGCCCTTACATCTTTGGCCTGTATGATTTTGTCCTTAACCTTCTTTGTGATTTTCAAGTTATCGAACACTTGCGTCGCATATTTGCCCGCCGGAACGGTTTCCGGTTCGCCGATGGCAATCTGCTTGACAGCGTCTGTGGAAAGCGCGTCCATGGTTACGCTGTCCGCTGCTTCCGTAGTAGCGATCAGGGTCAAGGTGTTTCCGAGGAGATCCTTTCTCGTATCCGTATCGATCAAGTCCTCTTTCTCCAGGTCGTCCATGTTGGCCGTGGATGCGGAAATGAACAAATCGCAGGGCGCACCGCCTTTGATCTGTTGTACCAGATCTCCGGATCCCGCATAGCTTGTCGTGATCTTGTCGCTGCTTTCATTTCCATACTCCGCAATGATTTCATCCAGCGCATCTGTCAGGCTAGCTGCCGCCAGGACTGTGATTTCAACGCCTTCCGTTTGTTCCGCCGATGTCTCTTCATCTGAACCGGAATCTGAACTGCCGCCGCAGCCTGCCAGCACGCAAGCGAAAGCCAGCGCTAACGCAAATAAGAATGTCAGTTTTTTCACTTTCATAATGTTTGATTTCCTCTCTTGTAAATCATTAAGATTGTATTTGCGCAAATACTCCACATACAACATTTTACCACGAAACTTCGCAGGAGTACGTTGCCAGGCCAACATTTTGGTCGATTTTTCAAAATTTTTCTGGATTCGGACAGCTCACCATGGTCAAAACTACCGGGTGACATGGGCGCATGCGCCTTTTCTCTGGCTACGTTCCCCTACCCTGGCCAGCCGCTTCAAGACGCTGCCGCAAGCGCATGGCTCTGGCAGAAAGCGGCTCCAATCCCCTGTCCGATAGCGAATGAAGGGCATGCCCTTCCTCGTAAGGGTGGTGAACACCACTTCTCCTTCCTGCCCATCTGGCAAAACCTGGCCAGTCTGTGGGTCGATGATTTCCAGGTACAGATCAGCTTCGCGCACATGGCAGCCTTCCAGCCAGGGACAGCTGACAGCGCAGCCCAGCCCCATTTCCGTCATGCCGTAATGCTCAAACACCCGGCAGCCCCAGGCTCGTTCAATCCGAAGCCGGTTTTCCCGTGACACGTATTCCGCAGAAAGCAGCGCAGTTTTCATGGGAACATTGTAAGCCTTTGACTTTTGCGCCAGAGCCGCAAGCTGGGTGGGCAGAGCCACGGCGCATGTGACTCTCTCCCGTTCCATGAGAGCCAAAATCTCCTCATCGCCCCTGTCGCTGCCATCGGGCAATCCGTAAGGCACAACGCCCGCACCCAGCCGCCGTAGCCCTGTTTTCAGCAAATCCCCGATGGAACCCGGCCGTCTGCAGGGCATGAGGATCATGACGCGGTCGGAGGCATCCACCAGAAGCTGCATCCCGTGATGGAAAAAATCCGTCGTCAGCTCCTGATCCTGCTGGGTGAAATACACGCGCTTGGGTTTTCCTGTGGTGCCACTGGTTTCCATGGTGACGATCCTGCTGATCTGGCTTTGGGGAACGCAGGTCATCTCGCTGCCTCGCTCTGCCGTATCCTGAGGCGTGGTAAAGGGAAGCTGTCGAAAATCTTCCCATGTGCTTAACGGTTTGCCCCGGTATCTCTCGGCGTAAAAAGGGCTGTGTTTCACAGCCCAGCGAAAGGTTTCCTTGATTTTTCGGAACTGGTATTCCTCGATGGCTTCCCTGCTCAATTCCCGAACGCCGATACCCAGCTTTCGAGCCGTCCAAATGTCCAGGTAACGCTCCATCAGTCCCACTCCAACAATTCTTCGATTTTCTGGAACGCAGACTCCAGCATCATGGGGCATTTTTCCACCCTTGCCAGCGAATCCCCCGCCAACAGTTCCTCACAGCTGACAGTTCCAAAGGCATCCTCGAACCAATCCGTCAAATCCTCTGTCAGCTGCTGGCTCGCTGTCTTTGGGTCGGCCAGGTACAACAGGCAAATGCCTGCCGACAGGATGCCGCAGGTTCCCCCTGACCACATGCCCTCGCACAGTCCCGCCATGGCCGCCACCAAATCCTGGTTTTCCTTTCCCAGCCTGCGAAGCCCCATTTCCATGACTATCTGGCTGCAGCAGTATCCCTTTAATCTTAAATCCAATAGTTCCTCGTTCATCCCCCTGCCCTCCTTATTTGTCCGGCTTCTCCGCTACCAACAGGAAATACCCCACGCCTTTTTTCCCCTTGGCGCATGTGACGCAGCTATCCAGGGAACCCTCCTGCAAAATAGTCTCCGCCACATAAGTATCCAAATCCGCCGAGCGATCCTCAAAAGCGACGATGCCATAGCCCAGTTCCTCCAAATAGGCAATCAGGGGGTCTTTCAAAAATGCGCCCTCGAATCGAAAATCCACGAACCGCTGTTTTCCTGTCTCGCAGTCCCCTTCCCTGTGGGGAAATTTCGCCTGCCTGTCCGCCTCGATTTTGATGGCTCTGACCTGCATGGGATCCGGTTTTTTCAGATACAAATCGCTGATGAACAGTTTGCCGCCCTTTTTCAGCACGCAGTAGGCCTCGTGGAGGGCTTCGTCCGGCAGGTTGATGAGGGAAAGGGTACACTCCATCATGACGCAATCAAAGGAAAAGGATGGGAAGTCATCCAGAAATTCCCCATCTCCCATGCGCAGATCCAGCTCCTTGTTTCGCCCTTTTCCTTCGCTGATTTTCGCCAGGTTCAGGTCAATGCCCGTCACCCGACAGCCGTATTTGTCCTGCAAATGTTCAGCTGTCGTCCCATCGCCGCAGCCTACGTCCAGGACCTCTGCTCCTTTCTCCAGGGCGCAAAATTCCATGGCTCTGTCAGTAATATCGAATTTTCCCGGTCTTAAGAAGCTCATCTTTTTTCTCCTTTGTCAAACTGTCAGACGCGATTTTTCAAACACATTCGGGGGCATGCCTGGAAAATGGCGGGATATGGTTGTTCAAATACGCCTTAAACTATATCACGTTATTTTTCCGATGTAAAGTTCTTGTCTGCCCACCTGTTGGCAAAGGCCGAGAAGCCGAGTTATTCCAACATTCAAAACAATTGAAAATGTCAACTAATGAATGTCTCAAAAATCGCAAAATAGTACTGAAACAGAGGCATCCATTGTTGACATCTTTCATCTTGTGCTGATAAAATATGAACATTGGTTCAATGCGCGATTCAACTCCTGGATTCCTGTGGCTGCGCAAATGCCATAGAATCGGGAGCGATTTTCGCAATTGGATGGAAATGTTAATGGAAGTTCCGTAAAAACATTAGTTGGAGGCAAATTTTTATGAAGTTGAGAAAAATGACGTTAAACATCAATGGTGCGGATCGCATGTTCATTTGCGACCCGGAGAAGGACACCCTTGCGTCCGTCATTCGCCGCCTGGGCCTGACTGGCACTAAGGTTGGCTGCGGTGCCGGCGTATGCGGCTCCTGCTCCGTCATCCTGAATGGCAAAGTGGTCCGTTCCTGCATGAAAAAAATCGACAAGGTGGATGAATACAGCGAAGTCATCACCATCGAAGGAATCGGCGCGCCGAGATACCTGCACCCGATCCAGGTAGCGTTCATGCATGCCGGGGCAGTGCAGTGTGGGTTCTGTACGCCGGGATTCATCGTATCCACCTATGCCCTGCTGCAGGCAAACCCGGATCCCACCAGGGAACAGGTCAGAGACTGGTTCCAGAAAAACAGGAACATCTGCCGCTGCACAGGCTACAAACAGATCGTAGATGCGGTGATGAACGCAGCCAAAGTCATGAGAGGCGAATGCGCACTGGAAGATATCATGGTAAAACTTCCAGAGGACAAAGAATACTATGGAAAACCGCTGGTTCGCCCAGCTGCCCTGGCAAAAGTCTGCGGACTTGCCGACTACGGCGACGACATCGAACTGAAGATGCCAGAGAACACGCTCCACGCCGTGCTGGTGCAGCCAAAAGTGGCGTTCCACGCAAAACTGAAAGCCATCAACAAAGAAGAGGCGGAAAAAATGCCTGGCGTGTACAAAATCGTGACAGCCGCCGATATCAAGGGACCAAACCGCCTGGGGTTCATGCCTTTCTCACCGAGAACGCTGGCCACCGGCCAATCCCACCCGATTCTGGTGGAGGACAAAATCTTCAATTATGGCGACGTGGTCGCCCTGGCGGTTGCCGATACGAAGGCCCATGCCCAGGCTGCTGCGGAAAAAGTGACCATCGAATGGGAACAGCTCCCGGAATACAAAAACTATCTGGAAGCCGCCATGCCGGACGCACAGAGAATCCACGACGACCATCCGAACGTATGGTCCACGCAGCCTACCGTAAAAGGCGCAGGACACGATACGCCGGAATTGATCGATGAAGCTCCTTATGTCGTTGAAGGGTCTTTCTATTCCTCCAGGGAGCCGCACATGCCCATTGAAGGCGATACGGTACAGGCTTACTGGGGCGATGATGGGCTGCTGACCGTTCATTGTAAGGCCATGCAGATTTATTCCAACATCGGGGACATCGCAGAAGCGACTGGGCTTCCCGCAGAAAAAATCCGCGTGGTTGAAAACCCCACGGGCGCCACGTTTGGATGGGGCATCGCAGCGGCGACTTACGCAATGGCAGCCATCGCCTGCATGGCCTGCGATGACATGCCAGTGGCACTGTCCATCACATACCCGCAGTTCATGGCATTGTCTGGAAAACGCTCGCCTGCCTATACCAACGGAAGGCTCGCCTGTGATGAGGACGGGAAGATCATCGGCGCAGAATGGGATTGCGGCGTAGACCACGGGTCTTACAACGAACTGGGCGATGACCTGATCTCCAGGCCCGCAAGGTTCATGTTCTTCCCCTACAATATTCCGAACTGCCTGGGTCTTGCCAGAGTCGCATGTACGAACCACAACTATGGAACCGCTTACAGGGGCTACGGTTCCCCACAGGCCTATACCGCTTCCGAGGCCCTCATGGACATGATGGCCAAGAAGATGGGCATGGATCCCTTTGATATCCGATACAAGAACATCGCAAGGCCTGGGGACACCAACATCAACCAGTACCCGTTCCGCGAATACCCCATGGAAAAGATGATGGACATCCTCAAGCCCATCTACGAAGAAGCAAAGGCAAGATGCAAAAAAGAATCCACGCCGGAAAAGAAAAGAGGCGTTGGCATCGCCTGGGGTGGCTACAACGTGACGGAGGGCATCTTCGACCAATGCACGGTTGCCCTGGAACTGCTGCCAAACGGCAAATTCGCCAAGTACGACACCTGGCAGGATCAGGGGCAGGGCGGCGACGTAGGTGCGCTCGTAACGACCTTGGAAGCGTTGAAGCCGCTCGGCGTAACGCCGGATGACATCGTCCTGATCCAAAATGACTCCAAGTTCTGCCCGGATTCCGGGGCGACCGCTTCCTCCAGGCAGCACTACATGAACAGCAAAGCCGTTGTCATGGCTGCGGACGAACTGATGAACGCCATGAAAAAGCCGGACGGCACTTACAGGACTTACGATGAAATGGTAGCAGAGGGCATCCCGACAAAATATGAAACCCAGTACAACAACCCGGAGGACATGACCCTAAAATATCTGGATCCCAACACCGGCGTAGGAAACCCAACGCCCGCTTTTACCTATTGCCTGACCATGGCAGAGGTGGAGGTGGACACCAGGACGGGAAAAGCCACCTGCATCGGCTATTGGTCCGTAGATGACGTGGGTGTGATTGGAAACGTTGCAGCCGTTGACGGCCAGGCTTACGGCGGACTGGCCCATTCCATTGGCTTCGCTCTGACGGAGAACTACGAGGACGTAAAGAAGCACAGCAACATTGCAGGCGCAGGCGCACCGACCATCAAGGAGATTCCGGACAACTTCAACCTGATCCACCACTGCACGCCGAGAACCACCAACCCGTTCGGATCCTCCGGCGCATCCGAGGCATTCCAATCCGGCGGCCACATGGCTGTCATCAATGCCATCGACAACGCCTGCGGAGTCAGGATTTATGAACTTCCTGCCTACCCGCACAAGATCAAGGAAGGTTTAGACAAATTGGCGCGGGGCGAGGAAATCCTGCCGCCTAAGAAATATTTCCTGGGTTCCGATTTTTATGAAGAGATGGAATACATCAAGAACAATCCGATGACCGACTTGTTCGAGGACATGTTCCCGGAAGACAAAGCGGAGACTTACGAACCCATCACCAACATTCCGGATTGAGGATCTGGAAAGGAACGACTTGGACAGACAACGCAGATAACGCAAATCTGTGCAGGAACGATGTCCAGTTGACGATAAACAGTTCCGAAAAGGGATTGTTTGAACGAACGAAACATGTGGTAAAATGTTATCGGCTTGAGGATTTCCTTGAGCCGATAATGCTATCTCTGGAGACTTCATCATGAAAGAATATCTTGAAAACTTTGAAAACTGCATGGAAAAGGAAATTCCCTATTGCATAGGGGACTGTCCCTTCAACATGGAGATTCTGAACTTCATGGAAAAAGCGGCTCGCGGCTCCATGAAAGCAGCGTTTAAAGTCCACCGAAACGCAACCGGATTTCCACGCATTGCCAACGCCCTGTGCGACGCACCGTGCCGGAAATCCTGCCCGCTGGGTGAAAACGGCGATGCCGTGCGCCTGGATTTGCTGGAAAAAACTGCCCTGGAGCTGACTGCCGACACATCGGCCACGGACTATAACATTCCGCCGAAAAAAGAAAAAATCGCCATTGTCGGCGCAGGGCTTTCCGGCATGGCCGCCCTGCTTCGGCTTTCCACCAAAAAATACACCGTGGAACTCTTTGAAAAATCCAGCCGAACAGGAGGCCATCTCTGGGAAACCCTGGAACCTGAAACCTTCCAAAGGGATTTTGAAGAGCAGCTTGCCCACCAGGACTACGCCCTCCATCTGGACAAGGAAATCAAAAGCCTGTCGGAGCTTTCCGGCTTTGACGCAGTTTACATTGCCACGGGAAAGGGCGGCCAGGACTTTGGCCTCCTTGGAAAAACCGCCCATAACGGCGACAGGTTCTGCATGGAACAGGACGGAACCGGCTATTTCGCAGGCGGCGAACTGATCGGGAACACGCCGCTCCATGCCTTGGCGGGAGGCCTGGCTGTGGGCACGGTCATCGACAATTACCTTAAGACCGGCAGTTTGTATTACCCGAAAGGCCACAAAAAGACCCGCATGTGCATCGGCATGATCGAGACGAAGAATCCTTCCCCTGCCGTTCCCGCTTCCGGCGATTGTTACACGAAGGAAGAAGCCATCCAAGAGGCTTCCCGCTGCGTCAAATGCCATTGCAGCGCCTGCAGGGATCACTGCGATTTGCTGGAATTTACAGAAAAGCAGCCCATCCGGGTGCGAGATGAAATCGTAGCGACTACCTTGGAGGGCAAGAGCGAATTGAAGGCCACCCCTGCCAAGCGGCTCATGTCCATGTGCAACCAGTGCGGCATCTGCAAAGAGGTCTGTCCTGAGGACATCGACCTGGACGGCCTGTTCCTGGTGGGGCGGCAGAAAATGCACAAACAGGGGAAGATGCCCTGGCCCTATCACGATTTCTGGCTGCGGGACATGGCGCAGGCAGACAGCGAGGAAGCGGCTCTCGTCCGTAAGCCAAAAGGCCGGGAGCAGGAACCCTGCGGCTATGCCCTGTTCCCCGGATGCCAGCTTGGAGCCTCGGAGCCGGAACTGATCGTCAAGCTGTACGATGCCCTGTTGAATCAACATCCCGATACGGCGATGTTCCTGCAATGCTGCGGCGTGCCGATCCTCTGGGCCGGGGACAAGGAACGGTTTGACGGCCACATGGCCCAAATGCGCCAGGCTTGGGAGGATTTAGGACGGCCTGCGATGATCATGGCCTGCCCCACCTGCATGAAACACTGGAAAGCGTACCTGCCGGAAGCGTCTGTCGTTTCCCTGCCGGAACTGCTGCGCCAGTGGGACATCAGCGGCGGATGCCACGAAGGCGCCTATGCGGTCTTTGATCCCTGCTCGGCTCGCAGCGAAGATGGCATGCGCCAGGCAGTGCGGAAACTGGCGCAGGATTTAGGCGTTTCCCTGATACCGCTGCCAGACAACAACAAATATTTCACCTGCTGCGGCTACGGTGGGCACGGCGATGAGGCAAACCCGGATTATGCGGAATTTGTCGCGAAAAAACGGGTTTCCGAAAGCGATGCGCCTTACATCACATATTGCATCAACTGCCGCGACGCCTTCCTCAAACGGGGCAAAAACGCTTTCCATATTTTGGAGCTGATTTTCGGAGAAGGGAACAGCCACCAGCATTTTCCAACGGTCACAGAGCGGCAGGAAAACCGTCGCATATTAAAGGAAACGCTGCTTGAATTTTTCTGGGAGGAACCCATGGAAATCAAACGAAAGGAATATCCCATCACAGTGGAAATTTCCCCTGAACTGAAAGAAAAGCTGGACAAGGAAAGGATTTTGGAAGGGCAGGTGTGCCATGCCATCGATTTCTGCCAACGCCATGGACGGACGATTTTGGATACGGAAACGGGGAATTTATCCGGCTACTGCCCCATCGGATACATGACTTATTGGGTAACCTATAAGGCTGTAGATGAAGCTGCCGGGAAATTTGAGCTGGTGAACGCATATTCCCACAGGACGAAAATAGAATTGGAGGCGGTTTGGAATGGCGTCAAGCAAGACATTGATCTGCAATAAATGCAAGTGCGGTTTGAAGGAAATCGAGGCTCAGTTCGCATATTTGGACAAGAAATTCCGCCACAAGGTCCTGCGCTGCCCCCAGTGCGGCCAGGTGTTCATACCCGAAGAACTGGCAAAGGGCAAGATGGCGCAGCTGGAGAAGTCGCTGGAGGAAAAGTAAGGGGAGCCGAAAGCCGCTCCCCTATCCTTGCCTCGTCACTTCGTCCGCACGCTCTTCACCTTTGACCAACTGGAACAAAGCTTTTTCCCCTTCACTTTTTTGTAGGTCCTGACCCTGACGTAATACTGTTTCTTTGCCTTTAAGGCACTGACGGTCAGGCTGGTGGCAGACGGCTTTTTCACCGTCTTTGCCGCACTCTTCTTTTTGGTGAATTTCTTGTTCGTGGAATACTGGATCTGGTAGCCTGTGATGGACTTTTTTCGTTTCTTCCACTTGACTGCGAACCCCTTTGACTGAGCTGCGATCTTCCCTGAAATGGAAGTTCCCTTAGGAACAATCTTGAAGGTCTTTTTCACTTTTCCCGCATAGTTTCCAGTGCCGATGACCACTACGGACGCAATCCCGACTTTTTTGTTGTTTTTGTACACCAGCGCATAATCTGCGTTCTTTGTCAGTTTCGTGGAACCCACTTTCACGGTCACCTTCGGTTTTTTCGCTTTGCCGTTGTAAACGTATTTTGTTTTGTTCAGGGCAATGCTGGCAGAATCGGCCAGGTTGACGCTGGATCGCCCGGTCGTCTCCGTTGGCAGGGCAGATTGTTGCGTTCCACCGCTTCCAACCGTTGTTTCGGCAACAGTGCTCCCGTTGATCCAGAGCTTGTAGGTTCCATCGCTGGACAGGGTTTTGTCGGAATAAAACACATAGTCTGCGCTGCGCAGAGCCATCGCCTCGTACAAAGTCGCATTGCTGCTGTCTTTGATTTCCAATGTGTCCCCTGCGGAAATGCTGATGGCCGCGTTCTGACCCTGCCCTGTATCTTGCGGCGCATTGGCATCGACATTCTGCGGCGAGGATTGGCTTTCCTGCCCGCCGCTTTGCGTTGGCTGCTGATCCCCTGGTTGACCCTGATCCCCTGGCTGTCCTCCGAAAGACGCATTTCCAAACGCAATGTAGTTTTGGGAACCGGCCGATGGGGCTTGCGCCATGTTGGACATTCCAACGGCAAAGGCGGTTCCTCCTGTAATGCTGAAGGTTCCATCGCTGTCAAAAGGCGCATTGTCTCCATCGTCTGAGGAGAACACTTCCGTCTTTCCGCCGGAAATGGTCAGAGTTCCGTTGGAATCCACACCATCTCCTGTTTCCGCATCCACATAGATATCGCCCCCTGCGATTTCCAGGGTAAAATCATAGCCCGTCAAATCGGAATTGGCCGCATTGATGCCATCATCGGTGGAATGAACGTCAATGTCGCCGGAATAGATGGCAACGTTTGCGCCCTCCAACCCTTCGTAGCAGGATGAAACGTCAATGTCCGGACCATCCTGTGCGTCTTGCTTCCCGATCGTCAGCTGGTAATCGCTGTGAATGGCATCATCTGCGGCGCTGATGTTCAGATCACCGCTCTCCACAAGGAGCGAGGCTTCGGCGTTCACCGCATCGTTGACGGATGCCGCTATGTTCAGCGTCACATCCTGGATTGTCAGGGAAGCCTCTCCATCTGTTACAGTCGTTGCTCCCGATTTGATTCCATTCTTCCCATTTGCTGTAACCTCGATCGTTCCTGTGCCGCCGATGGTCACATTGGAGCCATCCTTGCACTTGATTACAGCATTCTCAGCCTTGTCGTTGTCCGAGTAATTGTCATCATTATTGGAAACGGAATCCGCAAGGCTGTTGACCGTGCCAGCCTGCGCCATGATAGACACCTGGCTGCTCTTGTTGCAACAGATCGGAGCAGTATCCGAAGAAGTAAGGTCAATCCCATTCAACAGCAGGGTCACGCCTGTGGTTCCTTTTTTCACTTTGATGGATCCATCCTCGCAGCTGCCGGAAACTTCATAGATTCCGCCGGCCTCGATGGTGACGGACGTGCCGCTGACTTTGCAGTTGCTCTCGTTTGACCCAGTGACCGTCGCCTCACTGTTGGAAAATACGATCTTCGTCTCGCTGGAATCATCCTGGGCTCGGACAGGTTCCATCCACATCGCCTGGGCAATCAGTGCCAATATGACTGCCGCTGGCAGCCACTTCTTGAAAAATAAGGTTTTGCTCATCAATATCAACTCCTTTTCTCCTGGATTTTCTCAATCGCTTGTTCCATGGAAACGCTCTTGCTACTATTTGCGCTCTTTGCATTCTTTGCCCCATTTCCCAAACCCCAATATGGCCATTGCCGGATCTGAATAAGGATATCCAGCTTTCCCACGGTTGTGATTATACGGATTTTCCTGAAAAAATCCTGAAATTTTCAGCGTTTTTTCAAGAAATCATGGTATGGTATTCTTTGTAGGAACCGATATGCTGTGCAAGGATGCGAGGTGGGGATGGATGAAGATTTTAGTCGTTGAAGACGAAAGGCTGCTGTCAAATGCGATCTGCCGCCTCTTGCAGGAGGCGGGGTATTTCACGGATGCCGTTTACGATGGAGCGGATGCCCTTTACCACATACAGGAGGCGGCCTATGATTTAATCGTGCTCGATGTGATGCTTCCCGAAATGGATGGCCTCGATGTGCTGGAGCGGGTACGGAAAGACGGGATCCACGCGCCCATTTTGCTGCTGACCGCAAAAAACACGATTCCAGACAAAGTAAAGGGTCTGAACGCAGGCGCAGACGATTACATGACGAAGCCCTTCGATACGGATGAACTCCTTGCCCGCGTCAACGCCCTGACCCGAAGAACCGGAAACATCATCATGGATGCGCTCACCTACGGCGATTTGCGCCTGGATTTGAACGCCGCGCTGCTGCAATGCGGCAAAAACTCAGTGCAGCTTACGAAGAAAGAATTTGGCGTGGCCCGCTTTCTCATGGCCAATTCCCACATGACGGTCACCAAAGAAACCCTGCTTGTGACCGTATGGGGCGAGGAATCGGATGCCACGGAGAACAATGTGGAGGCTTATATCTCTTTTCTGAGAAAAAAGCTGAAATTCCTGAAATCCACCGTGACGATACGAAACATCCATAAAATCGGTTATCGCCTGGAGGAAGGGCCATGCTGAAAGAATACAAGCGGAAGTTTATCTTGTCCAACATGCTTTTGGCAGGCACCGTCCTGTTCCTCATGCTCGCAGCTACATTTCTGTACCTTTACCACACGGACGTTTCGGATCTGGAAGCCACCATGGCCCACCTGACGGAACCCTTTGAAGATGCCACAGGCAACCTCGCCAACCGCCAAAAGCCTTCTGAACTCACCAGTTCAGAACCTGACTCCCCTGAAAAGCAGCCTGAACCAGCAGGCAATCCAGATCAAAACAAGCCGAACCAAAACGATTCGGGGGAAAACCAGCCAGACCCTGAGGAAAGCGAAAGTCCAGAGGAAAATGACAGCGAATACATAAAAGCCATCTCCGTTTTCTTTTACGATAGAGCCACGAGGGAGTTGTCTTTCCTGTCAAAGCCGTTGACCACGGATGAAAGCTCACTGGCGGATGCTGCGGAAACGATCGTTTCCGCCTCCGACACCTTTGGAAAGTTGCCCGGGGAACATTTGTATTTTTACAAAACCCAGACAGAGCAAGTCGTGAAAATCGCCGTAGCGGACATCAGTTTTGTCCAGGATTCTGCCATGGAAACCCTCTGCGTCCTGTTGCTGGTCTTTGCAAGTTCCATGGTTCTTTTCTTCCTCATCAGCAGCCGCCTGGCAACATTCGCCGCTCGTCCCCTAAAACGGGCGTTAACGTTGGAAAAGCAGTTCGTGGCCGACACTTCCCACGACTTGAAAACGCCCATTTCCGTCATACTCGCCAATGTCAGCATCCTCTCTCGCAACCGGGAATCCTCTGTGGCGGACATGATGCAGTGGATCGATGGGACAAAGGATGCCGCTAAAAACATGCAGTCCCTCATTGAGGAAATGCTCGTCCTGTCCCGCCTGGAAGCGACTGAACAGAAAAGGAAGACGGAAAACGTCAATCTTTCGGAAGCCGCAGAAACGATGGCGCTGTACATGGAATCCGTGGCCTATGAAAAAAACATCGCATACCAGGTTGCAATCGCCCAAAACATTCATGCTCGAACCAACGAAGCATATGTCAAGCAAATCTTCCAAACCCTCATACAAAACGCCCTCAAATATGAGCCAGAAGGCGGAAACGTTGCAATATCCCTGTCCATGCACCATGGAAAAGCCCTGTTTGTCGTCAACAATAAAACCGCACAGATTTCCAAAGAGGATCTGCCCTATATCTTTGAGCGGTTTTACCGCTCCGACAAAGCCAGAAAATCCAACGAAGGGCATGGGTTAGGGCTGGCAATCGCAAAGCACATGGCCGATTTAATCGATGGGACAATAGAAGCCGACAGTTCCGCAACAGAGGGGACAACGTTTCGCCTGTCCTTGAAAGCGGACGGGAGAGGCGAGGAGAAAGGCTGATTTGCCGCTGGCGCAGAGGAGCAAGCGAACTCTCTATGAATCCAAATCTCATTGGCATAATCAAAGGATTCCTGCAGAAGCCGCCAAAAAACTTCTGT
>CAZVBL010000009.1:0-50611 GCA_964625475.1 uncultured Zhenpiania sp. | reverse complement strand
TCTTAATCGTATGCAATGTCCAGTTCAAACCAGAAGGTCGTTCCTTCTCCCAGGGTGCTGTCCACGCCATAATTGGCTTTATGCAGGGAGAGGATTTCTTTTACAATAGAAAGCCCCAGGCCAGAGCCGGTAGTGGAACGAACCATGTTGGAGCTGGCCTTGTAATAGCGTTCCCAGATATGGGAAAGTTCTTCTTCCGGGATCCCCACGCCGTGATCCTGCACCTGGCAAAGGGCGCGGCCACCTTTTCGTTTGATGGATACGTTGACCGTCTTATCCTCGCCGCAGAACTTCAGGGCATTGTTGATCAAGTTGGAAAAGACCTGTTTGAGCCGCTCCGGGTCGCCATCTACCGTTAAGGCCTCCGGGCAATTCAGGCTGATGGTATATCCATCCTTTTCCATCAATAGTTGGAAAGAAAGAAGAATGCCTTCAACTGCCTCTCTGATGTCGAAGTGGGTTTTTTCGATTACAATGGCGCCCGACTGCATCCTGGAAAGCGTCAGCATGTCGCCTACCAGCAAATTCAGACGATCCGCTTCATCGATGATGACCTGCAAATGGGCATTCCTTTTTTTCGGATTGTCGCCCGACAAATCCCGGATCATTTCGGCGTAGGACTTTACCATGGTAAGGGGTGTCCTCAAATCATGGGAAACGTTGGCGATCAAATCCTTTTGCAGCGTTGTGGATTTTTCCAAAGCGATGGATGCCTGATTCAGCGTATCGGCCAGATCGCTCAATTCAGAGTAATGGCCTCCCTGAAAGACTACGCCGTATTCCTGCTGAGCCAGTCTGCTGGCCGAGTTCGTAATGTTCCGAATTGGGGTTGAGATCCTTGTTGCCAGGAACCAAGCCAGGATAAAGCTTAGAACCAGGGAAATCGCCGTGACATAAACGAGTTGGTTCGTCAGGATTTCGATGGTAGAGGTTACAGGCCATAGGGGTGAAAAAACGTAAGCGATCATCTTCGGCTTTCCGCTTGCTTCGAGCAGCATGCCACAGGCGAGGGTACGACGCCCCTCCGTTTCGCCGATCCGAAGGGAAACGGATTTCAAGTTCTTTGTCTCCATTTCATTTCGCACTTGCAGCATTTCCTGGGTATAGTCCCGCGAAGAGTCGCTTCCGCCGTAAATCAGGAAAGGAAGCCCTTCCATATAGGTGATGTAAATGTACATGTCGTTGCTTGCTCCAATCTGTGCCACCCGATCGGAGAACCCGGATAGATCATTTCGCGAATAAGCTCTTTCGATGCTCTGGTTGACCTTTTTCGTCTTGCTCTCCTTCATGGTCTGATAAAACGTGTTTAAAAAGAACACCTGGAGCAGCCATAGCACAGTCATTAACAGCATAGCGAACACAATGAAATAAAGGCAGACCTTGAATTTGATGCTGTGGGGATCGAGTTTAAGCTTCAAATTTATATCCAACTCCTCTTAATGTGACGATGTAATCACGGTATTTTCCAAGATTGTTGCGAAGATTTTTGATATGGGTATCGATGGTTCTGTCATCGCCAAAGAAGTCGTACCCCCAGATGTCCGACAGCAGTTTGTCCCTTGAAAGGGCGATATTTCGATTTTCCACCAGGTAAAAGAGCAGGTCATACTCCTTCGGAGTCAAATCCACCTTTTCCCCGTCCACGGTTACGGTTCGCGCAGCTATGTTGATGCACAATCCGCCAAATTCCAACTCCTGGGGTTGTTGCGGCATGCCGCCTTGTTTTCGGGTCAGAACGGCGTTGACCCTTGCCATCAGTTCCTTGGGGCTGAAAGGCTTTACTACATAATCATCGATTCCCAGTTCAAAGCCAAAGAGCTTGTCGTATTCTTCGCTCCGGGCGGAGAGCATGATGATGGGGATGTCCTTGATTTTCTTGATTTCTTTGCAAGCGGTAAAGCCGTCCAGCTTCGGCATCATGATGTCCATGATAATCAAATCGTAATCGTTTAACTTGCAAAGCCCTACGGCGGTCATGCCGTCTGCCGCCTCCGTCACTTCAAAACCGTTGAACTCGGAATACTCCCGAATCACCTCGCGGATTTTCTGTTCATCGTCAACCACCAGTATTTTAGCCATGGATGTCTCCTTTCTGAACCTTTCCGTCCCTGCGCGCACCAGCCCCATGAAATAATGGACACTGAAAACGCATAGTTCGGGCATGCTCTAACAGCATACAGAAGTTCTGTGATTCCTTTGTGAAAACTTTGTAGCTATTGTATCACAATCCTGGTAAAATCTCTCGGATTTTTGATTAAAAAATCTGATGTTTATCACAAATGAAGCAGTGCCTCACTGATAAGCTGGTTGCAAGGAAACGTATGTTTTCCACAATCTCGTTTTTATGTTCTAACTGTCAAAGTCGAGATGACGTAAAAAACGCCATTCTAGTAGAAACGCCTCTTTTTTTAAAGATGTTCTTGATGTGCATTTTTACGATTTCAGGCGGCGTATAAAATTTTTATTGACAGTCAAAAATCCTTATGATAAAATTAACAATTTATTTACTTGACAGATTCACAAACGTTGCACTATACTTAAATAGGTAGGTAAAGAATGGGAGGTAAAACATGTATGACATAGGGGACAAAATTGTATATCCAATGCACGGCGCAGGCGTCATCGAGGAGATCGAGGAGAAAGAAATCCTGGGAGAAATCAAAAAATATTATATTTTGAAAGCGCCTTACGGAAACATGAAAATTATGATACCGGTGGACAACAGCGATGAAATCGGGGTAAGAAGCATCATCAGTTCGGAAGAAATCAACACCATTCTCGCCGTGCTGCGGGGAGCATCCACAGAAATGTCCCACAACTGGAACAGAAGGTATCGGGAAAACATGGAAAAGCTAAAAAGCGGAAACGTGATCCAAGTGGCAGAAGTCGTCCGAAACCTGATGCGGACGGAGCGAACAAAGAAACTGTCCGCAGGGGAAAAGAAGATGCTGACCAACGCGAGGCAGATCCTTTTGAGCGAAATTGCCTTGGCAGGCGACATGGACACGGCCAGTGCCGACATTCTTATTGACGAAGCTGTTTAATCCTTGGCTTCGTTAATAAGGCTGTGAGGCCTTCTCGTATATCGATACCTAAGATGTACAGATGTACCAAAAATCAGGACGAAAGGAGGTGAAGGGATGCTGAGGAAATTAATGAGGGCTGTTTTTACTTTAGTAGGCGCCATAGTCGGTTATGGTGTATTTTTGTTGGCGAAATTTCTTTTTGAAATTTCCGGCTACAAAGATCAACTGAACCTTTCTGTCACACAAGAAGTTTCTGTGCTGATACTCTGCGTTATTATCTTTGGACTACTATTTTTCAGGCTGACGCCTACCTTGGGAAAACAGTCCGTCAAAGTGGCGGATCACATTGAAACGGACTTGCAGAAAATTTCCACGAACGATCTTGTAATGGGTACCATTGGATTGATTGCGGGATTGATCATCGCCTCGCTCATCAGTGGCATTTACGTTGGAATCGCAGTTCCTTTCGTGACCGTGCTGCTGGATATCATCACATATTTTGTTTTGGGGTTCCTGGGCGTGGTGATCGCCACTCGAAAGGGCGCCGATATCTGGGCTGCATGGATCACTTCCAGAAAAAATGCGGCAACGGGCGGAAAGTCAAGGGGAAAAAAGCGCAATGCCGCACCCAAGATCTTTGACACCAGCGTCATCATAGACGGGCGCATTGCGGACATCATGAAAACGGGATTTGTGGAAGGAACCATCGTGATCCCCGAATTTGTCCTGGTGGAGTTGCAGCATATTGCGGATTCTTCCGACTCTCTCAAAAGAAATCGGGGCAGGCGGGGACTGGATATCCTCAACAAAATCCAAGAGGAGCATGGAATCGAGATTTACAATACGACTTCCGAAAAGGCTCTGGACGAAATCCCCGAAGTGGATGTCAAGCTGCTAAAGCTGGCGCAGATCATGAACGGCAAGGTGGTGACCAATGACTTTAATTTAAATAAAGTGGCGGCCATCAAAGGCGTGGAGGTGCTCAATATCAACGAGCTTGCCAACACGGTAAAGCCGGTGGTGCTTCCAGGAGAAGAAATGACCCTTTTCCTGGTGAAAGAGGGAAAAGAAACCAACCAAGCCGTCGCATATTTGGACGATGGCACCATGATTGTAGTGGAAGATGGGCGCAGGCATATTGGGGAAACCATTAAAGTGCTTGTCACCAGCGTGTTGCAGACGGCTGCAGGGCGCATGATTTTCGCCAAGCCAAATTTCAGGTAACGCCAGGAGACGGGAAAAAGGATGTGCTTATGGAAAACAGGGTAGGAATCGGGTTCGACGTACATCGGCTGGTGGAAGGCCGTCCTTTGATTTTAGGAGGCGTGGAAATTCCATTTGAAAAGGGACTTCTGGGGCATTCAGACGCAGACGTGCTGATTCATGCCCTGATGGATGCGTTGCTGGGAGCATCGGCATTAGGCGATATTGGACTGCATTTCCCCGATACGGATGAAACCTATCGAGACGCATGCAGCATGGAGTTGCTGGCGGAGGTCAAAACACTGGTTGAAGAACAGGGATATTCCATTGGAAACCTGGACATGATCCTGATGGCACAGCGTCCCAAAATAAAATCGTTTATTCACGATATGAAGAAAAACATCGCAGAAACCCTGAGCCTGGAAGAGAGTCGAATCAACATCAAGGGCACTACGACAGAACAGCTGGGCTTCGTAGGGAGAGAAGAAGGAATTGCGGCACAGGCTGTCTGCCTGCTTTGCCGATAAGGAACTGGAACGAAGAAACCTGTCGTTCCGTTCCGAAGACCGATACCATACAGAAAAAAGGAGATCAAGCAATCATTATGAGAATATCAAAGATGCATTTAAAGACATTGAGGGAAGTACCAGGCGAGGCGGAAATACCCAGCCATATCCTGCTGCTTCGGACCGGCATGATTCGCAAACTGGCATCAGGCATATATGGCTTCATGCCCTTGGGCTGGAGATCCATCCGCAAGATCGAGGACATCATTCGGCAGGAAATGGATGGGGCTGGCGGCCAGGAAATCCATATGTCCGCAGTACAGCCCGCCGAGCTGTGGGAAGAATCCGGCAGGTGGTTTGATTATGGTCCGGAACTGTGGAGGTTGAAAGATCGCCATGGCAGGGAGTTTTGCCTGGGGCCTACCCATGAGGAGATTTTCACGGATATCATACGCAGCGATGTGTCTTCCCACAGGCAGCTCCCCATGAACCTGTATCAGATTCAGACGAAATACAGGGATGAGGTTCGCCCCCGTTTCGGTTTGATGAGGAGCAGGGAGTTCATCATGAAGGATGCCTATTCCTTTGACCGGGATCAGGAAGGGCTGGATCGGAGCTATGAGGAAATGTATGCGGCATACGAACGCATCTTTACCCGCTGCGGCCTGACGTTTCGCCCTGTGGAGGCGGATTCAGGCGCAATCGGCGGCAGCAATTCCCACGAGTTTACGGCACTTTCCGAAGTGGGGGAAAGTGAAATCGCATACTGCGATGCCTGTGACATGGCGGCTACGGTGGAACGCGCTGCGTGCACAGATGCGCCCGCCTCGTCCGATGGAGAGCTTCCCATGGAAGAAGTCCATACGCCGGGAACAAAGACTATCGAAGCGGTGGCAAACTTTCTGGGCCTTTCCAAGGAGCAAACCATGAAGGCGCTGCTCTTTGTGACTTACGATGCAGAGGGGAAGGAAAAGAAATATGTTGCGGCCTTCGTAAGGGGGGATCGGGAACTGAACATGACGAAGCTGGTCAATGCGCTGGACATACCGGCATATTCCATAGAATTTGCGGACGAGGAAAAAATGGCTGCGGCTACGGGATGCGTAGGAGGCTTTACCGGACCGGTGGGACTGCACGATTGTACCATTGTGATAGACAGCGAACTTCCGGGAATGAAAAATTTGTGTGCCGGCGCATGCAAAACGGATTACCATCTGAAAAACGTCAACTACGGCAGGGATTACAAAGGTGACATCGTAACAGACATCAAAGTTTTGAAAGAAGGGGATGCCTGTCCCGTATGCGGCGCGCCGGTGAAGCATGCCAGGGGCATCGAGGTAGGACAGGTGTTCAAGCTGGGTACGAAATACAGTGCGTCCATGGGGGCGGTTTACAAGGATGAACATCAGAAGGAGCAGCTGATCGTAATGGGCTGCTACGGCATCGGAGTCACCAGGACATTGGCTGCTGTCGTGGAACAGAACCACGATGAAAACGGCATCATCTGGCCGATGTCCATTGCGCCTTACCATGTCATCATCACAGTGATGAAGCCGGATGACGAGACGCAGGCGCAGGTTGCGGAACGGGTTTACACAGAACTTGGCAACGCTGGCGTAGAAGTCCTGCTGGACGACCGAATGGAACGTCCGGGGGTCAAGTTCAAAGATGCGGATTTGCTGGGAATCCCGGTTCGCATCACGGTGGGTCGCGGCGCAGGAGACGGCCTTGTGGAATACAAATTGCGCAGGGATGCGGAAAAAGAAGATCTTTCCATCGAGGATGGAATCGCAAGGGCGATTGAAATCGTGGATAAGGAGCGGTCATGAAATAAATCGCATATCGTTCCCAGGGGAAAAGAAAGGTCAATCACTGAAGGAGAATCATGAAGGATAGCAGAAAACGAGGGATCAAGCTGCATGTTAGCCTGTTCTGGGAGTTTTTTAAAATCGGGCTTTTCACCGTGGGAGGCGCAATGGCCATGCTGCCCCTGATTCAAAAGGCGGTGGTAGAAGATCGGAAGTGGCTGGGCGATGAGGAGATGATCGATTGCCTGGCCGTCAGCCAGTCCCTGCCAGGGGTGCAGGTGGTTAGCTGTGCCGCATATGTGGGAAAACGCCAGTGTGGAATCACAGGTTCCATAGCGGCGGCATTCGGTGTTACCCTGCCTTCTTTTTTGATCATCATCGCAGTGGTGACGTTGCTGGGCGCCATTGGGGACAATTCCTATGTGAATGGTGCTTTCACTGGAATCAAAGCCGCTGTTTGCGGTCTTATCGTTTTATCCGCCTGCAAGATGGGGAAAAAGGTGATGAAAGGCCCTTTTCAATGGGTCATGGCTTTGCTGGCGTTGATTGCGATCGGCATTTTTCGCATCAATGCGTTGTGGGTCATCATTGCGGGCATTGTGGTTGGAATCGCAGCCTTGACAATTCGGGAGAAACGGAGTGCAGAAAAATGATGCACCTTTATCTGTTTTCCATGTTTTTTCGCATTGGCTTATTCAGCTTTGGCGGCGGGTTGGCGATGCTGCCTCTGATTTTCCAGAGCGTCCAGGAGTTTGGCATTATGGATGCCAGGGAATTTTCCAATCTGGTCGCTTTATCCCAGGTAACGCCAGGACCCATCGCCGTCAATGCGGCAACTTATGTCGGATTGAATTATGCGGGCGTGCTGGGAGCGATGGTCGCCACGTTGGGCGTATGCCTGCCTTCCTTCCTTTTGATGCTCATTGTGATGAAATTTATCGACAAATTCAAAGAGAGCAAAGGACTGGAGGGCGCATTTTTCGGAATCCGGCCAGTGACGGTGGGGCTGATCGGCGCAGCAGCCGTCTTTGTGGCGGAAACGGCATTGGTAAACGGCAACTTGTTTTCCATGGAACTGTTGCAGGATCCAGGGGCGCATATCAACCTGGTTCCCTGCCTCATATTTTTGGCAACGCTGGTTCTGGCGGGAAAATGCAAAGTAGGCCCCATCAAACTTACGATTTTGATGGGGATCGTGGGAGCGGTATTATGTGGACAGGCGGCGTAAGGGTCATCGTGCTGGATGACGCAAAGCACATGTTGCTGGTGCGCCAGCAACACGAGGGAAAGAACATCTGGATGGTTCCCGGCGGTGGAATCGAACCGGGCGAAAACGCCAGGGATGCCGGAGCAAGGGAAGTAAAGGAAGAAACCGGCCTGCAGGTGAAAGTGGGGAAGCTGGTCTGGCATGTGGAAGAGGTGTCGGAGGCGCGAGGCCATCGGTTCGTCAATTTTTTCCTGGCGGAACCGATAGGAGGAAAATTGAAACTGGGCGTGGACCCGGAGCTTGGTCAGGAGCAGCAGGTTCTGCGGGAAGTTCGATTCATGTCCCGTGAGGAAATGGCGCAGCTGGAGAGCTTGTATCCGAAATACTTGAAGGATGAGTTGTGGAAATTCCTTGAGGGAAAGGATCCGGGGTACGATGCCTTTAAATTAAGAGCATAAATCGATGGACGATTCGGTTTGTTCCCTTGCCAATATGGCAGCGCATCGGCAAGGCGCACGCATGTGCCTTGCCGATCTGACACAGGATTATGGCAAGGCGAAGCCGGATGGCGGCGAGTCGATGCTGGGTCATGACGATCCGGTGTGAGATTGCGGCATGCCGGTGTGTGGTCGTGACGATTTAATGCGAGATTGCGATAAATAGAATGGTAGGAGGAAAAGAACATGAAAATGGTAACGATTGAAATGGAAAACGGCGATGTGATGAGGGGCGAACTGTACCCGGACAAAGCACCGGAAACAGTGGAAAATTTTGTAAAGCTGGTGGAAGAAGGCTTTTACGATGGCCTGACCTTTCACAGGGTCATCCCCGGCTTCATGATTCAGGGTGGCTGTCCGCTGGGAGATGGCACAGGCGGCCCGGGGCATACCATCAAAGGCGAGTTTCTCTCCAACGGCTTTAACAACGATTTGCGGCACGAAAGAGGCGTGCTTTCCATGGCGAGGACCATGGATCCCAACTCGGCAGGATCCCAGTTCTTCATCATGGTAGCCACTGCGCCGCATTTGGACGGGGAATATGCAGGTTTTGGAAAGATCACCGAAGGCATGGAAGCCGCTGACAGGATCGTCAGCGTAAAGACCGGAGCAGGTGACAAACCCAGGGAACCGCAGGTGATGAAAAAGATCACAGTGGAAGATATGGCATAAGAGAAAGGCCAAGCGACAGCGAGGAGGCTTCAGGCAGGATCGGCCATCATCTGAACGCACCATCTGGAAACGGTTTCGGAAGCCCAAATACAGCTTCAGGCAGGATCAGCCGCCTGAATACAACATGCTTTGGAGGTAACAAGGATGCATGACACAATCATTGTCGGAGCAGGGCCAGCGGGCTTGTCAGCGGCCATTTATGCCATACGGGCGGGGCTGGATGCCTTGGTTTTGGACAAGTCTTCCTGGGGCGGACAGACGATCCTTTCTGCGGAGATCGAAAACTATCCGGGGATTCCCAATGTGGAAGGTCCGGAATTTGCGCAAAAAATGTACGATCAACTGATCGGATTAGGCGGAACCGTCAAGCTGGAAGAAGTCAAAGAACTGGATTTGCAGGGGAAAAAAGCAGTCACCAAAAGCCATGTCTACGAGGCAAAGACCATCATCATCGCAGCAGGCTTGCGGAGGCGGCTCCTGGGCTGTCCGGGAGAAGCAAGGCTCACGGGAAGGGGCGTATCCTACTGTGCCATCTGCGATGGCCGTTTTTTCACCGGCAAGGACGTGGTAGTGGCAGGGGGTGGAAACACGGCCATGGAAGATGCGCTCCACATGTCCGCTTATTGTCGCAATGTTGCGATTGTATGTAGAAGGGACAAACTGAAAGGCGAAAAAAAGCTGAAAGACGCCATTGAAAAGAAGGGAAATGTCAAAGTCCTTTACAATGCCAATATCAGGGAAATCAAAGGGGAAACTGTGGTGGAAGCGGCGGTGCTGGACAACGGCCAGGTGCTCAAAACCAGCGCAGTATTCATCGCCATCGGGTATGAAGCGGACAGCGATTTCCTGGGCGATGGTCTGGAAATGACGAAAGAAGGGTATGTAGTGGCGGGCGAGGACTGCAGGACCAATATACCGGGCGTATTCATCGCCGGTGATCTGCGGACGAAAACGGTTCGCCAGATCGTTACCGCAGCGGCGGACGGAGCGGTTGCTGCGCTGGGGGCAGCCGAGGATTGCCTGTGAGAACAAGGTCGTATTGTTGAAACAAAAATCAGACAATTTGCAAAATTTCTGGTGCCATGTTGCCAGTTGCAAGCTGCGGAGCATGGACGGACATATGGCATAGAAGAAAGGATGCAGGGAACGATATGAATATCAGGCATATAGCAAAACAGGCAGGCGTGTCCGTGGCCACCGTTTCCAGGGTGCTCAACCATCCGGAAAACGTAGCGGAAAAAACCAGGGAGCGAATCGAGAGAATCATAGAGGAAGCCGAATACACGCCCAACTGGTTTGCGCGGAGCCTTAACTTTGACAGGACCGGAACCATCGGACTTATGATTCCCCACATTTTGAACTCGGTGTACATGGAAATCGCAAAGGGCGTGGAGGACGTGGCGCACCAGAAGGGTTACATCGCCCTCATGTGCAACGAAGAAAACGATGAAAAAAAAGGCAGGACTTATCTGGATCAAATGGTAAAACGGCGGGTGGACGGCATTGTTTTCATCTGTTCGTCCCTGGGGGAGCAGGATTTTCAAATGCTGGAGGAACAAAACGTTCCGATGGTGTTCATTGGAGAACATGAAAACGTCTCAGGCCAGCACGTTGTCGGCGTGGATTGCCAGCAGGCCGCAAGGAAAGCAACCGAGCACCTTTTGGGAATTGGACATGAACGGATCGCCATGATTTACGGTACGGAGCCAAGGGTGGAAAACGAATACAAGGTATCGGGATACAAGGAAACCTTGAAAGCAGCCGGCATGTCGGTAAGGAACGAATACCTTCGGGAAGCGGACAACTCCATTGAAGGCGGGTATTTGGGCGCAAAAAAAATGATGGAGCTGGAAACGCCGCCCCAGGCTATTTTTGCTACCAGCGACTACCTAGCCTTTGGCATCATGGATGCCCTGAAGGACAAGAAATTGCGCATTCCCGAAGATGTGGCCGTGGTGGGCTTTGATAACATTCGGATGGCCAATCTGGTAGAGCCAAAGCTGACGACCATCGAAATGCCGCTGCACAAGATGGGCGTATACGGAGCACGATTGCTGTTTGACATTATCGAGGGGGAGGAAGAAACGGAGGAAGAACCGACGACCATCCTGCTCCAGACGAAACTCAAGATACGGAAATCCTGCGGACACAAAGAGAGAATTGGAGAAATGTTTTAAATGATGAACACAGAATTTGTAGGCTTGCAGATGAAAAATCCCATCATGGTGGCATCGGGTCCTTGGAGCGGCGATGGAAAGAGCATTCGGACGTTCCTGGAAGCAGGAGCCGGTGCGGTAGTGACGGAAAGCATTGTCAGCGACACGCTCCTGGACGTGCGGCCATTCATCGCCTACGATGGCCTTGGGGCGCAAAACATTCGGTTGTACAATGACATGCAAATCGAGGGCTGGGAGCGGGAATTGGCAATCGCCAAAAGCGCAGGTGGCATCGTGATTGCCAGCCTTTCTGCCCATACGCCATCTGAGTTGGCGTACATGGCTGCCAAAATGGAAAAGTTCGGGGCGGATGCCATCGAAATCAGCATATCCAATCCCATGTGGGAGTCCCTGGAGGTCATGGCTTCACATCCGGGAACCATCTACGACATGACAAAGGAAGTGGTGTCCAATGTGAAAATCCCCGTGGTAGTGAAGCTATCCCAAAACACGACCAACATTTCTTCTGTGGCGAGAGCAGTCAAAGAGGCAGGCGGCAGCGGCGTAAGCGCGATCAATACGATTCGCTGCATTCTCAATGTGGACATCGAGAGTGGAGAACCGTGCCTGGGAACATACGGAGGTTATTCGGGGTCGCCTATTCGGCCGCTGGGTCTTGCGTCCGTGGCTACCATCGCCCAGACCGTGGAAATCCCCATATGCGGCATCGGTGGAATCATGGATTACCGAAATGCGTTGGAATACCTCATGCTGGGCGCCTCTGCGGTGCAGGTGGGAACCGCCGTCATGCTGGAGGGGCCCGGACTCGTCAAGCAGATCGTGGCGGATTTGGAAGCCTGGGCGGAAAGCAGAAAGATCGACTCTATCGAGCAGATCAAAGGAAAAGCCCTGAAAAAGCTGAAATCCTTTGATGAGATGAAAATCGAACCAGCGATCAGCACCATCAGCAGCGCGCCCTGTACGGACGATTGCGACAAATGCATCAAGTGCTGCTGCTACCATGCCATTTCCAAAAGGGAAGAAAACATTTGCGTGGACAAGGAACGCTGCACAGGGTGCGGCCTGTGTACCTTCGTCTGCCCGGCACAAAAGTTGTCCCTGGATTGGTAGGCGCACGGACGGCGCAAATCCATTTCCCATGCAAAAAAGTTGGCCAGGTTCTTGTTCCATGAAGCGTCTGGCTAAAAAATACCCATTTCGTTAAAAAAGATACAAAAAAATCCTTGTAATTTTCTGAAAACGTGGTATAGTAAGGATGTAACCAGTTTCACAAACGGATACAAAGAAGCTATGGTAACAGGATTGTTTTATGGTGCAACGTTATGAAGTGAAGGAGGATGAGAATGATGTACACTTGTAGTTTGGAAAGAATGAAGGACAAGATTAAAACGTTCAGCAAATTCGGAGACGCAGGGCACGGTGGAATTACCAGGTATTCACTTTCACCGGAGGCAAAGCTGGCAAGAGAAGAATTCATCAAGAGGATGAAAGCTATTGGTGCGGAGATCGAAATCGATGATGTCGCTAATATCTATGCCACAATCCCTGGCTCCGACCCGAACGCAAAGAGGATTGTCTCCGGTTCTCACTGCGACTCGGTTAAAAACGGCGGCAACTACGATGGAATCCTGGGCGTCATGAGCGCAATGGAAGTGCTGGAAACGGTCGTAGAACAAAAGATTCCCCACAAACATCCGCTGACGGCCATGGTTTGGACCAATGAAGAAGGTTCCTTGTATCCGCCTGCCATGATGGTATCGGGCATCGTATGTAACGACTATCTGCCTCCTGAAATTGCGAAAAACTTCAAATACGAAAACATGATGGCTTCCAAAGCCATGGAAGCGCATGAAGGCAGCGCAGACACCTTTGGCGAAGCGCTGGACGCATCGGGGTACAAAGGTGACAAGGCTAACAGGCTGAATCCGGACAAATACCTGTGCAACTTTGAGGCTCATATCGAGCAGGGACCGATCCTGGAAGAGGCAGGAAACGACATCGGCGTTGTGGACTGCGTACTGGGCATGTTCAACTATTCCCTCAAGTTCACCGGTTTTGCGGCTCATGCGGGCACTTTCCCCATGGACAAGAGGCATGATGCGCTGTATGCTGCGTCCCAGGCGCTGGTTTATCTCCACGATGAGGTTGACAAGCTGGGAAGGCCGGAACTGGTTTATACCACGGGCGAAATTTATTGTCACCCATGCGTACATACGGTCATTCCGGACGAAGTTGAATTTTCACTGGATGTAAGGCACGAGGATCCAAAGGTGCGTGAACAGGTCATGGAAATCGTCAAGAAGATCGCTACCATGAAATGGGCTGGATGCGACTGCGAAATCAGAGAAAACTGGAAGCGTGACACGGTTTACTGGGACAAGAAGCTGGTTAGCTATGTAAAGGCCGCTGCTGACGAAGCGGGAATCTCCAACCAGATGATTCATTCCGGCGCAGGCCACGATGCACAGTTCGTAGCTTATATGCTCCCGACTACGATGATCTTCATTCAGACCAAGGATGGACTTTCCCATTGTGAGCCTGAATTTGCGAAAGCGGAACATTGTGCCAGCGGTGCGACGGTTCTGTTGAATGCGGTTCTGAAGGCAGACCAGGACTTTGAATGATCGCTGCCCGGAAGAGAGAGGGGAGGGTGTGCGTTTAGCAACCCCTTGAAGTTCATTTTAGCTGCATTTTCACTGACCCATGAAAGCCATCGAGGATGCAGCTATTTTTTCCAGAAAAAAGAAGCAACGCAGTAAGGAGGAATGTAAATTGAGTAAAGTAGTAAAAGCGCAGTACACCGCAGAAGCTGTTGCAGGATTTACCCATAGGACTGCCATGGAAGAAGCTGCAAGATGCCTGTTGTGTTACGATGCGCCATGCAGCCAGGGCTGTCCTGCGGGAACCGATCCTGGGAAATTCATCCGCTCCATTCGGTTCAGGAACGTAAAAGGCGCAGCTGAGACCATTAGGGAGAACAACATTTTGGGCGGTACCTGTGCGAGAGTCTGTCCATACGACAGGCTGTGCGAAGAAGCCTGTTCAAGGTGCGGCATCGACAGACCCATCGAAATCGGGAAGCTGCAGAGATACGCCATCGAACAGGAAAAAACCTTTGGCATGAAAACCCTGGAAGCAGGAGAAAAAAAAGCTGGCAAGGTTGCCTGCGTTGGAGCAGGTCCCGCATCGCTGGCATGCGCTGGGGAACTGGCAAAGGCCGGATACGACGTTACCATCCTGGAACGGGAAGCAAAGGCTGGCGGCGTGCTGACCTACGGAATCGTGCTAAGCAGGCTGCCGCAGGAAGTCGTGGATCACGATATCGCCCAGGTAGAAGGGCTTGGCGTGAAATTTGAATTTGGAAAAGATGTAAAAGAAGCCGATCTTGCGGATTATGACGCAGTATTCATTGGCACAGGCCTTTGGGGAACCAATATTCCTGACATCCCAGGAAAAGATCTGAAGGGGGTTTATGCGGCAGCGGACTTCCTGAAAGAGGCCAGGACGAAAAAGGAAGCCTTTGACCCAGGCAAGAAAGTCGTAGTCGTAGGCGGCGGAGATGTTACCGTTGACTGCGCTGTAACGGCAAAGCTTCTGGGAGCGGAGGACGTAAAGATCGTTTACAGGAGAACCCTGGAAGAAGCGCCGGGAAACATGACCGAATTTCAGTATGCGTTGGAATTGGGAATTGGCATCACCACCGGCATGGCTCCGGCAGCAGTACAAGGCAGCGGCAAAGCGGAAGCGGCTCTGTTCAAGGGATTCCGCGACAAAGCGGCGGAACTGAAAATTTCCGCTGATACCGTTGTGTTCGCAACGGGTCAGGGCGCAGAGGACATGGCGAAAGTCGCACCTGTCAAACTGACGGGCAAGGGAACCATCGAAGCCGATGAAAACGGCATCACAAGTGCGGATAAATACTTTGCGGCAGGCGATATCGTAAACGGCGGCAAGACCGTCGTGGAAGCGGTGGCAGCCGGAAAGGCGGCGGCGGCATCTGTGATTGCGTATCTGGAAAAGAAAGGAGTGAAATAGGATGGCAGTTAAAAAAGATTTATCCATTAACTATTTGGGAGTTGAATGCGAAAATCCGTTCTTCCTTTCAAGTTCGCCGGTTGGAAGCAATTACGAGATGGTTGCAAAATGCTTTGAGACAGGCTGGGGTGGCGTATTTTACAAAACCATCGGCATCTTTGTTGCAGACGAGTGCTCTCCCAGATTTGACCAGACCAACAAAGAAGGACTTCCCTGGCTGGGATTCAAGAACATGGAACAGATTTCCGACAAGCCAACGGAGTTGAACTTTGAAAACATGAGAAAGCTCAAGAGGGATTACCCTGATAAAGTCATGGTAGCCTCCATCATGGGCAGCACGGAGCAGGAATGGAAGGATCTGGCGAAAATGGCGGAGCAGGCTGAGGCGGATCTGATTGAAGGAAACTTCTCCTGTCCACAGATGACGAGCCATGCCATGGGTTCGGATGTAGGAACCAACCCGGAACTGGTAAAATCCTACTGTGAAGCAGTGACCAGCGTAACGGATATTCCTTTCATCGCCAAGATGACGCCGAACATCACCAGCATGGAAGTTCCTGCGATCGCTGCGATCGAAGGCGGAGCGGCCTCCGTTTCCGCCATCAATACGGTAAAGTCCATTACGAACATCGACTTTGAAAACATGACGGCTATGCCTGTTGTAAATGGCAAATCCTCGATTTCCGGCTACTCCGGCGCAGCGGTAAAGCCCATTGCGCTCAGGTTCGTAGCCCAGATGCTGCAGAACGAGAAACTCAAGGATCTGGAAATTTCCGGAATTGGTGGCATCGAAACATGGCGGGATTGTGCGGAATTTCTGGCGTTAGGTTGCCGCAACCTGCAGGTTACAACGGCGATCATGCAGTACGGATACCGCATCGTGGAGGACATGGCAAACGGCCTCATGCATTTCATGGATGAAAGAGGCTACGACAAGCTGGAGGATTTCATTGGACTGGCTCTGCCAAACGTAATCCCTGCGGAAGATCTGAACCGCGACTTCAAGATCCTGCCCGACTTCAACGAGGACAAGTGCATCGGATGCGGCAGGTGTTACATTTCCTGCTACGATGCGGCGCACCAGGCCATCGACTGGAACGAAGAAAAGAGAAGGCCGGAGCTGAACGACAACTGCGTAGGTTGCCATTTGTGCCTCAACGTATGTCCGGTGCAGGAGTGCATCACGCCGGGAGAAATCAAGTGGAAAGAGGGCAGGCCTTCGGTGGATATCGCACTGAAACATCATTACGATTAATTCAGCATCTGAATTTTTCATTAAAGTTACCATACATTTGGCAGACAGCGTTCCTTTGTGGACGCTGTTTGCGTATTCCAAACATTGCAAAATCCCCCCGGTTATGGTATGATTTAGTAGTTGCTCATGGACAAGCCAAAACTCGAAGAGCAGCATGCTAATCGGTAGAGGATCAGACGGATGGAGGACGGATATGAGGATCGTACTTGATGGAATGGGCGGCGACAATGCGCCTGCAGAAATCGTAAAAGGAGCCGTAGAAGCTTCCAAAGAAATGAGCCACGAAATCTACATCGTTGGCAAAGAGGACGAAATTCGGGAAGAACTGAGCAAGTATAAATATAAGCCCGCCCAAATCAAGGTGGTTCATGCCGAAGAGGTCATTACCAATGAAGACAGCCCGGTCAAGGCCATCAAACGGAAAAAGGATTCTTCGATGGTCGTTGGGTTGACCATGGTAAAAAACGGGGAAGGGGATATTTTTATTTCTGCGGGAAACACAGGCGCCCAGGTCGTAGGGGGGAGAATGGTTTTGGGGCGCATCAACGGCATTGACAGGCCAACGCTTGCCAGCATTTACCCCATGTTGGGGGGCGCTCCAAGCCTTCTAGTGGACGCAGGGGCAAGTGCGGAGTCAAAGCCACACAATTTATTGGAATACGGCACCATGGGCAGCATCTATGTGGAAAAAGTATTTGGCCGCACCAATCCGCGGGTAGGCCTGGTGAACCTGGGCGTGGAGGAATCCAAAGGCACCAGCGTCACTAAAGCGGCTTACAAGCAGCTGGAGCAAGCACCCATCAACTTTATCGGCAACGTGGAAGCTCGGAAAATCCCAACGGGGGAATGTGATGTCATCGTATGTGATGGCTTCGTAGGCAACGTGATTTTAAAGCTGACAGAGGGATTGGCATGGAACATTTTGAAACGGGTGCAGAAAAAATTCCTGGATGGAACGAAAGCCAAAATCGGCGCATTGTTCCTGAAGGACAAGCTGGGAGAACTAAAGGACGAGTTCGATTATACGGAATACGGCGGCGCGCCCATTTTGGGCGTAGACGGAGCCATGGTGAAAATGCACGGTTCCTCCAACGCCAATGCCGTAAAAAACACGATTTTAAAGGGGATTCCGTATGCGGAAGAAGGCGTGGTGGATCAGATTAAGTCCGCCATTGCGGATTTGGAGGAGATTATTGCAGGTGAACAACAATAGGGATTTAGAACGAGCCATAGGATATCGGTTCAAGGACAAAAAATTATTGGGAAGAGCCTTGAACCACAGTTCCTATGTAAAGGAACGCGGGCAAAGCAGGCTCAATGACAATGAACGACTGGAATTTTTGGGGGATGCTTTTTTAGATGCCATCATAGGAGAGGATTTGTACAGAAAGCTGGAAAAAGCAGAAGAAGGCCAGTTGACGAAAGCGAGGGCTTCCATCGTATGCGAAAAGTCCCTGGCGGATGCCGCCCGCGCCATTTCTTTGGGAAACTACATGCGATTCAGCAAGGGCGAAGAAAAATCAGGAGGACGGGAACGGGAATCCATCCTGGCGGATGCCATGGAAGCGATGATCGGAGCCGTCTATTTGGATGGTGGATACGAGGAAGCCAGGGACTTCGTATTGGGAATGTTCGAGGAAGCGCTGCAGGATGCCGAGAGCGGAAAGCTAAGCAACCAGGATTATAAATCGGAGCTGCAGGAACAACTGCAAGCGCAGGGCATTTTGGACATTCGCTATGTGACGGAACGGGAAGATGGACCTGACCACGACAAGACATTTTCCGTAAGGTTGGATGTCCAGGGAAAGGCTGCGGGCAGCGGCAGCGGCAAGAGCAAGAAGGTGGCGGAACAGAATGCGGCCAGGGATGCCCTGGAAAGGGGTCTGCATGCATTTTAAACGATTGGAAATCCATGGCTTCAAATCCTTTGCCGAGCCGGTGACCATAGCGTTCCATCAGGGCATCACATGCATCATAGGACCAAATGGCAGCGGCAAGAGCAACATCAGCGATGCCATCAGGTGGGTACTGGGGGAGCAAAGCCCTAGGATGCTGCGGGGCGGAAAGATGGAGGAAGTCATTTTTTCCGGCACTGCCAGCAGAAAATCCAGGGGCATGGCGGAGGTGACGCTGGTCATCGATAATGCCGATGAAAGCCTGCCCATCGATTACAACGAAGTCGCCATCACCAGGAGAATGTTTCGATCCGGCGAAAGCGAATATTTCATCAACAACAACCAGTGCCGGCTGCGGGACATCCGGGAAATGCTCATGGATACGGGTATCGGCGTAGATGGGTATTCCCTCATCGGCCAGGGAAAAATTTCCGACATCGTCAGCGGCAAAGCGGAGGACAGGCGGAAGATTTTTGAAGAGGCCGCCGGTATTGTCATGTACCGCACCAAGAAAGCCGAAACCGAGCGCAAGCTGGCAGCAGCGTCAGCCAATCTGGAGCGGGTCAACGACATCATCGGCGAACTGGAAGGGCGAATCGATGCGTTGCAAGAAGACAGCCGGAAAGCGGAAACTTATATTCAACTGCGGGAGCGGCACAAAATCCTGGAAATCAACATTACCCTCAACAATATCGAAACCCTGGATCTGAAAAACGAATACCTCAAGGATGACATCATGGAGCTGAATGCCAGCCTTGAGGAGAACAAGGAAGGGAAGGCAGCGACGGATCGGAAGCTGGCGGACACGAGGCGCAAGGGCGACAGCCTGCAGCAGGCCATGGATGAGAGCCGGGAAAAATTGATGCGCAGCGCAGAGGAAATCAGTCAGCTGGAGCATCAGGGAAAGCTGGATCAGGAACGACTCACTGGCATCCAAGCCAGAGATGCCAGGCTGCAGGATGAAATCCATGGATTGGAGGAAAAGCTGCAACGGGAAAGGAACAACGAAGCACAACTTTCGCAAGACAAATCGCAGGCCAAGGAGGCCATGCAGGAAGTCCATCGTAGACTGCGGGAAAAAGTGGAAAAGCAGGAAACCCTCAACCGGGAAACGTTGCAGGCTGCAGATCTGGCGGAACAACACAAGAACGATATTTTTGCGCTCCACAGCAAAATCGGTTCCTGGAACATGGAAATTTCCAGCTTGGAAAACCTGAAGGAAACGCTGGAGCGGCGAAAGCAGCAGATCCTGGAGGAAAAACGCACAGGCGAAAACGGGAACAGGGAAGCCCTGGATGCCATGAACCGCCTGCGGACGGAAAAAGCCGGAATGGAGGAGGAACTCAGCCAAAGCAGGCGGGAACTGGAACGCCAGAGACGGCAGATCGCCCACTACGGAGCGGAGGAACAGCGGCTGACAAAAGAGGTGGAAACGCTGCGAATTTCCATGGGACAGCTTTCCGCCCGAAAGAAAACCATTGAGGAGATGGAGAGCAACTACGAAGGGTACCATTATGCGGTTCGGTTCATCATGAAATCCGACCTTGCGGGCATTCGGGGAACGGTGGGAGAACTGATTGCCGTTCCGAGGGGCTTTGAAACCGCCATTGAGACGGCTCTGGGAGCAGCCATGCAAAACATCGTTTGCGATGATGACAGGAGCGCGCAGAATGCCATTGCCAGGCTGAAGGAAAGCAGGGCGGGCAGGCTCACGTTCCTGCCCGTTTCTTCCGTTCGGGGCGGTCGCGGAAAGGATGGAGGCCGCTTTCAAAATGAGCCGGGGTTTTGTGGATTTGGAACCGATTGCGTGACCTTTCAGCCGGAATATCGCACTGTGATGGAATACCTGCTGGGTCGCGTAGTCATCGTAGACGACATGGAGCATGCGGTGCGGCTGTCGAAAAAAGGGGCAGGGCTTCGCTTTGTCACGCTGGAGGGCGAGGTTGTCAACGCAGGGGGAGCCATTACGGGCGGCAGGTACAAAAACAAAACCGCCAACCTGCTCAGCAGGAAAGGTGAAATCGCCGACCTGGGCAAAGAACTGGCAAAGACAGAACGCCGCAAGGGAGAGATTTTGGGCAGCCTCGAAGCGCTGCGGGCGAAGCTGCAGGAGGGCAGAAAGCATCTGGAACTGCTGCAGGAACAGGAAAAAGCCGGGACGCTGGATCTGGCGGCAAAGGAAAACGAATGGACGACCACCGAAACCTTTCTCAACGAGTTCAAGGCCAGCAGCGGCAAGTGGGAGCAGGAGCTGGACAACATTCGCAGCGAGCAGGAATCCTCCCGGCAGATGATCCGGGAACTGGAAGGAAAGATCAAAAAACACCAGGAATCCATCGCCGAAAAAGAAGTCATGGCTCAGCGCCAAATGGACATCCATGAGGAAAAAAAGCAGGCTTTGGACAAGGTAGGCGAGGAAATCACGGCAGCGCGAATCGAAGCGGGAGCCTGCGAAAACAAGGCGGCAGCCACCGAGGATCTGGAAAGGCGGGTCAAACGTTCCATAGAAGAACTGGAGCGGGAAAAGAGGGACAAGGAAAAAGAACTGGCGCATCTGGCAGCCGAACAAGAGCGGTTGCTGTCGGGAAGCACGGATATAACGGCAGTTGTCAAGGAAAAGAAAGCGGAGCGGGAAAACATCGCATCCTATTTAGAAGAAATTTCTCAGGAGCAAAAGGAGGATCTTTGTCTGCTGGAAAAGCTGACGGAAGAAAAGGAAACCCTGGAGCAACAGGCCAACGCCCTGCAAAACCAGAAGTACGAGCTGGAAATCAAAGAGGCAAAAAATGAAACCCAATTGAACCATTACAAAGAAAAACTGTGGGAAAATTTTGAAGTTTCTTATGTCCAGGCCATGGAATTCAAACAAGAGGATTTTGCCATGGCTGGAGCGGTCAGGGAAAACCGGCGGCTGCAGGCCAGGATGAAAGAATTGGGCGATGTGAATCTGGGAGCCATCGCAGAATATGAAAAGGTAAAAGAACGCTATGAATTTCTCACATCCCAGCGGGCGGACATTCTGGAAGGCACCGACAGCCTGAGCCGCATCATCGCCGACATGGACAAGACCATCAAAACCAGGTTCAAACAGTGCTTTGACCAGGTGGTGTTCCACTTTGAGCAGGTCTTTTCCCAATTGTTCGGCGGCGGCCATGCCCAGCTGCGGCTGGAAGATGAAAAGGCGCCGCTGGAATCGGGCATTGAAATTATCGCCCAGCCGCCGGGGAAAAAGCTGCAGAACATCAACCTGCTGTCCGGCGGCGAAAAGACCATGACCGCCATTGCGCTCATGTTTGCGATCCTGAAAACCAGGCCGACGCCCTTTTGCATATTGGATGAGGTGGAAGCGGCCTTGGACGATGCCAACATCGAGCGGTTCGCCAGGTATTTAAAGACGTTTGACGATATCCAGTTCACCCTGGTGACGCATCAAAAGGCGACCATGGAACATGCGGACGTGCTTTACGGCGTGACCATGCCGGAGCAAGGCATTTCCAAGGTGCTGTCCCTGAAATTGGACGATAGCTTTGAAACATAGGAGGAAATACATGGAGTTTGATAAAAAGAAGAAAGGCTTTTTCGGAAGGCTTTCGGAACGCATCGGCGATGTGATTTTGGCAAGGCCGGCCATTGATGAAGATTTGCTGGATGAACTGGAGGAGATCCTCATTACGTCTGACATCGGCATGGAAACCACCATGCATATCATTGAGCAATTGCGCAGCGACATCAAGAGCGAGTACCTGCGGGAACCGGCGCAGGTAAAAGATCATCTGAAAAAAATCATGGAAGGACTGGTAGACAAGGGCGACAGGCATCAGTTGTGCCAGGATGTGCCGCTGATCATCCTGATGATTGGAATCAATGGAGGCGGAAAGACTACTTCCATAGGAAAAATTGCCTACAAATGCAGGCAGGAGGGAAAGACGGTCATGCTGGCCGCAGCCGATACGTTCCGCGCCGCAGCCAGCGAACAACTGGAAATCTGGGGGCAGAGGGTTGGTGTCAACGTGGTTCGCCACCAGGAGGGGGCTGATCCTTCCGCCGTCATTTTCGATGCCATCCAGTCCGCAAAGGCCAAGAACATCGATGTGCTCATCTGCGATACGGCGGGGCGGCTGCAGAACAAAAAGAACCTGATGGACGAACTGGCAAAGATGAACAAGGTCATCGGCAGGGAGTTTCCCGAAGCTGCCAGGGAAAATCTGTTGGTTCTGGATGCCACCACCGGAAAGAATGCGGTTTCCCAGGCCAGGGAATTTAATGAGAGTGCGGACATTACGGGAATCGTCCTCACCAAGCTGGACGGCACGGCCAAAGGCGGCATCGTCATCACCATTGCGGATGAGCTGGACATGGCGGTCAAGTTCATCGGCGTGGGCGAGGGCATCGATGATTTGAAAGAGTTCGATCCAGCGGAGTTTGCAGGAGGAATTTTTAATGAGTAAACCGATCGTAGCAATAGTCGGCAGGCCCAACGTGGGGAAATCCACGTTTTTCAACAAAGTGGTGGGGCAGAGAATCGCCATCGTAGAGGATACGCCGGGCGTGACGAGGGATCGCATCTATGGGGAAGCGGAGTGGCGGGGCATTTGCTTTGCCCTTATCGATACGGGGGGCATCGAGCCAAACAGCAAGGATATCATTTTGTCCCAGATGCGGGAGCAGGCGGAAATCGCCGTGGACATGGCCGATGTGATTTTGTTCATGGTAGATGGAAAGGAAGGGCTGACGGCTTCCGACAGGGAAGTGGGCATGATGCTGATGCGCACCGGGAAAAAGGTCATCCTGGTGGTGAACAAAGTGGACAAGCCCAAAGTATCCGCTGATTTTTATGACTTTTACGAGCTGGGGCTGGGGGAACCCATTGCCATTTCTTCTGCCAACATGCTGAACCTGGGGGATTTGCTGGATCTTGTCGTAGAAAGCTTTCCCAAGGGCATGGGAGAAGAAGAGGACGATGAAATCAAAGTGGCCGTCATCGGAAAGCCCAACGTGGGGAAGTCGTCCCTCATCAATGCGCTGCTGGGAGAAAACCGGGTCATCGTTTCGCCCATTGCTGGAACCACCAGGGATTCCATCGACACGCCCTTTGAAAAGGACGGCAAAAAGTATCTGCTCATCGATACAGCAGGCATCCGCAGAAGGAGCAAGGTAAACGAGAACATCGAACGATACAGCGTGATTCGAGCCATCGCTGCCATTGAGCGTTGCGATGTGTGCCTGTTGATGATCGATGCCACGGAAGGGGTCACGGAGCAGGACAAAAAGATCGCAGGCGTGGCTCATGAAGCGGGCAAAGGCATCGTGATCATCGTCAACAAATGGGATTTGGTAAAAAAGGAAACCAACACTATGAAGTTTTTCCGGCGGGAAATCCAGCAGGAACTTTATTTTACGGCTTATGCGCCCATAATATTCATTTCTGCGCTGGAAAAACAGAGGCTGTCCAATGTGCTGCAAACCGCCGGGGCCGTGGCCGAAAACAGAGCCATGAGAATTTCTACGGGGCAGCTCAACAGCTTGATTGCAGATGCGTCCATGGTGGCGCCCCCGCCGACCGACAAGGGAAAGAGATTAAAAATTTATTACGTTTCCCAAGTTGGCGTGAAACCGCCGCTGTTTTCCTTTAAAATCAATTCCAGGAAGCTGATGCATTTTTCCTATGCGCGGTATCTGGAAAACAAGATTCGGGAAAGCTTCGGCTTTGAAGGAACTGCGCTGAAATTCGTGTTCCGGGAAAAAGGCGAAAGGAAGGATGTTTGATATGGGAATCATCGGTGGGGCAGATGGGTCTACGGTAGTCGTTCTGACCGGGGATGCCGGACTGGTCGGCGAGAAATTCCAGTTTTCCAGTTTGGCTCCCTATTTTGCGATTTTCGCCGCTTTGATTGTCGCAGCCTATTTCATAGGGAACATTTCTCCCGCTATCCTGCTGGCCAGGGCAAAGGGCATCGACATCAAACAGGAGGGGAGCGGAAATGCGGGAAGCACCAATGCCCTTCGGGTCATGGGAAAGAAGGCGGGTGCCATCACGCTGGTCATCGATGTGATAAAGGGGATCGTGGCCGTGGCGTTGGCCGATTTTCTCTGCGGGCAGCTCTGCGCCATGATCTGCGTGTTGGCGGTGGTGGCCGGTCATATCTGGCCGATGGCTTTTAAATTCAAAGGCGGCAAGGGCGTTGCCACCACCTTTGGCGCAATCGTGGGGCTGAACATCCTGATTGCCCTCTGCGCCCTGGGAGTCTTGGTTCTGGCAGTCCTGGCTTCCAAGCGGGTATCCGTGGGTTCCATTCTGGCGGCCATTTCTTTTCCTCTGTTTTCCTGTTGGCTGGAACCGGATTTTGTTCCATTTGCGTGCATACTGGCATTGCTGATCATGGTGAAGCACAGAGCCAATATCGGACGGCTCCTTCAGGGGAAAGAGCCAAAGCTGGGTTTGTTCGACAAGGAAAAACGAAAATGAAACCGGGAGGGGTTTCCCTGTGGCTTGTCACCGGAGCTTTGGCGAGAGAGCGATACATAGGTTACAAGGAGAAAGAAAATGAAGAAAATAGGCGTAATCGGGGCGGGCAGCTGGGGAACCGCATTGGCGCTGACCCTCAGTGGCAAAGGACATCAGGTGAGGCTTTGGGATGTGAATCCGGAGCATTTGGCTGAGCTGGAGCAGAACAGGGAAAACCGGCGGTATCTGCCGGGCATCAAATTCCACGACAACCTGCGGGTGGCAAAGACGGTGGAAGAAACGCTACAGGGAGCGGACGCAGCCTTGTTTTCCGCACCTGCCCAACATTTCAGAAGCGCGCTGGAACATGCGGTTCCTCATTTGAAGCCGGAAATGCTGCTGGTAAACGTGGCAAAGGGAATCGAGCAGAAAACCTTGCTGCGCATGTCGGAGATCGCCTTTGCGCAGCTTCCTGATGCCAGGTATGTGGTGCTATCCGGTCCGTCCCATGCGGAAGAGGTGGGCAGGAACCTTCCCACTACGGTGGCGGTGGCTTCCAGGGATTTGAAGCTGGCGGAGGAAGCCCAGGACATCTTCATGACGGATCGGTTTCGGGTTTACACCACAGAGGACGTGGTAGGCGTGGAACTGGGAGGCGCACTGAAAAACATCATTGCCCTGGGAGCGGGAATTTCCGATGGCATGGGCTTTGGCGACAATGCGAAAGCGGCCTTGATGACAAGGGGACTGGCTGAAATCAAAAGGCTGGGCATCAAGCTGGGGGCGGATCCTGCGACTTTTGCCGGGCTTACAGGCGTGGGAGACCTGATCGTGACCTGCACCAGCATGCACTCCAGAAACAGGCGGTGCGGCATCATGATCGGCGAAGGCATGGCACCGGAGGAAGCCACGAAAAAAGTCGGCATGGTAGTGGAAGGCATGTTCACTACAGAGGCGGCCTACGATCTGGCAAAGCGTGAGAATGTGGAAATGCCCATTACCGACCAGCTGTATCAGGTCATCAAGGGAAAATCCAATGCCAGGGATGCCGTGGAGCTGCTCATGGGGAGAGAGAAAAAACATGAACAGGGGTAAGACGTATCACATCACCACTTTCGGTTGCCAGATGAACGAGCATGATTCGGAAACCATTGCGGGGATGTTGGTGGAGCGGGGTTTTTCCGAAAGCCTGCGGCGGGACGAGGCGGACGTGGCCATCATCAATACCTGCAGCGTCCGGGAAAATGCGGACAAGCGGTTTTTCGGCACCCTGGGACAATTGAAAAAAATCAAAAAAAACAACCCGGAGTTTATAGTCTGCGTCTGCGGCTGCATGATGCAGCAGCAGCATGTCATCGACAGCATCAAGCGCAAGTATCCATGGGTTGACCTGATCTTCGGCACCCACAACATTCACCAGTTCCCCCAGCTGCTGGAGAGCGTGATGAGGGAGAAAGAGAAAATCGTCAGTGTGTGGGAGGATGGCGGTGATCCTGTGGAAGGGCTTCCAGCCAGGCGGCTCTACAAGCACAAGGCTTTTGTCAACATCATGTACGGCTGTGATAATTTCTGCACTTACTGTATCGTGCCTTATACCAGGGGCAGGGAGCGGAGCAGAAAGCCCCGGGACATCCTGGAGGAGGTGGAACGCCTGACGGCGGACGGCGTGCGGGAGGTGACGCTGCTGGGGCAGAACGTCAATTCTTATCGGGGGGATGGGGGTGCGGATTTCACCGATCTACTGTACCGATTGAACGAAGTGCCGGATTTGCAGAGGCTTCGCTTCATGACTTCCCACCCCAAGGATCTTTCCGACAAGTTGATCCAGGCCTATGTGGACTGCGACAAGCTGTGCGCTCACATCCATCTGCCCGTCCAGTCCGGCAGCAGCAGGGTTTTGCGGCGGATGAACCGCAGATATACGAAGGAGGATTACCTGCGCATCATCGACAAGCTGAAAGCCGCTGTGCCGGAAATTGCCATCAGCACGGATATCATGGTAGGCTTTCCGGGGGAAACGGAGGCGGATTTTCAGGAAACGCTGGATTTGGTGGAAACCGTGGAATACGATTCGGCTTTTACGTTCCTCTACTCCATCAGACGGGGGACGCCTGCGGAGCGTTACGAGGATCAAATTCCAGAGGAAACGAAGCACCAGCGGTTCAATCGGCTAGTGGAGGCAGTGAACCGCATCTCTGCCAGGAAAAACGCTGCTTATGTGGGTCGGGTGGAGCAGGTGCTGGTAGAGGGAACCAGCAAGAACAACGCACTGACCTATGCTGGCCGGACAGAGGGCTTTAAACTCGTCAACTTCCAGGGAACGCCGGATCTCGCAGGGCGCATCGTCCCGGTCAAAATCACGGCGGGGAAAACCTTCAGCCTGGAAGGGGAAGCGCTGGTGGATTGAGTGAGGATGCCGCAGTTTCTGCAAAACCATGGGGACGGGTTTTCCTTGCTGCGCCTGGGGAGTTTGTGAAAAAGAATTGAATAATCGGGGAACCTCTCTCATATGCTATATTGATTTAATGGTTGATGATTGTCAAAGGCACAGGGAGGTTTTTTGTCGTGGAAAGTTTGAATATCTATGAAAGCATAGCTAAAAGATCCCAGGGTGACATTTACATAGGCGTCGTGGGGCCGGTGCGGGTAGGAAAGTCCACCTTTATCAAGCGATTCATGGATTTGTTGGTTGTGCCAAACATGAAAAACGCCTATGCCAGGGAACGGCTGCTGGACGAAATGCCCCAGAGCGGTTCGGGACGAACCATTACGACGACAGAGCCAAAGTTCGTTCCAGCCGAAGCTGCCAGCCTGAAAATGCCGGGCAACATCAGCTGCCGGGTTCGTCTTGTGGACTGCGTTGGATATCTGGTGCCCGAAGCCCTGGGCCATGTGGAGGATGGCAAGTCCAGAATGGTAGGCACTCCCTGGGACGATGAGAAGATCCCCTTTGAAGAAGCAGCTGAAAAGGGAACTCGCAAGGTCATCGAGGAACACTCCACCATCGGCATCGTGGTGACAACAGACGGGACCACATCGGAGATTCCGAGGGGCAATTACGAAGAAGCGGAGGAACGGGTGATTTCCCAATTGAAGGAGATGAAAAAGCCCTTTGTGGTGGTCGTGAACTCTACGGAACCGCATTCTGCCCCTGCCCAGTCCCTGGCCGAAACCCTGCAGGAAAAGCATTGCGTTCCAGCCATGGCTGTCAACTGTGCCAGAATGAGCAGCACGGAACTGAACCAAATCGTGGAAAAGGTGCTCTATCAGTTCCCCGTCAGCGAAATTTCCTTCCAACTGCCTGGATTCATGGAGGGACTGGAAACAGACCACTGGATCAAAGCCTCGGTCATCGAAAGCGTCAGGGCATGGTCAACCGTCTTTGAAAACGCGGAGGATATCCAGAAGACCGCAGGGCTCCTTGTCGATGGCAAAGTCATAGAATCGGCCAAGGTAGCGGACATGGATTTGAGCACCGGCCAGGTCGTCATGAAAGTGAAGCTGGTAGATGGCTTGTTCTATAAAGTCATCGAAGAACTGATGGATGAAAAGGTGGAAAACGATTACGAATTTTTCCGTCTTCTCCGGGAATTTGCCGCAGCGAAAAAATCCTATGACAAGCTGAAGGGAGCCATGGATCAGGTAGAAGCCACCGGCTACGGCATCGTCCAGCCAAAGCTGACGGAGATGAAACTGGGCGAGCCGGAAGTCTTTAAGCAAGGGAGCAAATGCGGGATTCGCCTGACTGCTACAGCGCCGAGCCTGCATATCATCCGCACGGACATCACGACGGAAGTGGCACCGGTGGTGGGTGCGGAGCAGCAGGCGGAAGATCTGGCAAAGCATCTCTTGACGGAGTTTGAAAACCAGCCGGAAAAAATTTGGGAGACGAACATTTTTGGCAAGACCCTTTATGACATGGTGGCCGAACAGATGCAAAGCAAGCTATCCGGCGTGCCGGATCATATCCGGGTGAAAATGCAGAAATCTTTGCAGAAAATCTGCGATGAGGGGAAGGAGTATTTTATCTGCATTGTGATATAGGGAGAATGCGCAATAGGAGTTGGAGTTGGAAGACGTTTCTGTTTCTGAAAAGGGGCGTCTTTTTTCGTGTAGCTATGAGTGCAGCTGTCTTTCATTCATCGGTTCATTGGGGATGGAGGATGCCAGGCCGATATTGATGCAGGAACGATAAGTTAGCAAGATGCCTTTTTAAATTATGCATAAATAACGCATAATTTAAAAATATGCTGAAATAATGCATACTTGACAATTATGCGGAAATAATGCATAATAGAAACGGAGGGATCAGCAATGAATCATTATATAGCAGTCATCGGCGACATGAAAAATTCAAAAAAAATGGAAAATCGCAGATTTGTGCAACAAAAACTAGATTTTGTGTTAAAATATGTAAATAAAGCGTACTGCGAAGATATTTCTGCAAAATTTATCATTACATTGGGGGATGAATTTCAGGGTCTCTTGAAAAAAAGTGAGCATCTTTTTGATATAATCAAATATATCCAGAGAGAGATGCATCCTGTCAGATTGCGCTTTGGAATCGGAGTCGGCAAAATTAATACAAATATTTTGTACGAAGCGGCCATCGGTGCCGATGGTCCAGCCTATTATGCGGCCAGAGAGATGATAGAGCAACTGCGAAAACAAGAGAAAAAGTTAAGAAAACAGGCTGCCGATATCCAAGTATCCACATATGGCACAGAGGATTTTGAGATTACAGAAATCAATACCATCCTTACGCTTATGCGGGTTATAGAGAGCGGATGGTCTGAAAAGCAGAGATTGACGATTTGGGACATGGAGCAGCATGGCGGCAGCCAGGAAGCATGCGCAAAACGCATGGGCACAACGCAGTCAACCGTTGCCAGAAGGCTGGCTGATGGCAATTATGTAACATATGAACGAACAAAAAAAGTAGTGAACGAAGCAATCAAACGATTAGGAGAACCGCAAGATGATAAGCAAGTATTTGTTGATTCTAGGGATCGGCCACTTACTGGGGGACTTTTACTTTCAGACTGAAGAAATGGCGAAACGGAAAGAGGAAAGCTATCAGGGCGTATTGCGGCATTCTCTGGAATATTATATTGTAAATTTCGTAATCATCTTGCCAATTTTCAGCATAGATATGGTTGTTGCGGCCACATGCGCGGCTCTTGCGCATTTTGCAATAGATAGTATCAAATATGTCCTTTTGAGAATGAGAAAAAATGCAAAGAAGGGAAGCGTGTTTGCGATCGACCAATGCGCACATATCATTACCATCCTAACGTTGGCTTATATCATGGACTGCCGGAATTTTTCGGTAGGGCATATCGGGATTGTGGGCGATGTCTTACACACATTTGGTTATGACGCAGAACTACTTGCGAGTTGGGCATTTGCGATTCTGTTTATTGACAGACCTGTAAACATTTTCATGCAGAATTTTCTTGGAGGCTGCAAGCCCAGGGAAGACAGGGCGATCATCAAAGCCAATCACAAAGCAGGACGAAGAATTGGAACCATGGAGCGATTTATAATGCTCGTTTTCCTGGC
The DNA here is from genome assembly GCA_964625475.1 of uncultured Zhenpiania sp. Taxonomy (GTDB): domain Bacteria; phylum Bacillota; class Clostridia; order Peptostreptococcales; family Anaerovoracaceae; genus Hominibacterium. Next base: position 20,323 of record CAZVBL010000009.1, on the reverse strand, counting down.
GGCGAATCAGTACGCCGCAATAGGCTTCATCCTGGCGGCGAAATCAATTGCCAGATATGATAAGATAGCCAAGGATGAGCAGTTTGCAGAATACTATTTGCTGGGAACGCTCATCAGTACCGCATGTGTGGTTGCATGCAGGATGTTGGTGTTCGCCTAAATTTGATAAAATTGTCGATCCATTCACCCAAGCGATATCATGATAAACTTTACAGCACCGGAGGATCGAGTCGTGCATGCGCCGGGAAAGTTAGGAGAAACCATTTCCAAAGGCGAAAAAGATATCATTTGATTGTTGATGGAAGTTTCGGCCTTTACCTGTGCGGATATGGCAGCAAGGCTCTCAATCAGCCCCAAAACAGTGTTTAAAAGAATGAAATCCTTGAAAGAATTGATTTTGGTAGACGCAGTTATTGGAATATCAAATAAAACTCACCGCATGATAAAGTCCAAATACAAAGAAAAGGAGTGGAAACATGAGCGCACCGATTGAACAACTGCGAAAAACAGCCAGGATTCCGATGGAAGACCATCTGGCAATCTTTGACCATTATGTGGCCCTGGGCAGGGATGTGGAATCGCTTGCCATCAAGTTCGGCTATGATATTCCCATCATCACGTCCATATTGGAGGGCTACGGAGAGACGGTCTGCGAAGCATCCCGCGGCAGGCTGCGGATGGTGCATCAGGCACTCGTCAGGGAATACGTGGAACGTTTTTATCCGGGAATCGCCTCGGAAAACCCGGAGAATGATTGGATTCATATTGAGGCGTACCTGGATGTTTACCATTCCGGCTGGAGGGAAGAAATGGAAAGGCAGGAAAGGGCGCATAGGAGAAAGTGGAAGAGCAAGCGGCTTTTTTATTAAAAAATGCCTCCTGGTGATAGAACCTGCAAAAAAACATTGACATTTTCCCGCAATCCGTTAAACTAAGTATAGCATTCCCAAATTAGCTGGACGTAATACTTGTCTAAATTTCCATCTGCTGCGTTGTCGTCAATTGCCGTAGCTACGGCTCTACGACGAAAAGCCTGCGCTCGCAAGCTCGCTGGCTTTTCCAGCATGGATTCTGTCAGCAGTTCGCTTCGCTCGCTGGACAGAATGCTACGCCTCATTCCTCCGCCTTGCAGGCTGAAAATTGATCCAGCGTCTTTCGTCCAGTCATTTGGAAAACGCGATACTTATCCTATGCAATCGAATACGAGACGATGAAAAAGAGGAGTAAGAAAACCAGCGCTTGGCAGAGAGAGGGTTCCCGGCTGAAAGACCCTTAAGAAATGCGTTTTCCGAAGGTTGCTTTGGAGTCTTGGCCAGTAAATGAGAGTCGCTGCCATTTTGCAGGGCAGCGGAATAAAGGTGGTACCGCGGAAACAATCCGTCCTTTAGCAAAGACGAAGGGCGGTTTTATTATGTGAGGGCTGCCCCTTGCGATAGTCCAGGGAGCAGCAACGAAACCTGCCGCAAAAGCAGGCCTTGTCCTGATTCAGGAAATGCCGATATTTCCCGCCCATACGCCCATATATGAAAAACACAGAAAAAGGAGTACGACATGGAAAAAAACCTTGCCAAAACTTATGACCCAAAGGATTTTGAAGACCGCATTTATCGCATGTGGGAAGAAAACGGCGCATTCAAAGCCGAACGGGATCCGGGCAAAAAGCCCTTCACCATCGTCATGCCGCCGCCAAACATTACCGGACAGCTGCACATGGGACATGCCCTGGATCAGACTCTGCAGGACGTGCTCACCAGGTTCAAGCGGCTGCAGGGCTACAGCGCATTGTGGCTGCCGGGAAGTGACCATGCGAGCATTGCCACGGAAGTCAAAGTGGTGGAAAAGCTGCGTCAGGAGGAAGGCAAAGAAAAAGAAGACATCGGTCGGGAGGCGTTCCTCGAAAGAGCCTGGGAATGGAAACGGATTTACGGCGGGAAAATCACAAAGCAATGCCGCAAGCTGGGCGATTCCTGCGACTGGAGCCGGGAACGCTTTACCATGGACGAAGGCTGCAGCAAAGCGGTCAACCATTTCTTCGTAAAGCTGTACGAAAAGGGGTGGATTTACAGAGGCAACCGGCTCATCAACTGGTGTCCCAAATGCGGCACGTCCCTTTCCGACGCAGAAGTGGAACACGAGGACAAAAACGGAAAATACTGGTACTTCCGTTATCCTGCTGCGGATGGCGGCGAGGGGGTGGTGATTGCCACATCAAGGCCGGAAACCATGTTCGGCGATACTGCCATTGCCGTCCACCCGGACGATGAACGCTACAAAGACCTGGTAGGCAAAACCGTGATTCTGCCGTTGGTTGGAAGGGAAATCCCGGTGATCGCAGACCCTTACCCGGATCCGGAAAAGGGAACGGGCGCAGTGAAAATCACCCCCGCCCACGATGCCAACGACTTTGAAGTGGGGCAGAGGAACAGCCTTGAGAGCCTGTGCTGCATCAACGAAGATGCCACCATGAACGGCCTGGCAGGAAAATACGAGGGCATGGATCGCTACGAATGCCGCAAGGCGTGGGTCGCGGATTTGGACGCAGCCGGATACCTGGTAAAGACGGAGGACAAAGTGATTCCAGTGGGAGAATGTTACCGCTGCGGAACCGCCATCGAACCCATGCTGTCGGATCAGTGGTTCGTAGCCATGGGAGAACTGGCAAAACCGGCCATCCAGGCGGCAAAAAGCGGCAAGCTGGTTCATGTGCCGGAACGCTTTGAAAAGACATATCTCCACTGGCTGGAGGAAATCCGGGACTGGTGCATTTCCCGGCAGCTGTGGTGGGGCCATCAGATCCCGGCCTGGTACTGCCAGGACTGCGGCGAACTGATGGTAGCGGAAACTGCGCCGGACAAATGCGGCAAATGCGGCAGCGCCAACCTGAAGCAGGACGAAGACGTGCTGGACACCTGGTTTTCGTCCGCCCTGTGGCCTTTCTCCACCCTGGGATGGCCGGAAGAAACGGAGGATTTCAAGTATTTTTACCCCACAGACGTGTTGGTGACGGGATACGACATCATCTTTTTCTGGGTAGTGCGCATGGTGTTTTCCGCACTGGAAACCACAGGAAAACCGCCTTTCAAATACGTCTATGTCCACGGGCTGGTGCGAGATGCGGAAGGCCGGAAGATGAGCAAATCGCTGGGGAACGGCATCGATCCGTTGGAAATCATCGACCAGTACGGTGCGGATGCGCTCCGCTTCATGCTGACTACAGGCATCACGCCGGGAAACGACATGCGCTTCAAAGAGGACAGGCTGGAAAGCGCAAGGAATTTTGCCAACAAGCTGTGGAACGCTTCCCGCTTCGTCATCATGAATTTGCAGGAGGAGGATGGGACCTTCAAGGCCATGGCTGACAACGGCCTGCAGGACGAGGACAAATGGATGCTGTCCAGAGTCAACGATGCGGCCAGATATGTGACGGAAACCATGGAGAATTTCGACCTGGCGCTGGCAGGCCAGCGGGTTTACGAGTTGATTTGGAACGAGTACTGCGACTGGTACATCGAAATCGTAAAAGGGCGGCTTTACGGCGACGATGAAAGGGACAAAGCCACCGCAAGATATGTGCTGGTAAAAGCCTTGAAGGACATGCTGCGCATGCTTCATCCTTTCATGCCATATATCACGGAAGAAATCTGGGGGTACCTGCCGAAGGATGCGCCGACCAAAGACAATCCCAATAATTTCCTCATCAAAGAACGGTGGCCGATTTATGACGAGACACAGACTTTTGACGAGGAGGTGAAAAAGCTGGAAATGGCCATGGAAGCCATCCGCAGCATCCGCAACATTCGGGCGGAAGCAGAGGCAGCCCCCAGCAGGAAACTGCGAGCCGTGGTTTTAGCGCAGGGTGATGCCATGGAAACTGCAAAAGCCGGGGAACGGTACATCAAAAAGCTGGCCAACATTACAGAAATCACTTTCATCCAGGATAAAAAAGACGTGCCGGAGGAAGTCATGTCCGCAGTCATCCATGGGGCGGAAATCTTCATCCCATTGGACGATCTGTTGGATTACCAGGCGGAAATGGAACGCCTGACGAAGGAAAAGAAAAAGCTGGAAAGCGAAGTGAAGCGGGTCAGGGGCAAGCTTTCCAACGAAGGTTTCATCAAGAAGGCGCCGGAGAAGGTTGTAAACGAAGAACGGGAAAAAATGACCAAATACGAGGACATGCTGTCCAAAGTGCGGGAACGGCTCGCCATGGTGGAAAGCAAGTGCAAGGGATAACGACAAAAGGGGTAACGGCAAAACATGAACGCAATCGAAAAAATCCATGGATTCGACCGCTTTGGCAGCGTCCTGGGATTGGAGAGAATGAAGCTGCTGTTGGAAAAGCTGGATCATCCGGAGCGGGGGCTGCAGGTCATCCATGTGGCAGGCACCAACGGCAAAGGCTCCGTGTGCCGCTATTTGTACGAATCCCTGGAGGCAAACGGATATCGGGTGGGGTTGTATATCTCGCCATATATTCAACGGTTCCACGAACGGATTCAGTTCCACGGCAGGTGCATCACGGATCGGGAGCTGGAAACCTATACGAGCCAGGTCATAGAGAAAGCGGATGAAATGGTGCGGGAGGGCTACGACTCCCCTACGGAATTTGAAGTGGTGACTGCCATCGCCTTTCTCTATTTTGCCGCCAAAAAGGTAGATTTTGCGATTTTGGAGGTGGGTCTTGGAGGAAGGGGCGATTCCACCAATGTGGTGGAAAAGCCGCTGGTCAGCGTCATCGCTTCCATCGCTTATGACCATATGCGGCAGCTTGGCAGCACCCTGACGCAGATCGCAGGGGAAAAGGCCGGCATCATCAAACCGGGCGTACCTGTCGTTGCCAATGTGGAGCAGCGGGAAGCTGCCGCCGTCATCGCCAGGAAAGCCTATGAGAATGGCTGCGCACTGTATGATGCCACAAAGCTAACCTGCGCCATTCGGGAAGAATCGGCGGCAGGGACGGTCTTTGACCTGGAGATTTACGGGACGGATTACAGCGGCGTGCGCATTTCCATGGCAGGGCGGCATCAGGCGGAAAATGCAAAAATTGCATTAATGGTCTTGGAAAACCTTAGAAAAAGAAGTAAAATAAAGGTGACGCGAAAGGATCTGTATCGGGGCATGAAAAAAGCCAGGCAGCCGGGACGCTTCGAGGTGTTTGGGAAAAAGCCGACCATCGTGTTGGATGGCGCGCACAACGAGGCAGGCACAGAGGCATTGCGCCGAACCATGGAGAGTTGTTATGGCGGCAAAGACGTTTTGGTCGTGGCAGGCATGCTGGCGGATAAAGAGACCGACAAAATGGCAGAGCAGCTTGTTGGGATTTCCCATCGGTTCATCGCTGCCCAGCCGGACAATCCGAGAAAGCTGCCAGCCCAAACGCTGGACAGGCTCCTCAAGCAGAAAGGGGCAGCCTGCGAAGTCGCGGAAACCGCAGAGCAGGCTTTTGCGCTGGCCATGGGACGGGAACCTTGCCCGGACGTGGTTTTGTTCGCAGGATCGTTATATTTCATCGGAGAGATAAGGGAGATGCTTCAGCATGTGTGAAAAAAAGATAGAGAAAGTTTTGTTGTTTTATAATCCGCATTCGGGAAACGGGCTGTTCCAAAACAACCTGGATCATATCATCGACCGATTCCAGATAGCGGGGTACCAGATTGTGCCCATTCGAGCCGAAAAGGGAAAGCGAATTGACAAGGTTCTGGGCATGATGGATGCCAGCGAGTATCGGCAGATCATCGCAGCAGGGGGTGATGGTACCATCAACATCTGCGTCAACGCCATGATCAGGCACAATATTACGTTGCCCCTGGCGATTTTCCCGACAGGAACGGCCAATGATTTCGCTTATTATTTCGACCTTCCCAACAATTTGGACGGCATGATCGACATCGCACTGGGCGAACACTTTACAAATGCGGACGTGGGAAAGGTCAACAACAGGCATTTTATCAACGTGGCGGCCATGGGTGCGCTCATCGATGTGAGCCAAAAGACCGACCCCAATTTGAAAAACACCTTGGGGGTGATGGCCTATTACCTCAAGGCGGTGACGGAAGTCCCAAACCTGCGGGCGCACAAGGTCAGGCTGATTACGCCGGAAAAGACTTATGAAGAGGAGATGTACTTCATGGTAGTCATGAACGGGATTTCCGCAGGCGGATTCAAGCGGATTTCACCGGAATCGGAAATCAACGATGGCCTGATGGATGTGATTTTGTTCCGCAAAATGCCCATCATCGAGTTGGGACCGTTGCTCTTTAACGTGATTCATGGAAATCATTCCCAAAACAAGAACGTGCTTACCTTCAAGACAGATTCCCTGCGGATTGAGACCGATGATGAAATTTCAACGGATATCGATGGGGAAAAGGGCGAAAAGTTCCCATTGGAATTTAGCCTGCTCCACAATCGGCTGCGGATTTTTACAGAGGAGGATGACATCTAAATGATTCGTTTTACCATGCGCCAGACAGAGGATTATGAAAAGCTGGTGCCCTTCTTTATCGAAAACGGACTGGAATTTTCGGAAGAAGAGCCGGTTCCTACGGATATCGTGAAATGCTGGGAAGTCGTCCATGGAGATGATGGACATCTGATGGCGGCTTTGGTGTTGGCCAAACGGGAAGGAGAATTTATCATCGATGGAATTGCGGTAGAACCCACCTATCGAAAACTGAAAATCGGAAAAGGCTTGCTGGACAAAGCTGTGGAAGAGACGCTTGCCAGGGGCGGCAGCGGCATTTACTTGGTAGCCAGGGCTCCGGAGTTTTTCCGAAAATATGGATTTGGGAATGTCCCAAGGGAGGCCGCGCCTAACTTTTTTGAGTGCCTGACTTGCCCGCAGTACGGAGAAACCTGCCACCCGGAGGTGATGAAGCTGGATTTTCAGTGATGCTTCGGTGGAAAGGTAAGGCGGCGGCCGCAGGCTAGGACAGATGGAGTTGGAAGCCCATTTCTTTTCGGTTTCGTAGTAATAATTCCCCCCTTTTGGCAATATAGTTTAGAGAGACTTTGCTTGGGGGGATTTTTGATGGAAAAGATTCTGGAAGGAAATGCGGTGCGCCTGGTGGGAAAAGTGCTGTCAGATCTGGAATTTAGCCACAGGACATATGGAGAAGCGTTTTACATCGCATTGCTGGGTATTTTGCGAAAGAGCGGCTATGAGGATCGCATCCGGCTCATGGTGTCCGAACGACTGCTGGGGAACAGCCAGCTGGAACCCGGCTGTTTTTTGGATGTGTCCGGGCAGGTTCGTACCTACAATGAGGAACGGGAGGGCAAAAACAGACTGAACATAGTCGTGTTCGCAAGGGCAATCCATATGGCAGAAGGGGAAGCGGCCTATGAAAACCGCGTTTTCCTGGAAGGGTTCATATGCAAGCCGCCGATTCGCAGGACGTCTCCCCTGGGGCGGGAAATCTGCGACATCATGTTGGCGGTCAACCGCATGTACAATAAATCCGACTATGTGCCCTGCATTGCCTGGGGAAGGAACGCTGCTTTCGGAGGCGAGCAGGAAGTGGGGAGCAAGCTGCGGATTGAAGGCAGGATCCAAAGCCGGGAATACAAAAAGCGGGATGAAGAAGGCAACGTGAGCATCCGGACTGCTTACGAAGTTTCCATTATGAAGGTGGAACGATGCATCGTGCGGCCCAAACATGCGCAAGAGGATGCACTGCTCGAAGGGGAAGGGGAAGAGGAAGAGGACGATGACGCAGGCGATGGGACAGACTCGCTTTTCTAAACCGCTCCGTTTTTTTTCGACATGCGATCGATGCCGTTTGTGAGCCTTTCCAAAGATCCAACAAATGCGTTGCCCCAATCGTTGCCCCAATCCAGCAAACGCAGCGACTTTGCTTTTTCCAGGGCTTTTCAGTGGGCAACGATTTCTTCCAGCCTCTCCCGGAATATGGATAGTTCTTTGGACAAATCCTCTGCGCCCCTGCCCAATGCGCCCTCCAGAACCTCCGCAGAGCGAGCCAGGCAGGTCAGTCCCAGCATGCCCGCCAGTCCCTTGATGGAATGGGCGAACTGCCGGGCTTCTTTTTTATGGTTCCCGTCCAGATATTCCTGCATGGATGCGTAAGCCTGGGCATAGTTCTTTTTGAACCTGGCCAAATGTTTTTCATAAAGGGCAACGCTGCCTCCCAGGTTTTCAATGGCCTGGGCTTTTCCTGCATCGGGTCGCATGGAGCGGCAATCTGCCCCGTTTGTGTTTCTCATGATCATCAAGATTCCTTTCTGCTTTGCTGTTTTCATCAATTTTACAAGGAAATCAGACAAAAATCCACAAATCGTTTCCGACAAATTCTGCGTTTTCGGGGAAAAAGATTGAGGTATTTTGTCGAAACTGGTAAAATTGGAGAGGAAAAAAGGGGGAGGGGAACGAAAGGTGTCAAAGGTTGTCGTTATTTTGGTAAAAATTGCTGCTGCGATTTTAGCGGGGATCCTGGCAGGTCATGCTGCGGTCTATGTTTTCAACAAGATTCCGGCAAACTGGCTCTGCGATTACGGGGAAGAACCCAGTGAGGAATTGAAAGACCCTTATCGCCAGCGCATAAAAGGAATCCCCTGGAAGTGGGCCTTTTCCGGTTTCTTTGTGGCTGCTGCCATCAGGCTGGTGATCTTCGATTGGAAGTTTGCGCTGGCGGGTCTTGCGTTTAGCTGGGCGCTTTTGGAAATTGCGGCAGCGGACAAGAAATACAGCATCGTTCCAGATCAGTTCGTGATTCTGACAGGCATTTCCGCCATGGGGCTCATCCCTTACCATGAAACCATGCTGCAGCCGCTCTGGGGCGCAATGCTGGGAGGCGGCGCAATGCTGTTTTCCGCAGTGGGAGGGAAGCTGGCGTTCAAGAAGGACTCCTTGGGCATGGGCGATGTGAAATTGTTCGCGGTCATCGGTTTGTGCTTGGGTTTTCAAGGGACGCTCACGACCTTGATCCTATCTACCCTCAGCAGCGCATGCCTGTTTTCCATCCTGCTTTTGATGAAAAAAGCGAAGCGGGACGACATGCTGCCGCTGGGTCCGTACATCTGTGGGGCAGCGATTTTTTATGTGGTAATTATTTGGCCGCTGTTGTAAAAGTGGAAATCCATGGTATACTAATGTTATGCATTTTTGGAAATAAGGTCGTAGGAGGATTTATGATAACGAGCAAGCAGAGACGTTTTCTCAAACAGTTGGCGCACGAGCTGGAACCTACTGTCTTTTTGGGGAAAAACGGCCTGACGGAACAGGTCAGAAAAGAAATGGATGCCTGCCTGGAATCCAGGGAACTGGTGAAAGCCAAGCTGCAGCAGGGATGCAGCCTTTCCCCGAAGGATGCGGCGGATCAGCTGGCACAAGCGTTGGAGGCGGAATTTGTGCAGGCGATTGGACACAAATTCGTCCTTTATCGGAGGGCCAGGCAAAAGGAAAACCGCAAAATTGAACTGCCTCGGCGGTGAGATGGGAGCGGGGCATGGAACGAAACTTGCTATTGACGGTGGAGTACGATGGCACCGGCTTTTTCGGCTGGCAGAGGCAGCCCAACGTAAAGACGGTGCAGGGAACCCTGGAAAGGGCGCTGAGTACGGTTTGCAAACGCGAAATCAGGGTGGAGGGCGCCAGCAGGACGGATGCGGGCGTCCACGCCTACGGGCAGAGAGCCAGCTTGCGGGGCGATTTTGGCATTCCTACTGACAGGGTGGCTCTGGCGGTCAACAACAGATTGGCCGGAGGCATGGGAGGCAAATTCAGGACAGGCCCGATTCGCATCAGGGGCGTTTGTGAAATGCCCCTTGGGTTTCATGCTCGCTTTGACGCAAAAGGCAAGACTTACATCTATAAGCTGGACGTTTCAGGCAGGCCGGACGTGTTCCGGCGAAATTATCGTTACCAGATCCCACAGCCCCTGGACGTGAAATCCATGCGGCAGGCTGCAGGCCAAATTACGGGAACCCATGATTTCAAATGCTTTCAGGCGGCGGGGGGCGAGGAACGGGAAACGACGGTAAGGACCGTATATGACCTCCAAATCCTGGAAAAAGGCGGCGAAATCCAGATTGCAGTCACAGGCGATGGCTTTCTCTACAACATGGTGCGGATCATTGCAGGGACATTGGTGGAAGTCGGCCTGGGCAAGCGGCATCCTGCGGAACTGGAACCGGTGATTCGCAGCAGGGATCGGCAGAAAGCAGGGCACACCGCACCGCCACAGGGTCTTTATCTGGCAGAGGTCTATTACGATTGGAAGGAGGTGCCAGGTTATGAGGGAACGACCAGGATGGGATGAATATTTTATGAACATGGCACTGCTGACGGCGGAGCGATCCACTTGCCTGCGCAGGCAGATCGGTGCGGTCATCGTGCAGGACAGGCACATCGTAGCGACAGGCTACAACGGCGCGCCTCAGGGATTGGCTCACTGCGACGAACTGGAAGGAGGTTGCCTGCGGGAGCGAATGGGGATTCCTTCCGGTGAACGGCATGAGCTTTGCCGCGCCCTGCATGCGGAGCAAAATGCGATCATTCAGGCGGCTGCCCTGGGTCACAGCATCGAAGGAGCCACCATTTACATAACGAACCAGCCTTGCATCATCTGCGCCAAGATGATCATCAATGCGGGAATCAGGCGGATCGTCGTAAAAGAGGGATACCCGGACCAGATGTCGGTGGACATCCTGGCGGAGGCGGGGCTGAAAATCGTAATGTTAGGAGACCAGTGACGTGGAGATTCATTATTTTGCGCTATGGGGTTCGTTTCTGACAGCCTTTGCCGCCGCCGTGATCTTTACTCCGGTGGCGATTTGGCTGGCACCCAAAATAGGGGCAATGGATGTCCCAAAGGATGAACGCAGGGTTCACGACAAACCCATGCCCAGGTTCGGCGGCATGGCGATTTTCATTGGAATCGCACTTTCCACGCTCATTTTTGTCATGCCGGCCTTTACGCCGGGCAAGAACATGACCGGGCTTTTGATCGGTGGATTTCTCATCTATTTGTTCGGGGCAGTGGATGATTTGAAGAACCTCAGCCCGATGCTCAAGATGCTGGGGCAGATCATCTGCGCATGCATCGTCTATGCCTCCGGCATTCGGCTGAGTTTCATCGATGGTTTTTTAGGGGGAAACGATTTGGTCTTTGGGAACGTTGCCGCATTCATCATTACCGTGGTTTGGATCGTTGGAATCACCAACGCCATCAACCTGGTGGACGGTTTGGATGGCCTGGCGGCAGGAATCGCAGCCATCGCATCCCTTTGCATCGCCTACGCCGGATATATCAGGGGGCATTATGTGGCTGCGACCGCCATGCTCGCCATCGCCGGGGGCGCACTGGGCTTCCTGCCTTACAACTTCCATCCTGCGAAAGTGTTCATGGGGGACAGCGGCTCACAGTTCCTGGGGTTCTGCCTGGCGACATTTTCCCTGATCCAGCCGGTGAAAAGCGCGACAGTGGTGGCTGTGGCCATCCCCGCACTGGTGTTGGGGCTTCCCATTTTTGACACGGCATTCGCCATTTTGCGGCGCATCGTCAACAAGCAGTCCATCGTGGTTGCGGATAAGGAACACCTGCACCATCGGATCATGCGCGCCGGCTTCGGACACCGAAGATCCGTGATGATCATGTACTGCATCAGCGGCATCATGGGAGTGGTGGCAGTGGAATACAGCCGGGGGCTGATGGTGGAATGCGTGGGACTGCTTGCCATCGCCGTCATGCTGCTGTATGTGCTGCTTTCCGATACCAGCAACAAAAAGATTGAAATCCATGCGGTGAACATCCGAAAACGAGAAAACAAAGAAAAGAAAAACAGGAAGGAAGAATGGGAAAAAAGGAAACCTTAAACGACATTGATAACCGGGTGCTTTTGAAAACCCTGGCTGCCGTGGCTCTGCCCATTGCCGCACAAAGCCTGATCGCTTCGTCCCTCAGCCTGATCGACAACCTGATGGTGGGAAGCCTGGGGGAGGCGGAACTGAACGCAGTGGGCGTGTCCGTGCAGATTTATTTTGTCCACTGGATGATGCTCTTTGGCTTCACCAGCGGCAGTGCAACCTTCATGGCTCAGTATTTTGGGGCAAAGGACATTTCCAGCATACGAAAGACTGCGGGCTTTGCCATAACCGTCAATCTGAGCGTAAGTTCCCTCTTTTTTCTTGCTGCTGCGGTTTTCCCCCGATGGGTGCTGCGGATTTTCACGAGTTTCCCTGAAATTGTGGAATTGGGTTCCGGCTATGTGCGGACTGGAGCCCTTGCTTTTTTGTGTACGTCCATAACCGTGCCTTTGACTGCTGCGCTGCGGGCGACCCAGCAGACAAAGCTGCCTCTTTTCATCAGCGGGGCGGCGTTTTTAACGAACACCTGTCTGAACTACGTGTTCATATTTGGAAACTTCGGCGCACCAAAGCTGGGGGTGATGGGAGCCGCGCTGGCGACCGTGCTTGCCCGCATCCTGGAACTGGCCTTGAACCTATATGTGGTATTCGGGCGAAACAACCTGATCAAAGGACCGATTCGGGAATTTTTCGGCTTTCACAAAGACCTTGCGGCGAAAATCGTGAAAAACGCCATCCCCACTACCATCAATGAAACCATGTGGGGGTTGGGAACGTCCCTGTATATCGCCGCCTTTGCGCGAATCGGCGTTACGGAGGGTGCTGCGGTGCAGGCCTGCAACACCATCAACAACCTGTTTACCCTGGCGGCCTTCAGCGTTGGGGACGCAGTGTTGATCCTGGTAGGGCAGAAGCTGGGCGAGGGCAAGCTGGATCATGCCTACCGCCTGGCGAAAAAGCTGGTGAAAATCGGGCTGGCCGTGGGCATATGCGGCGGTGCGCTGCTGATTTCCTTTGGAAAACCGCTATTGAGTCTCTTTGACTTTACAGAGCAGGGCGCACATTATGCGTTTCTCATTTTGATGGTGTACGGATGCTGCATGTGGCTGTCGGTTTACAACGGGGTCATCATTACCGGCGTGCTTCGTTGCGGCGGGGACACCAGGTTCGCCATGCTGTCGGAAGTGCTGTGCGTATGGTGCATTGGCGTGCCCATGGCGTTTCTCGCTGCGCTGGCGCTGCGATGGCCCATCTATTTTGCGGTTCTTGCGGTGAAGCTGGAAGAGGTCGTGAAAGGAATCCTCCTTACGAAGCGGTTCTTCTCCAAAAAATGGGTGCGAAACGTGGTTTTCGAACCGGATGGCGGTGCAAGCTGACAGCAAACTAGTTATCAACAATCGGTCAATTCCGACAAATTCATGGTGCTGTTTGTGAAAGATTTCCCCAAAATCCTCCTAGCCAGCATAGGAAGGGACATTGAAATTTCCCATTTTTTCCAGAAGAAAAGACAAATTTGTGCAAAAAATTCGTTTAATGATTAACATTTCTTTACTTTTGAAGGAAAAGGTTTATAATATAAGGGTATCAAAAAAACCGATGCGTCCCAAAGAATTGGGATCATTGGAACAGGATTCGGCAAAGGAGAGGGAAAAGCGTGACGTATGCGATTGGTGCGATAGCGGGTTTGATCTTTGGAGGAATCGCAGGGTTCTTGAAAAACCTCTTGATTTGGCAAAAATACATGAAAGTACAGGCTTCCAACGATAGCGGCGCAGATTCGCTGGGAGGACTGTACGCCAGGGCATTCATCAGTTACGCTGTGAACATCCTGGTGCTGGCGGCGGCATTTTTGGTGCGGAACGTGGTTCCCTTTGACGGAATCGCCCTTCTCATTGGAACGGCAATCGCATTGGCTGTCATGAACAAAGTCCTGGCGATGCGGCAGAAAAAACAGGCAGGTGAATGAAAGGAGAGCGGACAGGAATATGATAGAAACCTTGAATGCGATGGGAATTTCAAACGGCATGATTACGAGCGCAGCCATTACGATTCTTTTGTGCGTACTTTCCATCATTGCGGGAAGGCATTTGCAGACCGTTCCATCGGGGCTGCAGAATGTCGCAGAAGTGAGCATAGGAAAATTGTACAGCTTTTTTGAAAGCATCATGGGTCCGGAAACCTGCAAGCGGTATTTCCCTTTGATCGGGACGCTGTTCATTTACATCTTGTTTTCCAACTACGTTGGACTGCTCCCAGGTGCGGGGCATTTGCCAGGCCTGGCAGCGCCTACCAGTTCCATCAACTGCACGGCGGCCATGGCGCTCATCGTGTTTGTCAGCATGCAGGTCATCGGCATCAAGGAAAATCCAGGCATGCACTATTTCAGGCATTTTTGCGAGCCTTTCGTTTTTTTGTTGCCCCTGATGATATTGGAAGATCTGGTAAAGCCCATATCCCTGACATTGCGGCTTTATGGAAATGTCTTTGGGGAAGAAACGGTCACGGAATCCTTTTTTGAAATGGTTCCCATCGGGCTTCCAGTCGTCATGCAGGCGCTCAGCGTCCTGATGGGATTGGTGCAAGCGTTGGTATTTGCTTTGCTTGCGGCGATTTACATCAAAGAAGCGCTGCCGGAAGAAGACGGCGAACCCCTGTCTACCCATGAATAGGGAAATGGGATGGAACGAAAAACCGTATGTGTGGCGCTTGAAACAGCTTGACGGCAGGCTTCGCAAAGGATCCTGCTTGAAGATAGAATGCATTACATATTGAAAGGAGAATGAAAAATGGGTGGTTTGATAGCGATAGGAGTAGGATTGGCGATTGGTTTGGCGGCAATAGGGCCTGGAGTCGGCCAGGGCCTGGCTGCGGCGAAAGCTCTGGAAGGAATGGCGCGTCAGCCGGAAGCGGCAGGCATGCTTCGTACCAATATGATTCTTTCCTTTGCGTTCATGGAATCTTTGAGCATCTATGGACTACTGATCGCTTTCCTGTTGCTTGCGAAAATGTAAGCGACCAGATCGCATGCCAAAAAGGAAAAGGAGGTTGAAGCCATGGCAGAAGCATTGGGCATCAGCTTGACAGAATTTGTGTTTTACTTAATCAATTTCCTGATATTAGTGGGCCTGTTGGGAAAGTTCTTGTACAGGCCGTTTTTGGATATGTTGGAAACCAGAAAGCAGTCCATTCGCGATGCTTTGGACAATGCGGAGATGACGAACCGAAGAGCCGACCAGAAGATGGAAGATTACAATCGGAAGATCGCAAAGGTCGAAGAGGAAGGCCGGGACATCATCAAGGAAGCGAAAATCCGCGCGGAATCCCAGGCAGCTGACATCATCGATGAGGCGCACGCAAAGGCGGATGCGATGATCCATTCTGCGGAAAAGCAGATTGAACGGGAACGGCAAAAGGCATTGGATGACATGAAACAGCAGGTAGCCGTCCTGGCATTGCTGGCAGCGGAAAAAATCGTGGAGCGCAGCGTTGCGCAGGTAGGACAGGAACAGATCGTTGACGAAATCATCGAACAGGCAGGTACAAGGCAATGGCGGAATTGACGATTGGAACGACTTATGGAACCGCTTTGCTGCAGGCTGCGAGGGAAACGGGCAAATGCGATTTGATTTTGGAAGAGGCGCGGCAGATTCTCGACATCCTGGAACGGGAGCCTGAGTTCTATGGGTTCATCAACTACCCCGCCATTTCCGCAGCGGAAAAGAAAGCAGTCATCAAAAATGTCTTTTCCGGGCAGATTTGCCAGGAACTGCTGAACCTGCTGTATATTGTGGTGGACAAAGGAAGGACATACCACCTTCCCAAAATCTTCAAGGCATACGAGGATATGCTCCACCATGAAGAGGGCGTTTCTTATGGGACGATCTATTCTGTGGAGTCCCTGAAGCCGCAGCAGTTGGAAAAGCTGGAGGCGGAGACTTCCAGGCTTTTGCGGGAAACAGTGAAACTGGAAAACAAGCTGGATCCGAAACTGATTGGCGGCGTAAAAATCCTGGTAGATGGCCGCATCATCGATGCTTCCATACGCAAACGCTTTGAAGATTTGGGAAGCAAAATCATGGAAAGATAAGGAGGAGATGGCCATATGAACTTACGACCGGAGGAAATAAGCGCCGTCATAAAAGAGCAAATCAAAAATTACGAAAACCAGTTGGAAATTTCGGATTTTGGAACCGTCATACAGGTCGGCGATGGCATTGCCAGGGTTTACGGCCTGGAAAATTGCATGGCGGGGGAACTGCTGGAATTTCCAGGTGAAATCTACGGCATGGCTTTGAACCTGGAGGAGGACAATGTAGGCGCGGTCATCC
Source organism: uncultured Zhenpiania sp. (assembly GCA_964625475.1). Classification (GTDB taxonomy): domain Bacteria; phylum Bacillota; class Clostridia; order Peptostreptococcales; family Anaerovoracaceae; genus Hominibacterium. The sequence goes on along the minus strand of CAZVBL010000009.1, from coordinate 4,171 downwards.
TTGGCTCTGACAAAGAAATCAAAGAAGGCGATGTGGTAAAACCCACGGGCAGAGTGGTGGAAGTGCCAGTAGGCCCGGAAATGATCGGGCGCGTCGTCAACGCTCTGGGTCAGCCTATCGATGGACATGGCCCCATTGCGGCGGTGGAACACAGGCCCATCGAATATCCCGCACCAGGCGTGCTGCAGAGAAGATCCGTCAACCAGCCGCTGCAGACCGGAATCAAAGCCATCGATTCCATGATTCCCATCGGCAAGGGCCAGCGGGAATTGATCATCGGCGACAGACAGACCGGGAAAACGGCCATCGCCATTGATACCATTTTGAACCAGAAGGAAGAGGACGTCATCTGCATCTATGTGGCCATCGGGCAAAAGAAGTCTACCGTGGCTCAGTTGGTGCAGACCCTAGAAGATAAAGGAGCCATGGACTATACCATCGTGGTATCGGCGACCGCCTCGGAGGTGGCGCCGTTGCAGTATATCGCGCCATATGCGGGATGCGCCATCGGCGAGCATTTCATGTATGAAGGCAAACATGTGCTGATCGTCTACGATGATTTGTCAAAACATGCGGTGGCATACCGCGCCATGTCCCTGCTGCTCAGGAGGCCGCCGGGACGGGAAGCTTATCCGGGAGACGTGTTTTACCTGCACAGCAGGCTCCTGGAACGGGCAGCAAAATTGTCAGACGATCTGGGCGGCGGCTCTATCACGGCTCTTCCCATCATCGAAACCCAGGCAGGGGACGTGTCGGCCTACATCCCAACGAACGTCATTTCCATCACGGATGGACAGATATTTCTGGAAACGGAATTGTTTTTCACAGGCCAGCGGCCGGCGGTCAACGCAGGGATTTCTGTTTCCCGCGTAGGTGGAAACGCCCAGATCAAGGCTATGAAGCAGGTTGCCAGCAAGGTCAAGCTGGAGCTTGCCCAGTACCGGGAATTGGCCAATTTTTCCCAGTTCGGTTCTGACGTGGACGCTGATACGAAAAAGCGGCTGGATCATGGGCTGATCCTGATGGAAATTTTGAAGCAGCCCCAGTACCAGCCGATTCCAGTCGCGCATCAGGTCATGATCATCTATGCGGCCAGCAACGATTACCTGGCCGATTTGGATATCAGCCAGGTCAAGGACTTTGAAAAAGAATTGTTCGACTTCATGGACACTCAGTATCCAGCGGTGTCGAAATCCATCAAGGCGACTGGAAAATTGGAAGAGGATGCGGAAAGGCAGCTGAAAGAGGGCATTGAAAAGTGCAAACAGTCCTTCCTGAAGCTTTCCGCAGCCAATTAATTTGATGAAAAGCGAGGTGAGGAAATGGCGGGCAGCAATACGCAGGACATAAAACGCCGCATAAAAAGCGTTACCAGCACGGAACATATTACCAATGCCATGAAGCTGGTATCCGCAGGCAAATTGAGGAAAGCCAAAGCCACCTTTGAAAAGACCAATGAAAATTTTCATTATATCACCCATTCCATCGCAGAAATCTTTAACAACAGCAGCGATGTTCCCAAGCATTATCTTCTGGGGAACAGGGAGATCAAAATTACCTGTTACATCATCGTCACCAGCAGCAAGGGGCTGTGCGGCGGATTCAATTCCAATGTGATTAAAGAGGCGGAGCGGGAAATCCTCGCTGACTGGGAAAAACCGGTGATTATCGCCATCGGCAACAGGGGCAAGGAGTATTTCCAAAAGCGGGGTTACGAGATTTACAGCGAATACCTGGAACCTCCTGAAAGCATTTCCTTCCTGGAAACGCAGGAAATGAGCCGCCCCATCATCGAGATGTACAACTCCGGGGAAATCGATGAAGTGGTTTTGATCTACACTTCCTTTATCAGCAGCCTGGAGCAGGAAGTAAAGAACGTCACGCTGCTTCCCTTTGACATCGAGCGGGATCCGGAAATCATGCAGATGGAAAAAGAGGTGGAATACGAGCCGTCCGTGGAAGCGGTCTTTAACTACCTGGTTCCCAAGTATGTGGAAATGATGGTTTATGCGGCTGTGGTGGAATCTGCGACCTGCGAGCATGCGGCGAGGCGCATGGCGATGGAAAACGCCACGGACAATGCGCGAGAGATGCTGGATAACCTGTCCCTGTCCTACAACAGGGCGCGCCAGTCGTCCATCACGGATCAGATCATTGAAATCGTAGCCGGTTCAGAGGCACAGAAATAAAGTAGGAGGTAACGATGGGCAAAGGAATCATACACCAGATTATAGGGCCTGTAATAGACATCAAATTCGCACCGGAAGAAATTCCGGAGCTGTTGAGCGCAATCGACATCGAATATGAAGGGAGAACCATTGTGACGGAGGTTGCCCAGCATATCGGCGATGACGTTGTGCGCTGCGTTGCGCTTTCCTCTACGGACGGCTTGACAAGGGGCATGGAAGCGGTCGATACGGGTGCGCCGATCCAGGCGCCTGTGGGAAAGGAAGTCCTGGGGAGGATGTTCAATGTCATCGGCGAGACCATCGATGACAAAGGCCCTGTGGAAACTGCGCAAAAGGCTTCCATTCACAGGAGCGCGCCGGAGTTCGATGAGCAGGACACAACTGCGCAGATCTTTGAGACGGGCATCAAGGTCATCGACCTGATCGCCCCATACACCAGAGGCGGAAAAGTCGGGCTGTTCGGCGGCGCGGGCGTTGGAAAAACGGTGCTCATCCAGGAATTGATCAGCAACATCGCAAAGGAACACGGTGGCATTTCCGTATTTGCGGGCGTTGGCGAACGAACGAGGGAAGGAAACGATCTTTACTACGAAATGATCGAGTCCGGCGTCATCGACAAGACGGCCATGGTGTTTGGGCAGATGAACGAGCCGCCCGGAGCCAGGATGCGGGTTGCCCTCACGGGGCTGACCATGGCGGAATATTTCCGGGATCAGGAAGGGCAGGACGTGCTTTTGTTCATCGACAACATTTTCCGCTTTACCCAGGCAGGCTCCGAAGTGTCGGCGTTGCTGGGGCGCGTACCTTCCGCAGTGGGGTACCAACCCACCCTGGCTACGGAAATGGGCGCATTGCAGGAGCGGATCACTTCCACCAAGAAGGGTTCCATCACATCGGTACAGGCCATCTACGTGCCTGCGGACGACTTGACCGACCCGGCGCCCGCAACGACATTTGCGCACCTGGATGCCACTACGGTGCTTTCCCGATCCATTACGGAGCTTGGCATCTATCCGGCGGTAGACCCATTGGAATCCACTTCCAGGATCATGGATCCGCTGATTTTAGGCGAAGAACACTACAACACCGCCAGAGGCGTGCAGGAAGTATTGCAGCGGTACAAGGATCTGCAGGACATCATCGCCATTTTGGGTATGGACGAACTGTCGGATTCCGACAAGCTGGTGGTAAACAGGGCGAGGAAAATCCAGCGGTTCCTGTCCCAGCCATTCAGCGTGGCAGAGCAGTTTACCGGAACGCCGGGGAAATACTTGCCGCTGAAGGAAACAGTGCGGGGCTTTAAGGAAATCCTGGAGGGCAAGCACGATGAAATACCGGAATCCATGTTCCTCTTCGCAGGCGGCATCGATGAGGTCGTAGAAAGGTTTAAGCAGAGCCATGAGTAAAACGGTAAAGCTGGAGATCATTACACCATCGAAGGTTTTTTACAGGGGCAAGGTGGAACTGGTTATCGTCAGGACCCTGGAAGGGGACGAAGGCTTCATGGCTGGGCATTCCTGGGCTTGCAAGCTGCTGGACATCGGGGAATTGTGGATTCAGGAGGAAGGCAAGAGCCAGAGGGACGAGGACTGGAAGGTGGCGGCCATCGCAGGTGGCTTCATCGACGTGCGGGACAGCATCATCTTGTACACGGATGCGGCCGAGTGGTCGGAGGACATCGACATGGAACGAGTGCTCAGCGAAAAGGCCAAGGCCGAGGACTGGCTCACGACGGAGCAGGAGCATGACCCCAATGAAATCGCTCGCGCCAAGATCGCCATCGCCAAATCCATCGCCCGGATGCATGTGGCAGAGGGCGGATTGAGGAGAAGGAAATAGGAGGCGGGAGATTTATGGACTATCAGGGATGTGGACACAAAGATTGTTGGATCCTATGGTAAGTTCGTCATGCCAGGATTTATTGACGACCATTGCCACTACCCACAGGGAGCGGTGGATCATGCGGGGTGCGTTGAGTTGGA
>CAZVBL010000008.1:38309-60332 GCA_964625475.1 uncultured Zhenpiania sp. | reverse complement strand
CCTTGCGGCAACGCCGTTCCGATCAGTTGTGCTCATTATACCACGAATTCCCCCTGAAAACACAATCAAGGTTCATGATTCCATTTTCTTTTTGCCTTGAAGCCGTCTTTCCTTTGACAAATGCCCTCGCTTGTACTATAACTGATAGGGAAGAAAGGATGACGTTATGAAACCACTGACACGGGAACAAATTTCCATGCGAGCCTCCATGGTCGGCATCGTTGGAAACCTTCTTTTATGCTTGATGAAGCTCTTCGCTGGAATCGTAGGAAAATCGGGGGCATTGGTCTCCGATGCCATTCATTCCGCTGCCGATGCCATCGATACCATCATCGTTATGATTGGGGTAAAGCTGGCCGCTAAGGCACCGGACGAGCAGCACCCTTATGGGCATGAGCGGCTGGAATGCGTGGCGGCCATCATACTTTCCCTCATTTTAGGACTCGTAGGGCTGGGGATTGGACTGTCAGGCGCAGAAACCATCCTCTCCCACCGCCACGGAACCCTGGCCGTTCCCAGCAGGCTGGCGCTTTTTGCGGCGCTGGCCGCTATCGCCATCAAGGAAACGCTCTACTGCTACATGCGAGGCAGGGCAAAAGCAATTGACTCCGAGGCTTTGATGGCCATTGCCTGGCACAACCAGGCCGATGCGCTGTCCTCCATAGGCAGCTTCATTGGAATCCTCGGTGCGAGAGCCGGATTTGATGTTTTGGATCCCCTCGTCAGCGTCATCATATGCTTCTTCGTCATTAAGACCGCACTGTCCATCTTCAAAAGCGCCATCAACAAAATGGTGGATCGTGCCTGTCCTCCCGAAACAGCCAGAGCCATTCGCAAGGCAGCCGTTGACAGCCATCCCAGCCTTTCCATCAGCCAATTTCGCACCCGGCTTTTCGGCGACGGGATTTATGTGGAAATGGAAATCCTGCTGCCTGGGGAAACGCCCCTTGCAGAAGCGAATGCCATTTGCCGTCAGGTCCGCCAAACCATTGAGGATCAATTTGAAAACGTAAAGGAATGCAGCGTATTTCCAATAGCACAATAGGGACTGCTCCCGCAGCGATTGCGGAGCAGTCCCTTTTTTTCATTCCGAACCAGCAATGTGAACCTTATGTCAAAGCTCGATCCTGCGATGCCTGAACCCTGAACGACTGACTTAAATCAGGCCGCCGATATTTACGAACAATGGCGCAAACACAACGGCAACGATCGTCATTAGCTTGATGAGGATGTTGATGGACGGGCCGGAAGTGTCCTTGAAGGGATCTCCAACCGTGTCTCCTACTACCGTCGCTTTGTGCGTATCGGAACCCTTGCCACCATAATGCCCTTCTTCCACATATTTCTTCGCATTGTCCCATGCGCCGCCGGCATTAGCCATCATGATAGCCAGTAGCACGCCTGCCGCAAGTGCGCCTGCCAGCATGCCGCCCAGGGCTTCAACGCCCAGGATGATGCCAACTGCCAGAGGTGCGATGATGGCTAAAAGACCAGGTGCAACCATCTCTTTTAACGCTGCTGCCGTGGAAATGTCCACGCACCTTGCGTAATCAGGCTTGGAAGTTCCTTCCATAATGCCCTTGTCCTCCCTAAATTGTCTGCGAACCTCCTCGATCATCTGGTTCGCGGCCTTGCCTACCGAGTTCATGGTCATAGCGGAGAAAAGGAACGGAAGCATTGCCCCGATGAACAATCCGATGATGACCATGGGATCCAAAAGGCTGATGGCGCTTACCTTCGCAACTTGTGAGAAGGAAGCGAACAGAGCCAGCGCCGTCAATGCGGCAGAGCCGATGGCAAAGCCCTTTCCGATGGCTGCTGTGGTATTTCCAACGGAGTCCAACTTGTCCGTAATCTCTCTTACTTCGTGGGGCAGCTCGGACATTTCCGCAATGCCGCCGGCATTGTCGGATACAGGGCCGTAAGCGTCAACCCCTACTACCATGCCCGTGGTGGACAACATGCCAACCGCTGCCAGCGCGATGCCGTACAGTCCCGCAAAACCGTTCGCAATGAAAATAGCAACGGCGACACAGAGAATCGGCCATACGGTGGACAGCATGCCGACACCCAGGCCGCTGATGATGGTAGTGGCAGAACCGGTCTGCGACTGATCGGCGATTTTCTTTACGGAGCCATAATCCGCTGATGTATAGATTTCTGTGATTTTACCGATGGCAATGCCCACGATGAGGCCTGCGATGATGGCGATGGACGCATTGAATGTTCCCAGCATCACCTTGCTCAGAATCAGAGACGCGATTACAACGATGATGCCGCTGATGTATGTACCCATGTTCAGCGCATTGGCCGGATTGCCGCCTTCTTTGCCCCGGACGATCAGAATGCCGATTACCGATGCCAGCAGGCCAATGGCCGCCAGAAGCAACGGGAATATGGATCCTACCACAGGATCCAGCTCAAAAGCGGAACCGAACATCGGCGTCACATGGGGAATGATGACAGCCAGCGTAATTGCGGAAATGATGGATCCCACATAGGATTCAAACAAGTCGGAACCCATGCCTGCGACGTCTCCAACGTTGTCGCCTACGTTGTCTGCGATAACAGCCGGGTTCCTCGGATCGTCCTCCGGGATTCCCGCCTCTACTTTCCCTACCAGGTCAGCGCCAACGTCTGCGGCCTTAGTATAGATGCCGCCGCCAACGCGGCCAAACAATGCCATGGAAGACGCACCCAGGCCGAACCCGGTAATGACATCCGCGGAATCGATTCCCATAATCACAAAAATCACGCCCAGGCCCAACAGTCCAAGGCTGGATACGCAAAGTCCCATGACCGCTCCGGAACGGAACGCTACTTTGAGAGCCTTGTTCATGCCGCCCTCGTTGGCTGCGTGAGCCGTTCTCACGTTGCCCTTTGTGGCAACGTTCATGCCAAAGTAACCCGCCAGTACAGAAAGCAACGCGCCAATCACATACAGCACCGCCGTTACCCAGTTCTGCAGGCCAAACCCGATGAGGAGAAACAGCACGATGATGACAATCGCCATCGTCTTGTATTCTCTCTTCAGGAACGCCATTGCGCCCTCGCGAATGTAACCTGAGATTTCCTTCATCCTATCGGTGCCTTCGTCTACTTTGCCAATCCAGGATGACAGGACAAAGGCTACAATCAGCCCTACGATTGCCGCGATAGGAGCAATAACTGATAAAGTGTCCATAGAAATGATACCTCCCTCTCAACTCTTTCCATAGCCAGTTTAAGAGGCGTCTTTTGACCCCTCTTAATCTGACACTTTTATAGAAAAAGTGAAATATGAAATAATAAAATTTTGAAACGATATGATATGAATGTATCGCTCATCCTACCCCTCTAGCATGACGAGAATAAGAGACAGCACAATGAACAGGACTGCCGCAACTGTGGAAATCTTGTTCAGGATACCCTCATAGCCCTGGCTTTTCTTCTTTCCAAACAGCTGTTCCGCACCTCCGCCAATGGCACCTGATAAACCCGCACTGTTGCTGGATTGGAGCAGGATGCTGATAATCAGGACGATGCTTGCGATTGCCAGCGCTATCATGAGAAATGTCCGCATTTTCTTACCTCCTTGTACATCAACCCGTACAGTCTAACATAGGGATAGCCAAAAATCAAGTTTTTTTTGGCCTATTTCAAGTTGTAGAACGCTTCAAAACCAGCATAGCTGCCCGATGCCCCCAGGGATTCTTCAATGCGCAGCAGCTGATTATACTTGGCAATTCGATCCGTCCTGGACAGGGATCCCGTTTTGATCTGCCCTGCGTTAAGCCCCACTACGATGTCCGCAATGGTCGTATCCTCCGTTTCTCCGCTCCTGTGGGAAACGACAGCCGCATAGCCAGCTTTCTTTGCCATTTCAATGGCATCAAATGTTTCTGTCAGCGTTCCGATCTGGTTCACTTTGATCAGGATGGCGTTTCCGATTCCCTTTTCAATGCCCCTGGCCAATCGCTCCGTATTGGTTACGAACAAGTCATCGCCTACCAGCTGGAGCTTCTGGCCCAGTTTGTCCGTCAACAGCTTCCAGCCGTCCCAGTCATCCTCTGCCAGACCGTCCTCGATAGAAATAATGGGGTACTTTCCGGCCAGCATTTCGTAGTATTCTACCATTTCAGCCGCTGTCCTGCTCACCCCTTCTCCAGTCAGGTTGTAAATGTCGGCGTCCCCATCGTAAAATTCGCTGGCTGCCACATCCAATGCGATCCTTACATCGTCCCCCGGCTTGTAGCCTGCTTTTTCAATGGCTTCGATGATAACCTGGATCGCCTCTTCATTGGTAGAAAGATTGGGCGCAAAGCCGCCTTCATCGCCTACCGCAGTGTTGAGCCCCTTGCCCTTCAAGACGGACTTCAAGCTGTGGAACACTTCTGCGCCCATCCGCAACGCTTCCCTGAATGTGGGCGCGCCTGCCGGCATGATCATGAACTCCTGAATGTCCACGGTGTTGTCCGCATGGGAGCCGCCGTTTAAAATGTTCATCATCGGCGTTGGCAGGACCTTCCCGTTTACGCCGCCCAAATACTGGAACAGAGGGAGATCCGCGGATTGGGCCGCCGCCCTGGCCACCGCCATGGAAACGCCCAGGATGGCGTTTGCGCCCAGCCTGCCTTTGTTGGGCGTTCCATCAAGCTCGATGAGCAGCTTGTCAAGCCCTACCTGGTCAAAGGCATCGAGGCCGAATATCTTTTCCGCAATGATGTTGTTTACGTTTTCCACTGCCTTCAGCGTTCCTTTTCCCAAATAACGGCCTTTGTCCCCGTCCCTCAATTCAACGGCTTCATGAACGCCTGTGGATGCGCCGGATGGCACGATGGCCCTTCCGATGCTGCCGTCCTCCAGCTGAACTTCCACTTCAACCGTTGGATTGCCTCTGGAATCCAGCACCTCTCTTGCGATTACGTCTTCAATCATTGGCATGATGTCATTCCTCCTACATACAATCTATTTATGGTTCCTATTCCCTGCAGCCAGCAAGGAATGATCCATCTCGCTGCTTTATTTTTCATCGAAACAAAGTCGGCTGCGCCAGTTCCATTGCAGCAGCGAACCTTGTCGATATTCCGAACGCACCGCGAACGATATGTTCCGTGGCGCTAGTGACGCTAAAAATCGATAATTTCCATGAAACTCTTTGCATCAAGGCTCGCACCCCCTACGAGAGCGCCGTCAATGTTGGGCATGTTCATGATTTCTGCCGCATTGCCGGGTTTGACGCTGCCGCCGTACTGAATCAGCAGTTTGTCCGCAACATCTTCTCCACAAAGGGCTTCTACCGCATTGCGGATAAACTCGCACATGTCTTCCGCTTCCTCTGGACTGGCCGTCTTTCCTGTGCCAATGGCCCATACCGGCTCATATGCGACAACGATTCGCGCCGCATCCGCCTTTGAGATTCCAGCGAAAGCCGCCATCAATTGATCCCTGACCACCACATACTGCTGATCCTGTTCCCTGTGCGCCAGTTTTTCTCCTACGCAGAGAATCGGAACAATGGAACCTGCCAGCAATCTTTTCAGTTTTTTGTTGATCGCCTCGTTCGTTTCTCCAAAATACTGCCGCCGTTCGGAATGGCCGATGATGCAATAATCTACACCTAAATCTTCCAGCATTTTCACGGAAACTTCTCCTGTGAACGCGCCCTCATCCTCGTAAAAAGCATTTTGTGCGCCCACCTTCACATCGGTAGCGGCAAAGAGCCGTTTTAAAAGAGGCAAGTACACAAATGGTGCGCAGATAGCCGTTTTGACATCTGTATCCTTGTACAACGCTTTCAATTCCTCCGCAAATGCAACGGCTTCCGTTCCGGTCTTGAACATTTTCCAATTGCCCGCGATAAATGGTATCCTCATGCTGTTTCCTCCAAAACTGCGATTCCAGGTAATGTCTTTCCTTCTAAAAATTCTAGCGAAGCACCGCCGCCTGTGGAAATGTGGGTCATTTTATCTCCATAGCCAAATTGCTCCACTGCCGCAGCGGAATCGCCGCCGCCGATGATGGTAATGGCTTCGCTGTTTGCCAGACATTCTGCCACAGCTTTCGTTCCCTGGGCAAAGTTGGGCATTTCAAATACGCCCATGGGGCCGTTCCACACTACGGTTTTGGCCTTTTCCAACTCTTCGGAAATCAACTGGACGGATTTTGGTCCAATGTCCATTCCCATTCTGTCTTTTGGGATTTCATCCCATCCGCAGGTGATCCTTTCGCTGTCATTGTCGAACGCTTTTGCGCATACCACGTCAACTGGCAAAATCAGCTTCACGCCTGCCGTTTTTGCTCTCTCGATGAGCTGCCCCGCCAGTTCCAGGCTTTCCGCGTCCAAGATGGATGTTCCGATCTCCGCGCCCATGGCTTTGAAGAAGGTGTAGCTCATGCCACCGCCGATCACCAGGGCATCCACCTTTTTCAGCAAATTCTCGATCACCGGAATTTTGTCTCCCACCTTCGCGCCGCCCATGATGGCTATGAACGGCCTCTTTGGGTTTTCCAATGCCTCTCCCAGAAATTCTACTTCCTTTTCGATGAGGAAGCCGGATACCGCAGGCAGATAGTCCGCCACCCCCGCCGTGGAGCAATGCGCCCTGTGAGCCGTACCAAAAGCATCGTTTACAAAAATGTCCCCCAGCTGCGCCAGTTCTTTGGCAAAGCCAGCTTCGTTCTTCGTTTCTTCCTTGCGGAAGCGGACGTTTTCCAAAAGCAGGATCTGCCCGTCTTCCAGCTGTTCCACCGCATCGATCACCTGCCGGTTCACCACTTGCGGCACGCTGATGAAAGCAACGGGCCGTTTCAGCAGTTCAGCCAGCCTCTCCGCCACCGGCTTTAGGGAAAACTCCATTTTCGCTTCCCCTTTTGGCCTTCCCATGTGGGACATCAAAATCACTTTTGCCCCATGATCTGCCAAATACTCAATGGTTGGGAGAGCCGAGACGATGCGGATGTCGTCTGTTATCTTTCCATCCTGCATGGGCACGTTGAAGTCGCACCTTACCAGTGCCCTTTTTCCCTTCACGTCTACGTCTCTTACAGTTTTTTTCATAATTTCGTTTCCTCTCTGTTCCTTGCGTTGCCGCCGCATATGCAAACCATCGTCAGCCTGCCCCATCGACCGCCTCTATGGCTGTGGGAAAAGCCTGTCATTATTCAGTATCGACACGATGCATGTGTTTGATAAGCTCAAGGACTTTTGTGGAATAGCCAAATTCATTGTCGTAGAACGCAATCAGCTTAAAAAACTTGTCATTGAGCTGGATCCCTTCCCGTGCGTCAAAGATGGAGGTGTGCGGATCTCCGACAAAGTCGCCGGATACCACTTCATCGTCCACATACTCGATCACGCCCCGCATGTGTTTTTCGGAAGCTTCTTTGATCTTTGCGCAGATGGCTTCGTAAGAAGCGGATTCCCGTGTCATGATGTTCACATCGATGACGGAAACATCGGATGTAGGGACTCGATAGGAGATCCCCGTCATCTTGCCCACCAGTGACGGAATCACAAGGCCTACTGCCTTCGCGGCACCCGTAGTCGATGGAATGATGTTGTTGAATACCGACCTTCCCGTTCTCCAGTCCTTCAGGGAACGGGCATCGACCACCTTCTGCTTTGCAGTGGCCGAGTGAATGGTGGACATCAGACCCTGCTCAATGCCCCAGTTGTCCTCGATGACCTTGGCCAAGGGCGCCAGACAGTTGGTTGTGCAGGATGCATTGGAAACGATGTCCATGTCCGCTTCGTAAGTCTCGTGGTTGACGCCCATGACGAAGGTGGGCGTGGTCTTGTCCTTTGCAGGGGCAGTGATGATGACTTTTTTCGCACCCTGGTTGATGTGCGCCATGGCCTTTTCCGTCGTGTTGTAGGCTCCGGTTCCTTCTACGATGTACTCTGCGCCACACCTGCTCCAAGGAATGTTTTCCGCCTCGCTTTCGCTGTACACGGGGATTTTCTTTCCGTCAATGACAAGCCCATCATCGTAGACGTCTAAAGCCTTGGGGAACCGCCCAAAAATCGTATCATATTTCAACATGTATACCATATAATCTTTGTCCGCATTGCGCACATTGATTCCACAGATATCGATGTCTTCATCGTCCATCGCCGCACGAATGACGACTCTTGCGATACGACCAAATCCGCTGATTCCAATTTTAACTGCCATTTTGTAATCCTCCTCAAATCGTTGAACATATTAGATGGTGATGATTCCAGGAAAATGCCCCCATCCGGGCTTTCCCATATATTGACAAGGTGCCCTTCCAACGGAAAGCACCGCCGGAAAGCCGTCCCGATGCCAAACTGATCCATGATTCAATAACGTCGGCGTTTGGATGATGACAAGATCTGCATCTCATCCCTGTATTTTGCCACTGTCCTTCTGGAAATGTCGATTCCCTTTTCTTTCAGCAGGTTCACCATGTCCTGGTCGCTGTAGGGCGATGTGGGATCTTCCCCCTCCACCATTTCTTTGATGAAGCTTTTGATGCTCTTGGATGAAATCCCTTCTCCGTCCTGGCCGCCTGTCACGCCGCCGGAAAAAAAGTATTTGATTTCAAAAACCCCCCGGGGGCTTTGTAAATATTTCCCGTTTATGGATCGGCTGACCGTCGATTCGTGAATCCCTACTTCCTCGGCAATCTGCTTTAAGGTGAGGGTTTTCAGGTACTTGCTGCCCTTATCGAAAAATTCCTTCTGGTATTTTACAACGGCTTCCACTACATTGTATATGGTTTGCTTTCTCTGGTCAATGCTTTTGATGAGCCACAGGGCTGAATTGAGCCGATCAGTCAGGTATTTGGAAAGGTTGGAATCTTCTTCTGCTTCATTGAGCAGTTTTTCATAATAAGGGCTAACCATCAAATGGGGCGAGCTGCTATCGTTGACCGTAATCAAATATTCGTCATCGACCCGCTCCACCAGCACATCGGGCACAATGTATCGGGTATCCGTCTGAGAAGCGAACTGCCTGCCTGGCTTTGGCTCCAGGCGTTTGATCACGTCTGCCATTTTCTGGACTTCCTTCACGGTGATGCCCATGGATTTGGAAATGACCCCCAGCCGATTGGCCGCCAAATCCTCTAAGTGCTGATCCAACACTTTTTCATAGGCTTCATCCAACAGGCCTTTCTGCTCCATCTGGATCTTCAGGCATTCTTTCAAATCCCTTGCTCCCACGCCGGCCGGATCAAAGGTATGGATGATGTCCAGAACCTCCCTCACTTTGTCTTCCGGCACGTTCATGGCACGGGAAATTTCCTCAACGGTCAACGTCATGTATCCGTTTTCATCCAAGGACTCGATGATGTATCTGCCTACGTTGCGACAGCCCTTTTTCACTGCGGCAAACTGGAACTGGAACATCAAATGCTCCGGCAGGGTCACATCGGCTGTGGTGTACTGCTCGTAGGAATTTTCCTTTTCTTCCGAATCTTTGTACTCCCATTGATGGTAGCTGATGTCATCGTACTGCCGCTCTTTCAGGTATTCCTTCCAGTCGATGTCCATGTCCCCATCCGAGCCGCCCTGTTCGGCGGAAGCATCCGCCCCATCCCGGCCAGTTCCCTGTTGATCCGGCGGTCCCTCGGCGGAAGCCGGCCCCTGTTCCAACACCGGATTGGTCAGCAATTGTTCCTGCACATAAGAATCCAGTTCCTGCGTATTGAACTGCAGGATCTGTATGGCCTGAATCAGCTCAGGTGTCATCACCAGCTTTTGCGTTTGTTCAATTGTCAGGTCATATCCAATCCTTACGCTCATTTAGATGCCTCGCTCCCCGCTTCTTTCTTTTAGCCGTGCGTCCATGATACTGCGACTTTCCCCTGGAAACTCTATCCCCCGGGCCGCAATTCAATGGACGCCTCCTTGCGGCAACGCCGTATTCATGAACTGCGTCCATGATACTGCGGCCTTCCGCTGAAAACTCTATCCCCCCGGGCCGCAATTCAATGGACGCCCCCTTGCGGCAACGCCGTATTCATGAACTGCGTCCATTATACTGCGGCCTTCCTTTGAAAACTCTATCCCCCCCCCGGGCCGCAATTCAATGGACGCCTCCTTGCGGCAACGCCGTATTCATGAACTGCGTCCATTATACCAAATTTTCAGCTTTTTTGCTAGGGCTTTATCTCAAGTTAGGAAATCCTAATTGCCTGAGTGCCTCAAACAACACGATATTTGCGGAATTGGAAAGGTTGAAGGAACGCAGCCTGGTTTCCTCGCTCATGGGAATCCGTACGGTTTTTTCCCGGTTCTCCGCAATGAAATCCCTGGGAAGCCCCGCCGTTTCCTTCCCAAAGAGCAGCATGTCCTCGTCCCGATAAGAAACTTCCGTGTACAAACGGCTCCCCTTCGTGGTAGCCAGATACATGCTTTTGCCTTGGTAAACGTCCAGAAACTCCGCCAGGCTGGAATGGATTTCCACCTTCACATAAGGCCAGTAATCCAACCCCGCCCTTTTCAGGCTTTTGTCATCGATGGAAAACCCCAGGGGTTTTACAAGGTGCAGCACGCTGCCGGTAGCAGCGCAGGATCTGGCGATATTTCCCGTGTTCGGCGGGATTTCCGGTTCTACCAAAACGATATGGATTGCCATACACTGTTCCTCCCTTCCCAGAGCGTGTCTGAAAGACACGCCAGGATTCTATTGTGGCAAGCGCCGGGGAAAAAGTCAATGGGTTTGTGGACAATTTGGGGAAATGAAAAAATGCCTTTTGCTGGATCCTTGGATGCCGGGAACAAATGTTCGATTTCGATGGACATTTATTTCATGTTGTGTTATACTGGGTTTGCTTTTGGAACACCAGATGGATCTGTTTCGTATCACTTTTGGAGGAAAACGCACATGCGAGAAGAGCGATTGTTCAAGATAGCATCGGATTTCGCACCCACGGGGGATCAGCCCCAGGCCATCGACAAACTGGCAAGGGGCGTGCTGGAAGGCAGGGAACACCAGACCCTGATGGGCGTCACCGGTTCGGGGAAAACCTTCACCATGGCAAACATCATCGAGAAAGTACAAAAGCCCACCCTGGTGATTTCCCACAACAAGACACTGGCGGCCCAGCTCCACGGCGAGTTCAAAGAATTTTTTCCCGACAATGCGGTAGAATACTTCGTATCCTACTACGACTATTACCAGCCGGAAGCCTATGTGCCCTCTACGGACACCTACATCGAAAAGGATTCCGACATCAACGAAGAAATCGAGAAACTGCGCCACTCGGCCACAGCCGCCCTGTCTGAACGGACGGATGTGATTATCGTAGCCAGCGTTTCCTGCATTTACGGCCTGGGAAGCCCCGTGGACTATGAAAACCAGGTTTTGTCTTTGCGCCCCGGCATGGAGAAAGACCGGCAGGACATCCTGCGGAGACTGGTGGACATTCAATACACAAGAAACGACATGGGTTTTACGAGGGGGACGTTTCGCGTCAGGGGCGACACCATTGATATCTTCCCAGCGGGCGCAGAAAGCGCCGTCCGAGTGGAACTCTTTGGCGATGAAGTGGAAACCATCAAAGAAATCAATCCACTGACGGGAGAAATCCTGGGACTGCGAAACCATGTGGCCGTTTATCCGGCCTCCCATTACGTCACCACGAAGGAAAACATCGAACGGGCGGCCATGACCATCACCGAAGAGCTGACGGAGCGAGTCCAGTGGTTCAAGGATCGGGGGAAGCTGCTGGAAGCCCAGCGGATTGAACAGAGAACCAGATACGACATTGAAATGCTACGGGAAATCGGCGTCTGCAAAGGCATCGAAAATTATTCCCGCCATTTGAACGGCCTGCCGCCGGGCAGCCGTCCTTATACGCTCATCGACTATTTCCCAGACGATTTTCTCATCATGATCGACGAATCCCATGTGATGCTGCCCCAACTGCGAGCCATGTTCGCAGGGGATCGCTCCCGGAAAAGCACCCTGGTGGAATATGGGTTCCGGCTCCCTTCCGCTTTGGACAACCGTCCTCTGCAGTTTGAGGAATTTCAGGAGCTGGCGCACCAGTGCATTTACGTCAGCGCCACGCCAGGACCTTACGAAAGGGAGAAAAGCGGCGGCATTACCGCGGAACAGGTCATTCGGCCGACCGGCCTGCTGGATCCGAAAATCCAGGTGCGGGAAAGCGAAGGTCAGATCGACCATCTCATCGGCGAAATCAACAAAACGGCGGAAAAGGGCGAAAAGGTGCTGGTCACCACCCTGACGAAAAAGATGGCAGAAAGCCTGACGGATTACCTGAAAAACGCAGGCATCCGCGTCCGATACCTTCATTCCGAGGTGGATACGCTGGAACGGATGGAAATCCTCCGGGATCTGCGCATGAACGTGTTTGACGTGCTGGTGGGGATCAACCTTTTGCGGGAAGGGTTGGACATTCCGGAGGTTTCCCTGGTAGCCATCCTGGATGCGGACAAAGAGGGATTCCTGCGAACGGAAACATCCCTCATTCAGACCATTGGCCGGGCAGCTCGCCATGCGGAGGGAAGGGTCATCATGTATGGAGACAGCGTCAGCCCTGCTATGAAAGTTTCCATCGAGGAGACGGAGCGGAGACGCGCAATACAGGACGCTTACAACAAGGAACACGGCATTACGCCGCAGACCATCCAAAAAGCGGTGCGCGATGTCATTGAGGCCACAAAAGCGGCGGACGATGAAAGCGAGTACAAGGGGAAGCACCCGCTGGAACTTACGAAGAAAGAGCTGACCGCTTACGTCAAGAAGCTGGAAAAGGAAATGAAGCAGGCAGCTGCGGATTTGCAGTTCGAGCGGGCAGCCATTCTGCGGGATCAAATCTTTGAATATAAAGTAAAATTGTAAGGAGCCGGAACATGATGGCTTGGACAAGTTATGGATGGACCGTTCCCAACGAGACGAGGAAAAGAAATGGCAAAAGACATTTATATAAAAGGGGCGAATGAAAACAATTTAAAAAACATCAGCGTGACCATTCCCAGGGACAAGATGGTGGTTCTGACAGGGCTTTCCGGGTCGGGAAAGTCCTCTCTTGCATTTGACACCATTTATGCGGAAGGGCAGCGCAGGTATGTGGAGAGCCTGTCGGCCTATGCCAGGCAGTTCCTGGGTCAGATGGAAAAGCCCAACGTGGATTACATCGAAGGGCTTTCGCCAGCCATTTCCATCGATCAGAAAACCACCAGCAAAAATCCCAGGTCCACGGTGGGAACGGTGACGGAAATCTACGACTATCTCAGGCTTATGTACGCTCGGATCGGAATCCCCCACTGCCCGATATGCGGAAAGGAAATTTCCAGCCAGTCGGTGGATCAGATCGTGGACACGCTCATGGACCTGGGCGAAGGGACCAGGATCACCGTACTGGGACCGGTGGTGCGCCAGAGGAAGGGCGAGCATGGGAAAATCATCGAGCGAATCCGAAGAGAGGGATTCACAAGAGCCAGAATCGATGGAGAAATCATCCAAATCAACGAGGAAGAGGTCAAGCTGGAAAAACAGCAGAAGCACATCATTGAAATCGTCGTAGACCGCATCATCGTCAAAAAAGGAGTCGAGAGCCGCTTGTCAGAAGCCTGCGAACTGGCGATTTCCCATGGGGATGGATTAGTCATAGCGCATATCAAACAGGGTGACAAAGAGGAAGACAGGGTGTTCAGCACCAGCCTGGCATGCCCGGAGCATGGGGTCAGCATCGCAGAACTGGAACCCCGCATGTTTTCCTTCAATAACCCCTTCGGAGCATGCCCGGACTGCAATGGCCTCGGTTTCAGCGAGAGGATCGACCCGGATTTGATCATTACGGATCAGGACAAAAGCATTCCCGGCGGATGCCTGTCAGCCATCTTCGCTTCCATGGAATTTTCCGGCTACTACAGGCAGCTCATCGATGCCCTGGCGGAATACCATCATGTGGACATGGACACGCCCTACAAGGATCTGCCGAAAAAATTCAAGAAAGAACTGCTCTACGGCACGGGAAAGCGACACCTGAAATACTACTACAAGAGCAGGAACAACGGCTCCGAATCCTATCGGGACCATCCTTTTGAAGGGGTCATCAACAACCTGGAACGGCGTTACAGGGAAACCCGCTCCGATTTCATCAAGGACAAGATGAAAAAATACATGACCGTCACCCCCTGCAAAACCTGCGGCGGCAGACGACTGCGCCCGGAGATCCTGGCGGTTACGGTGGGCGGCAAAAACATTTCCCAGTTCTGCGATCTGTCCGTGCGGGAGGCCTTGCAGTTCGTGGAAGGATTGCAGCTTTCCCAGCGAGAAGCGATGATCGCCAGCCAAATATTAAAAGAAATCAAGGCGCGGCTCCAATTCCTCATCGATGTGGGATTGGATTACCTGACCCTCTCCCGTTCATCGGGAACCCTTTCAGGCGGCGAGTCCCAGCGCATCCGCCTGGCGACTCAAATCGGCTCCGGGCTGGTAGGCGTTCTCTACATTTTGGACGAGCCAAGCATCGGCCTCCACCAGAAAGACAACGAAAAGCTGCTTGCTACCCTGCGCCACCTGACGGACATCGGCAACACCCTCATTATCGTGGAACACGATGAGGAAACCATGTATGCGGCGGATCAGATTATCGACATTGGGCCAGGCGCAGGCGTACACGGCGGCAAATTGGTGATCCAGGGAACGGTGGACGACGTCAAAAGCTGCGAGGAATCCGTGACGGGTCAGTACCTCAGCGGCACGAAACAAGTGGAAGTGCCAAAGCAGCGCAGGGCGGGAAACGGCCTAGAACTCCAGATAAAGGGCGCAGCGGAAAACAACCTGCAGGACATTGACGTGACATTTCCCTTGGGAAAAATGATCTGTGTCACAGGCGTTTCCGGTTCTGGAAAGAGCAGCTTGATCAACGAAATCCTTTATAAGGGGGTCGCTGCCGAGACAAACGGCCTGAAACAAAAAGCGGGAAAATACAAAAAAATCATCGGGCTGGAAAACATCGACAAGGTCATTGACATCAACCAGTCGCCCATCGGACGCACGCCCAGATCCAACCCTGCCACTTATACAGGCGTATTCACCGCCATTCGGGACTTGTTTGCCCAGACCCAGGAGGCGAAGCTGCGAGGCTATGAGAAAGGCAGGTTCAGCTTCAATGTCAAGGGCGGCAGGTGCGAAGCCTGCAGCGGAGACGGCATCATCAAGATTGAAATGCATTTCCTGCCGGATGTTTATGTGCCGTGCGAAGTCTGCAAGGGGAGGCGATACAACCGGGAAACCCTGGAGGTCAAATACAAAGGCAAGAGCATCTTTGACGTGCTGGACATGAACGTCGATCAAGCGTTGGAATTTTTCCAGAACATCCCTGCCATCGCAAGGCAATTGGAGACCTTGGAGCAGGTAGGGCTGGGCTACATCAAGCTGGGACAGCCATCCACCCAACTTTCCGGCGGAGAGGCACAGAGAATCAAGCTGGCTTCCGAACTTTCCAAGCGAAGCACGGGAAAGACCCTGTACATCCTGGACGAACCCACCACCGGACTTCACTTCGCAGATGTGGACAAGCTGCTGCAAGTGCTGGACAAATTAGTGGATGCTGGGAATACCGTTGTGGTCATCGAACACAACCTGGATGTCATCAAGCGCGCCGACCACATCATCGACCTGGGTCCCGACGGCGGATTTCGGGGCGGCACCATCGTTGCCCAGGGAACGCCGGAAGACGTGGCAAAGATCGAAACGTCTTATACGGGGCAATTTTTGCGGAAAGTGCTGCCGTAAGCGCAATGGATGCAATTGACTGATGCGGCGTTGCCGCAGGGTTGTGTTCATGGAATCACGGCCACGGTTGTGTTTCCAAAGGAAAGCCGTGGCATCATGAACTCATGGGGCTGATCAAATGAAGCGGATATCGGAAATCAAAGAGACGGTCATTGAGCGCGGCAAGGAATGGCGAAAAAATATTCCAAGGGGATTTGTATCGTA
The DNA here is from genome assembly GCA_964625475.1 of uncultured Zhenpiania sp. GTDB lineage: Bacteria > Bacillota > Clostridia > Peptostreptococcales > Anaerovoracaceae > Hominibacterium. The sequence continues at coordinate 44,406 of CAZVBL010000008.1, read as the reverse complement.
GCTGTGCCTTTCACTGGACCCCCCACCTCGTTCCATCGTCACTCGCTCCGCAGTGTAAAACGATCAACCTGTTGCTTCAACAGCCCGGCCTGCCCCGAAAGCTCCTGGCTTGCGGCGGCAGACTGCTCGGCGGTGGCCGATGTGGTTTGCACAACGCCGGAGATTTGATCGATGGAAGCCTTAACATCCTGAATTGCCTGGGACTGTTCCTGCGTTGCACGGTCAATCAGAGCAACTGCATCGAGCACGCTTTTGGAACTTTGAGCCACATGCTGCAAAGACCTGTCCGTCTCACCGGAGAGCCGGGTTCCCTCCTGCACTGCCACCACCGTTTCCTCAATCAACGTTGCCGTGCTTTGGGAAGCCTCGGCGGATTTTCCAGCCAAGCTTCGCACCTCGTCCGCTACCACCGCAAAGCCCTTCCCGGCTGTTCCCGCCCGCGCCGCTTCCACGGCGGCGTTCAAAGCCAGAATATTGGTCTGGACAGCAATATCCTCAATGAGTTTGATGACCTTTCCGATTTCCTGGGATCTCTCGTTGATGGAATCCATGGCCTGGACGAGTGCTTCCATCAGTTTGGAACAAGCATCCATTTCCCGACCTGTCTCCAAAGATTCTTCCTTGGCGATATCTGCCTGGGTTGCCGTCTCCTCCACCCGTCTGGATATATCCTCGACAGATGTGGTCAGTTCTTCTGAGGAAGAAGCTTGTTGAGCCGCACCCTGAGCCAGAGACTGCGCCGTGCTGGAAACTTGGGAACTGCCGTTTGCCACCTGATCCGCCGCATTGTCGATCTCCCGCATGGTGCTGGTCAAACCGCTTCCCAGAGCATCCGAAGAACGGAGCAGATTGGCAAAATCACCCTGATAGGCATCCTCGCAACGGGAACGCACATCGAAATTCCCTTCTGCCATGCTGCCTAGCAAAAATTCCATATCCTTGATCACTTGGCTGAAGTCGCTCACCATGTCACGAACCGTCCTCAATAAAATTCCCGTCTCATCCCTGGCCTGGCTTTCCGGCACCGGGGTGTGCAGGTCACCCTTCGCCAATGCATGCATCCGATCCACGCAGGCGTTGATTGGGCGGCTGATCCCCTTGGCCAAAGACCCTGCGATAAAGGTTGCCACCGTGATGGCGGCCAACAGAATCAGGAATGTGAGTAGGACGATTTGTTTGATTGGCTTCATAATATCCGATTGAGGGACATTGACACCCAGGCTCCAGCCATTGGTCCCTGCGACAGGCGTGTAGGCAAGATACTTTGTGGCACCTGCGTATGTATATTTGCCGAAGCCATCCTCCCCATTGGTCATGGAATGTTCCATAGCCGCCAGATCCTCCAGCGCCGGGTCGCTCTTTGCATCCTCCTGGGTATTCTCGCGGTTCAGCACGCCTTCCATGCTTTTGTGAGCAATGGTATATCCTTCCTTATCGAGAAGATAAGCGCTCCCGTTCTCGCTGACCTTCAGCTCTGAAACGATGTCATTCAAGAAAGTTTCCGGCAACATAAAACACACCGCTCCGATAACCTGGGAGTCTGGGACGCCATCCTCCCACAGCGGAGCGGCCACCCAGATCTCCACTGAATCGGAATCCTCGCCTTGCTGGGGAGTAGAGACGAAAGTTTCTCCCTGAAGCGCCGTCTGTACATATTCCTGTCCGGAAATGTCCTTCCCGTCAAACAGGCTTACGCCATCGCTGCCTACCAAATCGGCGCTCATAAAATCGTAAGCCGAGACTCGCTGCTCCATCACGCTTTTTTTCTCGGCGATGCTATTCTCCGGATTCGCAAGCCTTGTGAGACAGCCAGTGTCATAAGCCAGACGCTGATACCCCGCCAGTTCCGCCTCGATTCGATCCGCAGCGATGCTTGCAGTTCTGACCATGGTATCTTCGAGTGTCTGTATCGTGCTGCGGTAGTTCATGAAAATAGTGGCGCAGGACATAATTAAAAGGGAAACCAGAAGCGTGCAGGACATGACCAGACGAATTTTTGCTCGAATTTTCATGAGTGTAACTCCTTTTTGAAAAATACATACCTGCCTAAATGAGCAAAATATGGAAGGTTGCAGAATGTCCAAGACAGCCCTCCATGGGGCAGGGACATGCAACGGCAAGTTGTCCGCAGTTAGAAAAGTACTACTTTGCTCATTTGTGGCGCACACATTGTTTTGATGTCGAAAATCGTATATTACGGTAAATTATACCATGTGAACGAATGTGGTGTCAACGCTATTTTGAATTTTTTGAATTTCCCTGATTGCCCACACTGTTTGCATGAATCGTGGCCATTCAGTTCTACGATTTCGAGTTCGCAGGGGGAATGAAGAATCTGGAAAGATCCAGGTGGAAATGGCAAGACAATCATGTTATAATGAATGCATTGATTGGAACGGCGTTGCCGCTTGCGTATTGCACAGGCATTTTAGAATAGAAGGAAGCCGTTGCAACGAAATAGGGATGGACCAATGGGTTCAAATTTTCATTGTAAAAATGAGTAGAAAGCCATCGTTGTGGGAATCGTAGGTGCAGGAAATGCGATTTCATGGCATCCATTAGCAAAGTCGTTTACAATAGATCAGGAGGACGAATCGAATGATTGAAAAACTGAACCTAACCATGTTGACGGATTTTTATGAACTGACCATGGCAAACGGATATTTTGAGTCGGGAATGGCTGAAGACATCGCATGCTTCGACATGTTTTTCAGGCAGATCCCGGACGAGGGCGGCTATGCCATCATGGCGGGACTGGAACAGGTGATCCACTATCTGGACAACCTGGAATTTACGGATGAGGATATCGCATATTTGAAGGGCAAGGGGATATTCAGCCAGGACTTTTTGGCTTATTTGAAAAGATTCCACTTTACCTGCGATGTATGGGCGATTCCAGAGGGAACGCCCATTTTTCCAGGAGAACCGCTCCTGACGGTGCGAGGGCCGGTCATCCAGGCGCAGTTCGTGGAAACCATGATCCTGCTGCTGATTAACCACCAGAGCCTGATCGCAACAAAAGCCAGCCGGATCGCCAGGGCGGCGGACGGACGACCGGTGATGGAATTTGGGACAAGGCGCGCCCACGGCGCTTCTGCAGCGATTTACGGCGCAAGGGCTGCCTATATCGGGGGCTGTACGGGAACGGCCTGCGCAGTGGCAGATCGCGATTTTGGAATCGCAGCTCTGGGAACCATGGCCCACAGCTGGGTGCAGATGTACCCCAGCGAATATGAAGCCTTTCGGAAATACGCAGAAATTTATCCAGACAACTGCACGCTGCTGGTGGACACTTATAACGTCCTTAAATCCGGCGTACCGGCAGCCATTCGCGTCTTTGATGAGATGAAGCCCAAAAGCAAGGCCATCCGCATCGACAGCGGCGATGTGGCCTATCTGACAAAGCAGGCCAGGAAGATGCTGGATGAAGCGGGTCACGAGGATTGCAAAATCGTTGTGTCCAATTCCCTGGACGAACACATCATCGAAGATGTCATCGCAGAGGGCGCATGCATCGATTCCTTTGGCGTAGGGGAGCGGCTCATAACCGCAAAATCGGAACCGGTTTTCGGCGGCGTATACAAATTGTCCGCTTTGGAACGGAACGGCACGATGATCCCGAAAATTAAAATCAGCGAAAATGTAGGAAAGATCACAAACCCAGGCTTCAAAACCGTGTATCGCCTCTTCGACCAGGACTCCCACAAAGCGGTGGCGGATGTGATCGCCCTGGACAGCGAACCGGCTCCCGGTGGAAAAGAGTACGAAATCTTTGACCCGCAGGCTGTCTGGAAACGCAAACGGCTCAGCAACTTTTACGGGCGGAATTTGCGCGTCCAGATTTTCGATAAAGGACGCTGCATATACGCCTGCCCCAGTATTGATGAAATCAAAGATTATTGTCGGGTGCAGATTTCCACGTTGTGGGATGAAACGCTGCGACTGGAAAACCCACAAACCTATTATGTGGATCTGTCGAGGGAGCTGTGGGAACTGAAAAATCATCTCATTGAAGAAAACAGGCTATGAGAACAGCGGCTTTGCCGACTTTCTTTCGCGGAAGGCCTTGTCGGCATTTGGAACATGCGGGCGACATCAACGCATGCTGCCTGATGACCCGTCTTTTCAGCAGAAAAAATCCAGGGACGCAAACCTTGTCCCCTGGATTTTTCAATGGCATGATAACCGCTTTTTCATGCTTGTTCATTTGATGTTGGAAGCATTGAGCACATCCCTGATTTTATGCTGCACCATGCCCTGAATCGCATCCCTGGCAGGTCCCAGGTATTTTCTGGGGTCAAAGTCCGCAGGATGTTCGATAAAATGCTTCCTGATTTCCGCAGTCATGGCGAGCCGCAAATCCGTGTCGATGTTCACCTTGCAGATTCCGTGTTTCGTGGCCTCCCGAATCATATCCTCAGGAACGCCCTGCGCACCCGGGATGTCACCGCCGTAATCGTTGCATTTTTTCACAAATTCAGGCAGGACCGTGGATGCGCCATGAAGCACCAACGGCGTATTCGGAATGAGCCCATGGATTTTTTTCAGCCGTTCAAAATCCAGGTACGGATCACCCTTGAACTTGTAAGCGCCATGGCTGGTACCGATGGCAATGGCCAGGGAATCCACTCCCGTCTTTTCCACGAACTGGGCGGCCTCTTCAGGATCCGTAAAGGTGGCGGAGCGAGCATCCACATTCACATTGTCCTCAATGCCGGCCAGCTTTCCAAGCTCTGCTTCCACAACAACGCCTTTATCATGAGCATAATCCACGACTTCCTTCGTGAGTCGGATATTTTCTTCAAAGGGATGCTTGGAGCCATCGATCATGACGGATGTGAATCCATCGTCCACGCATTTCTTGCAAATGTCAAAGTCCTCACCATGATCCAGGTGGAGCGCAATGTCCAGATTGGTGTCCAGTATGGCAGCCTCCACCAGTTTTACCAGATAAGTCGGTTTTGCATATTTTCTGGCACCGGCGGAAACCTGCAAAATCAACTCCGTGTTCTCCGCCTTGGCCGCCGCCACGATGCCCTGGATGATTTCCATGTTGTTCACATTGAAAGCCCCGATCGCATAATCATGCTTCAGCGCTTTTGCGAACATGTCTTTTGTTGTTACTAAAGCCATTTTTCTCCTCCTAACCGTTTTTATGATAACCCTAGTCTCATTATACACCGATTGACGGGAAAAACATACCGTTTTATCGACTTATCTGGAATTTTGGTTGTTTCCCAGCATGGAAAGGAGGGGCGCAAGGGCCTGCATCGCCCCTTGCAAGTCGATATTCGGCGTAGGAACGGATGGAGGCGCGGGCGACGGTTCCATCGCCTCCGCAGGCTGGCTCATGACAGGCACATGGGCAGACGCAGGCGGAGAGGAAAGGGACTGTGGTTGATTGGAAAAATTTTCTCCCATCTGGCGCAGCTCATTCACTTTTTCCATGGCATTGACAGCTCCATGCAGCTGGTTCAGCATCGTATCGAACCCAGGCAATGAAACGTAAGGATTTTTTGCGCCGGATCCGCCTCCGGCAGCCGCAGCCAGCAATAATAAAGGAAAAGGATTCATATATGTACCTCCATTTTTAGAATAGTCGGAAACATTGACAAGGCCTGCCGCTCGCACACAAGCGGTCAAACGGGCTTTGCGCTTTGTTCCATCGTTACTGATATCTTATGAAAATTTCAATGTCTTTGTGCGAGTTGCCTGCATATATATGTGGTAAGCCGCATGCAAAGAAAGGATGGGATGAACATGGATCGTAAAATCTTGATGGATTTAGCCAAAGAGCTGGGCTTGCCAGAGCAGGCCGCAGAAGCGAAAGCCAATGCATACATGGGAAAAAGCGATGAGGAAATTCTCAGGGAAATCAAAAAAATAAAGGCGGTCATCAAACGGGATCGCAAAACATACGAAAAACAAATGCAGGCCGTCAAGGCTCTGGCTGCCGGCATGAATGGGCAACAAAAAGCCCGCTTGCAGAAAATCATCGACTTGCTTGAATCATAAAATCCCAATGCGCAGCCGCCATGCAGGTCGCGATACGCAGCTCCGGCAAGCACGATTCGATGGCCGCCATGCGGGTTGCGAT
>CAZVBL010000008.1:23736-38209 GCA_964625475.1 uncultured Zhenpiania sp. | reverse complement strand
CACGATTCGATGGCCGCCATGCGGGTTGCGATGGCTACTTTTTCGGGGCGACCGCAACCATCGGCTAAGGCTCAGTCGCCGTCTCTGCCGTTGGCGGCACCGTCGTCGGCGATGTGGCCGATGTGGCGGTCGTCGCTGCAGTTGATGGCGCTGTCGTAGACGCAGTCGATTCTACGGTTGTCTCCGAAAGAACGGCTTCGGAAGAAGTCGTCTCGGACATCGTAGTTTGCTGCGCAGTCGTTGTGCTTGCGTCTACGAACGTTTCCGGATATGCCATGATTCGATCGATCCTCACATAGATGATCAAGGCGGCGGCCAGCAGGATGATGACCGCTACAATAATGTCGTTTTTATCATAAAAAAAATCTTTGATCCTGTTCATGAAATGCGCTCCCTTGCATCATGCTGCTATATTCAGGGTACCATACTTCCTCCGGTTTCTCAAACCTAAATTTATGAAATTTTCTTCACAAGGAAGCATGGGAAGAAATCCAAACAGCTCCAGGACGTCTCCAGAATTCCGAAAGGGCTGCCGCAACATGGCTTTTCAACACATTCCCCCTGCCCCGCACCATCCAATGCCCATGGTGGCAAGCTCCACAGGAGCGGGGTCAACACATCCCCCTGCCCCGCGCACCATCCAATTGCCGCACCCTGCGGCTTTTGGGGCGAAATTGCCAGGCATGCCGCCAAAGCTGAAATCCCAAAATCTGAAAAAATTGCAAATTTGATAAAGACAAACCGCTTGTTTTAGTATATAATTCTAGGCAACGCATGTTCGAGCTTATAGTTTGAGATTGTAGGAGGTACGCACAATATGAAGACAGTGCAGATTGGTTTGCTGGGTCTTGGGAACATTGGAACTGGCACATACAAAACCCTGGAAATGAACAGAAAACAAGTCGAAGCCGCAGCTGGGCGCAAAGTCGAGATCACGAAAATCCTGGAAAAAGACGTGAATCGAAAGCGGGACATCACCGTAAGGCCGCAGCAATTCACCCAGGATCCGGATTCCATCTTCAAAGATCCTGACATCGATATTGTCATCGAACTGCTGGGAGGGATCGAACCGGCTTCCACATTCATGCTTTCAGCCATGGAAAACGGCAAGCATGTGGTTACGGCCAACAAAGCTGCTGTTGCCGCAAATTTTGACAAGCTGACGAAAGCTGCCCGGGACAACAGCGTGGAGTTTCGCTTCGAAGCCAGTGTAGGCGGCGGAATCCCCATCCTCAATGCCATCACTACCGTCCTGAGAGCCAACCGGTTCGAAGAAATCCTGGGGATCCTCAATGGAACGACCAACTACATTCTCACGCAGATGACCGAACACGGCCTCCAATATGCGGATGTGCTGAAAGAGGCCCAGGAAAAAGGCTTCGCAGAGGCCGACCCCACCGCTGACGTGGAAGGAATCGATGTAGCAAACAAGCTGTCCATCCTCATGGCTCTGGCTTTTGACAAATACGTTGCGCCTGAAAACATCCCAACGACCGGCATCACCCAGGTCACAAAGGACGACATCGCAGCAGCGGCATCGAAGAACCGCAAAATCAAATTGATCGCATCGGCCAAGCTGTCAGACGGCAAGCTGGAATACAGCGTTGGCCCCATGGAACTGCCGGATTCCCACCCCCTGGCTTCCATCAACGACGAATTCAATGCGGTGTTCGTCAAAGGGAACGCCGTGGACGAGCTGATGTTCTACGGAAAAGGAGCCGGACCTTTGCCGACTGGCAGCGCAGTGATGGGCGATGTATTGGAAATTGCGAAATTATGCGGGAGGGAATGATATCATGACCTTATTTGAACAATGGCGCGACCTGATTGAGAATCAGACGGATGCCACCTTTGACGATTTTTGGACGGAATACAGCGAAGCGGAAACGAACCTGTACAGCGATTTGCTGGACAAGCCGGAGGAACCCGTCTCCGGCGTCCTGGGAGAATTGGCCGCAAAACGCAATGTCCGCCCTGTGATCTACATGGGGTTTTTGGATGGAATCAATTCCAGCCTGCGCAGCTCCATCGATTTGGAAGCCCTTGACGAATCTTCCCAGGTGGAACTGGACGTTGATTTGGAAAAGCTGTACTTCAACATGCAGGCCGCAGAAGCGGATTATCTTTACGGCCTTCCGCAATGGGAAACCCTGTTGAGCGAAGAAAAAAGGCAGGAAATCACCAAAGCCTACAAAAAGTCCAAGACTGTCGTAAAGGGGAAAAAAATCGGGCGCAATGACCCATGCCCATGCGGCAGCGGCAAGAAATACAAAAAGTGCTGCGGGAGATGATTCGTGCAACAGTGCGTAACGGATTATGCTATAACAGCAGTTTTAAAGGTGGCACTTTTTTCATGCCACCGTGTTTTGGATTTCCATTTTTTGAATTTCGCCGTTAATGTTCATCGATGTTTCAAAAATCCATAGCCTTTGCGGAGATATAAGCACGCAAATCCTCAAGTACTGGCGTTCCCCGCACGTTCCAGTTCCACGCCCTTCTTTTCGCATATGTAACCGATTACACAATGCTCGCAATCCGGCTTCCTGGCATGGCAGCAATTCCTGCCATGGAAAATCAGGCTGTGGTGGGAGCGGGACCAGCGTTGCTCAGGCAGGGTTTCCATCAATGCCAACTCGGTTTTCAATACATCCTTTTCCTCCACCAGCCCGATTCGATTGGAAACCCGGAACACATGGGTGTCAACTGCGATTCTCTGATGCCCGAAGCCCACAGACAACACTACGTTTGCCGTTTTCCGGCCAACGCCGGGGAGCGACACCAGCGCATCGTAATCCTCCGGCACCTGTCCATCGTATTGCTCCACCAGTTGCTTTGCCAGTGCCACGATATGTTTCGATTTTGTCTTGTACATTCCGATCCGCCGTATCATTTGCTCCAAATCTTCCTGCCTGGCCTGCGCCAGGGAAGCCGCATCCGGGTATTTCTGGAAAAGATCTTGCGTCACCACGTTTACGCTTTTGTCCGTGGTCTGGGCAGACAAAACGACCGACACCAGCAGCTGGAAAACGTTGCCGTGCTCCAATGCGCACCCCGCTTCGGGATATTGTGATTCCAACTTGTCCAGGATTTCATTGACCTGGGATATGTCAAAGCTCATCTTACGTCTCCTTTTCATGAATACGGCGATATATGGAATCTACGGCTGCGACAGCCTTTGGAACCGAGGACTGTGCCATATGGATATGTTAGGAATGATTGTGGCATTAGGTTTCGGCCTCACCTGCTTCGGAGCCGAATATTCAATCGGCAAGGACATGGACAAAACACAGAAATAGCCGCCTTGGTCTGGAAAACTAAGCGGCCATTTCGCCATTTAGCATTTTGAGCCAACCATCTATCGGCAGCACGTTTTATCTCCTCAATCACTCTTTATATTACTCAATTTTAAGGCGGATGTCAAGGGATGCATTCGGCGAGGTTTGTGTCAAGCAAACGTTGGCAAAAGTCCATGTGAAGCTATCCTCAAAACGAGTGGGCCTGCCACATTAACGGGAAATAATCATCAGTGCGATGCCTCCCCTTCATGCGCATCATGCTTCCGGGCATTTTCAAGAAAATGACAGATATGGAGTCCTGATTCTTCCTTGCTGGTTTCGTCAAATTTGTATGGCTGATGGGAAACCGCCGGCTCCTCGTTGACTTTCTCAAAATGCAGATGGCTTTCACCTTCAAACTCCTGTTTGGATGGAACCCTGATGCCTTTCAGCATCTGGTTTGTCATTTTGCTGAAAGAATTTAAAAGAATTTTCTGTATTTTCTGCGTTGAAGCCGCCGGGCTTTGTTTTTTATAAAATATCAAGAAAAACTAGTTACATTTCTGAAAATTTGTTGTATAATAAATCTTGTACTGAATATCACTTATAAAAACTTTACAAATGGAGGTGTAACATGGCAACACAGACACAAGTAGTTCGCAACGGACTCTACGAACTGACCGATGCGGCATTGGCGGAGCTTTCTTCATCGAAGTACTACAACGATGACCTTGCTCCCACTTCCGTATCGCAGAGGACATGGACTACATACAACATTTCAATGCTGTGGGTCGGAATGTCGATTTGTATCCCGTCCCTGTCCCTGTCATCCGGACTGATTGGCATGGGCGTGTCCCCATGGCTGTCCATCATCAACGTAGCGCTGGGCAACCTGATCATTTTGGTTCCGATTCAGCTCAATTCGCAAGTCGGAACAAAATATGGGATTCCCTTCCCGCTCTTCGCAAGGCTTACCTTCGGTGGAAGGGGCGCGCAGATACCTGCGCTTTTGAGGGCCCTCACGGCATGTGGATGGACCTCCGTGCAGGCCTGGGTAGGCGGCGGCGCGGTGGCAGCCATCATCGGCTGCGTGATCCCGTCCTTTGCCGATCCAAACTGGACCATCGGACTTCCTTCCTGGGGAGGGATCCAGGTCACCGGATTTGGACAGTTCATCGGCTACATCATTTTCATGTTGTTCATCGGCTGGGTCGCTTATACGGGAATGGATCGGATCAAATGGATCCAGAACATCGGCGGACCGCTGCTCATCGCAATCATGATTGCGCTCTTTGCGTGGGCAATGGCTCATGCCAGCAGTGCAGGCTATTCCTTCGGCGATGTCCTGAATGCCGGGAACAACGATGCCCTGATTGAAGAAAACGGCGGTTTCGCTTTGGTTTACTTGAGCGGCCTCATGGGCAACATCGCTTTCTGGGCGACCATGGCGCTGAATATCCCGGACTTTTCCAGATATGCCAAATCCCAGAAGGATCAGTTTAGAGGCCAGCTGTACGGCATGCCGCTCCCCATGGCGTTCTGCGCATTCGTTGGCGCATTCTTCGCAAAGGCGACCGAACTGGTAGATGGAGAGGCTCTGTTCGACCCGACCGGCGTGTTCTACTACATCAACAACAAGCTGATCATCTTCATCGCCGCAATAGGCGTTGTGGCGGCTACCGTCACCACTTGCGTAGCGGCCAACGTCGTAGCCCCGGCCAACGGCATTTCCAACATCAATCCGAAGAAGATCAGCTACAAAATGGGCGTTGTCATCACCATGCTGATTGCGTTCTTCATCTTGCAGGCATGGTGGATTTACGGTTCCGGTGCAGCTTACTTCACCTGGATGAACGCATACGGCACGATTCTTTCGCCCATTGCAGCCATCTTCATCGCAGACTACTTCTTCTGCAAGAAAAAACAGATTGAAATGGTTGCTCTGTTCAAGGGCGAAAATGGAAGGTACTGGTACTCCAGCGGATTCAACATGGCGGCCATCATCGCATGGGTCGTTGCTTTCATCATTCCGCTCCTGTCCTACTTTGGCGTTGGCGGAATCGTGACTTACATTAATGCGATCAACTATGTTTGGTCCTTCGTGGTTGGATTCATCATTTACGTTATTCTGATGAAAACAAGCCTGGCAAAAGACTCTATGCTTTCTGACGAAGAAGTCAAGGCTATTGAATTGGCCGAATGACCGTTCATCTCGGTTTCCTGAACCGTGAAAACCGTAGAAGCCTTTGAAACCCAAAGGCTTCTACTCCTATATTATTAAAAGGAGGTTGTTATTTATGGATTTATTGTTCAAAGGCGGTACAGTTGTAACCGCTCAGGCCAGCTTTAAAGCTGATGTAGCTGTAAAAGGCGGCAAAATTACGGCCATCGGCGCCGGATTGAAGCCGGAGCACGATACGGAGGTCGTAGATGCGAAGGGCAAACTGGTTCTTCCAGGCGCAATCGATGGACATACCCATCTGGCGATGCCCTTTGGCGGCACGATTTCCACAGATGACTATTATGCTGGAACCAGATCTGCCGCATGCGGCGGAACGACCACCGTATTCGATTTCGTGCTCCAGGGACAGGGCGAACCCATGCTGGACGCAATCAAGAGACGGGATGCGCTCGCTGCCCCGGATGCTGCGGTTGACTATTCCTTCCACATTGGCGTAGGCGATGTGACGACGGATGAAATGTTGGATTCCATGAAGGACGCAGTGGACTACGGCGTGACTTCCTTTAAGGTGTTCATGGTTTACGATTTCGGCGTTGACGATGGCCAGTTCTTCAAGACCCTGAAAAAGGCCAAGGAACTCGGTGCCCTGGTAGGCGTGCATGCGGAAAACAGGGATGTGAACAATGTGCTCATCGCACAATACCTGGCAGAGGGAAAGACAGATGCCTGGTGGCATTACATGTCCAAGAATGAAGCCGTAGCAGGCGAAGCGGACGTAAGGGCCATTAACCTGGCCAAGATGGCCGAAACTTCTCTCTACATCGTTCACTTGGACAACAAACAGGGCATGGATGCGGTTACAGAGGCAAGGGATCAGGGCTATCCTATTTTTGCGGAGACTTGCCCCCAGTACCTCTACTTCACCAGCAAGGTTTACAAAGACGGCATTCCGGAACTGGGTTTGCGCGCACGGGACTTCGTATGCTCCCCTCCGATGAAGGGAAGAGAATCCCTGGATGCTCTGTGGGATGGAATCAAGCGCGGCGACATTGCGACCATTGCAACGGATCACTGTCCGTTCACAAAGGCGGAGAAGGATTGGGGCATCACCCAGAAGGATGGTTCTGCCGGAAACTTCACCACCATTCCAAACGGTTGCGCTGGCATTGAGAACATGTACCCTTACATGTTGTCTGAAGCCAACAAGGGAAGGATTTCCTTCAACAAAGTGGTGGAAGTATGCGCAACCAATCCTGCGAAGCTCTTTGGGCTGGATCACCTGAAAGGCGCATTGCAAATTGGGCTGGATGCGGATATCGTCCTGTACGATCCGAAGAAAGCATTCACCATCACAAACGATGCCATGCACGGCGATACGGATCACACGATTTGGGAAAGCGCAAAGCTGAAGGGTTATCCAGTCGCTACTTACAGCAGAGGAAACCTGGTTTACAAGGACGGAGAATTTTTGGGCAAGAGAGGCGATGGCAAGTTCCTCAAATGCAAGAAGATCAAACTGACGACTCCGGAGCTGTAGGCACTTGATGTGCAGATTCGGAAAGACGAATTTCGTTTCATCGATTCGATTGCAGCCAACGGTTAAAAGACTTGCTTCGATTACAGCCCTGGGATGTTTCACGGGCAGGAAGACGTAGCATCGTAGCATAAAACGACTGCACATGAATAGAAGCCGCATAAGTGTTTTTCACCTATGCGGCTTTTACCCATCTGTGGCACTTTCATGATGGAATGGTGGATAGCGGGAATCCCTCGGCAAATGCTCATGTGCCATAAAGCAGCACAAGAAATGGATAGTAGAGGCATAAGAATGCATCAGACTATTTTGTAGCCAGCAGACGAAAGAATATTGATTGCTTTTTCGTAATTGTCCTTTTTCGTCAGAATATAGTCCGTATTGAAAGTTGATATTGCAAAAATGCCTATCCCGTTTTCTGCTAATAGTGTTGACATCTTTGAAAGAATCCCTATCAGAGAAAAGTCCAAAACGCCTTGAATACGAAATGCTTTCCAGCCGTCCTCACGTTCAATTACATTAGCGGGTATATTTTCTGTGATACAGACTAAGGAATTTTCTTCGTCAGTTTTTCCGGCAAAACAGTATTCACTTTCAAAATCAACTGATGAATAATCTGCTACCTTACATACAGAAAAGTCATGACTTATTTTTTTAATTTCCATGTGCTGCCCCCTGTTTTCAATTTAGTCTGGTATATGGAGCATACCACGGATTTAAGATAATTTCCACATTTAGATAAGATTGATAAGCCGCAAAACAATGCTGCCGAGGTGAAGCGGTTCACTCATCCCCATCCTGTCTCGACAAATGGAATTGCGCCCTTCTTTCCCTTTTGAACCGTTCCCGGTAAATGCGAATCAGCAGCGTATAGATCCAATCGTACAGCAACAGGAACAAAATTCCAGAGACAATCAAAACCGCCAATGGGAAATCGGGCAGATGGATGTTTCCCAAAAGCATTCCCTGAAAAGCGGTAAGCCCTACCGTCACCGCCGCTCCAAAGAAAACCGCTTTCAAAACCACCTGTCCTATGGGATTTCTGATTTTTTCGATGCAATACTTCACCAGCCCATATAGCCCGAAAAGACATGCGTAAGGCAAAATCCCCAGCTTGTTTGGCACGATGAGCAGCCCCAGCAGCACTGCGGCGACATACAACCCGATGCCCCCTTTTACGCCCGTTTCTATAATCATAATGGCGACAAAAACAGAACTGATGGCATACAAAGTCATTTCCACCCCTGGAACCATGGAACCGCCGAACATGAACGCTACGGTCAGCGCCAGGCAGATGCCTCCCAGCGCAACTTGATAAGTATGTTTTCTCATCCCCATCACCCCTGAAACATTGAGACATTCCATTATATGCAATCGCAACAGTAATCTGCGCAGCAATAACACTGGAGGGCTTTGCAAAAAGCATCCTGCGTTGAATTGTATCCCTGCCCGAAAGCCATGTTCTGATAGGATCTCCCCACGTTGGACATCTGGTTCAGCGCCTGGTTGTATTCGGGGTTCTGCGGATCCATGTTGACAGCCTGCCGCACTTTGTTCACCCCATCGTCATACCACCCTTTCCGATAGGACAGCATTCCCGACAGGAACATCCACTCTGCGTTTCGATTGTTGCTCCTGTTGAGGATATCTTCTGCGGCCCGCAGGTTTCCCATGTCAATGTTGCGGCGCACCTGGTTAAACTCCGCCGTTGTGGAGTTCCCCGGACGCTGATTGTAGCCGCCGCCGTAACTGGAAGAGCCGCTGCCCTTCATGAGCATGTCGTAAGCCTCGTTGACTTCCTGCAGCTTTTCCTCTGCCAGATCCGACAAAGGGTTGTTTTGGTATTTGTCCGGGTGGTATTTCTTCACCAGTTCCTTGTACGCTGCCTTGATCTCTGCCTCGGAAGCGCCCTGCCTGATTCCCAATACTTCATATGGATCCATTTATTCCTCCTTCTGGGTCAAATCCTCTGTTCTTCGCAATAATCCTTTATAAATTACATTGTCTATGATGCCCCTGTTTTTCCGAAGGGTGAGCAAATCTGCGGCTTTCGCCATCTCTCCCAGATAATGGAACAGATTGAACCTGCAAGTTTCCATGATCCGTTCCAGGAAATGCTCCTCGCCCTTCTGGTAGGTGAACCGATACAAGAGCGGGTTGTAAGCGCCACTTTTGATATTTTCCTCCACGTCATCCACCGCATCCATCAGGTAAATCCACTTCCCCAGATGATAGCCGATTCTCCGCAAGGCTTCCTGCTCTCGAAATCCTTCGGGGAGCGGGCCCTCTTCAAAGATGGTTTCCATGATTTTTGCGAACGCCTCTGCTGCCTCATCCAGGCTGGCGCATTTTTCCTCTTCCAACAGGGACAAGGCTTTCAGGTTTTCTTCCACCTTGTCACACAGCTTTGGCCTGGCTCTGCGCAGTTTTTGATAAATTCCCTTCAATGCGGGCATCGCTGCCTTTGCGTACAGCTTGCCTTCGTCGCGGGCATCGTCCAACAGCTTGTGCCATGCCAGGATCAGCATCACATCCGCCGCATAATCGATGGCTTCGTTTTGCACGATGGTTTTTTTCTTGAAGGGATGGAGGATGCAATGCTCCCTGGAAGGCTGGTCTTCCCCCTTTTGCAATCCGGCCAGCAACAGTGCGAGGAACGCTGCGTCATAACTCAAAACCGTTCTGGGAAGCTGCCCATAACGCCTGGCGATGGATTTGCAGACTCCGCAATAGTAGCCGCTGTAGACCTCAAATTCCCGCATTTTCAATTCCGGTTTGTCTGCCGTGACATAGCCTAACACGCCGCCGCCCCTTTCTGCTTTGGAAAACCCTTCAGTCAGGACAAAGTCGGTTTCGCCCATTGCATCGCAGCGGCAGACTTTGTTGTGATTCCTTCCTGATTCCTTAGCGTACCATAATACCCGCAGAAATTCAAATAAATCTGGAGAAATGTCAAAAAATCTTCATGAAACCCACCATTTCCGCAGATCAATCCATGAAACCCAAAACAAATGCAAAATTCTCTTCCGTGCTTCTTGACCCTTTTTCCGCATACTGGTATACTTGTATACAATGACGAAGTAATAAGGAGGTCCAAACACAAATGGGAAAAACACTAGCTTACAAAATCCTCGAAAACCATCTGGTGGAGGGAAGCCTTGCGCCTGGCAAGGAAATCACCATCAAAATCGACCAGACGCTGACGCAGGATTCTACGGGAACCATGGTTTACCTGCAGCTTGAGGCCATGGACATCGACAAAGTTCAGACCGAGCTTTCCGTGGCTTATATCGATCACAACACGCTGCAGACAGGGTTTGAAAACGCAGACGACCACGCTTTCATCAAGAGCGTTGCCCAAAGGCACGGGATTCTTTTCTCCAAGCCGGGAAACGGCATCTGCCACCAGCTTCACCTGGAAAACTACGGAAAACCGGGCAAGACGTTGCTGGGCTCTGACAGCCACACGCCCACGGGCGGCGGCCTCGGCATGATCGCCATCGGCGCAGGTGGGCTGGACGTGGCCGTGGCAATGGCAAAGGGCACCTACAGTCTGGTGGTTCCAAAAGTCATCAATGTCCGATTGAAAGGCTCTCTGAACTCCTGGACTTCCGCAAAAGACGTGATTCTCTACGTCCTCCAGCAGCTCAGCGTGAAAGGCGGCGTTGGGAAAATCGTAGAATACACGGGCGAGGGCGTGGCATCCCTTTCCGTCACCGACAGAGCCACTATCACCAACATGGGCGCAGAACTGGGTGCGACCACCTCTGTATTCCCAAGCGATGAAAACACCAGGGCTTACCTGAAATCCCAGGGCAGGGAAGCGGATTACATACCGTTGGCCGCCGATGCCGACGCAGTTTATGACCAGGAATTGGTTGTAGACCTAAATGCCCTCACGCCGCTGGCCGCACAGCCCCATAGCCCTGACAACGTAGATTCCGTAGCGAACATTGGAGAAATCAAGGTGGATCAGGTCGCCATCGGCAGCTGTACCAACTCCTCCTATACGGATTTGATGAAAGTAGCGGCCATCCTGAAGGGCAAGAAGGTGCATCCTGACGTGAGCCTGGTCATCTCGCCGGGTTCCAGCAAAATCATGTCCAAAATGGTGCAAAACGGCGCATTGGCACACATCATCAACGCTGGCGCAAGGGTCATCGAAAACGCATGTGGCCCGTGCATCGGCATGGGACAATCGCCAAAATCAGGTGCGGTTTCCCTGCGAACCTTCAACCGCAACTTCAAAGGAAGAAGCGGCACGCTGGATGCCAACGTATACCTGGTAAGCCCGGAAACCGCAGCCATTTCCGCAGTGAAAGGCGTGCTGACGGACGGAAGCAAAACCGGTGAAATCCTGCCCGACATCGAAGCCGCCGACTTTACGCCCAACGACAATTTCATAGTTTATCCCGAAGGCACCAACAGGGAAAACACGCCGGTCGTCATGGGTTCCAACATCAAACCGTTCCCCAGGAACACCGCCCTGCCACAAACCGTGGAAGTGACCGTTACTCTCTGCGCCGGCGACAACATCACAACGGATGACATCATGCCCTCCGACTCCAGATTGCTGCCCTATCGCTCCAATGTCCCGCATCTTGCCAATTACTGCTTTGAAAAGATCGACAGCGGATTTTCGGAAAGGTGCAAAGAGGCAAAGGCCTGCGCCATCGTTGGCGGCGAAAATTATGGACAGGGTTCCAGCCGCGAACATGCCGCCCTTGCGCCCCTTTACCTGGGAATCAAATTCGTCCTCGCCAAATCCTTTGCCCGGATTCACAGATCCAACCTGATCAACAGCGGCATCATGCCTCTTGTGTTTGAAAATCCGGCTGATTACGATGACTTTGCCATGGGGGACAAGCTGGTAATCGAAAACGCCCCTGCCCAGGTCAAGTCTGGCACTGTGGAAGTGAAAAACCCGGCCACTGGCAAGACGTGCAAAACAACGACCCATTTCTCCGACCTGGAAATCCAATTGATTTTAAAGGGCGGAAAAATCAACTATATGAAAGGTTAGGTACCAACACATGGATTACATGAACGCATATGAAACCATCATCAAAGAACAGCTGGAGCGAGTGGAACGAATGAAAACCGCCCCACAATCCACGGACTACAAGAGCCTGGACAAAATCATCATCGGCATCATCGATGGCGATGGCATCGGCCCCATCATCACTCAATCCTGCAAAAAGATCTTGGAACATCTGCTGGCGAAGGAAATCAAAGCCGGCAAAATCGAACTGCGGGACATTGAAGGACTGACCATTGAAAACCGGGTGGAAAAGATGGAAACCGTTCCTTCCGAGGTGCTGGCGGCTGTAAAAAAGTGCCATGTGCTGTTGAAAGGTCCCACCATGACCCCTGGAAAAGGCGACAACCTGCCCAACCTGGAAAGCGCCAATGTCAAGCTGAGAAAGGAACTGGATCTCTTTGCCAACGTAAGGCCGGTTTCCATCCCGGAAAAGAACATCAACTGGACCTTCTTCCGCGAAAACACAGAGGGCGAATATGCGCTGGGAAGCCAGGGCGTGGACATCAATGATGACATTTCCATGGATTTTAAAGTGACCACCACCATTGGAACGACCCGCCTCGCCAGGGCTGCCTTTGAATACGCCAAAGCGAACGGCAACCAGAGAGTAACCATTGTCACGAAAGCCAACATCATGAAAAAGACGGACGGAAAATTCCTGACTCTGTGCTATGACGTGGCAAAGGATTACCCGGAAATCCAGGTGGACGATTATTATGTGGACATTACGGCAGCCAACCTGATAAAAGAACCCGCCAACAGCAAGTTCAACGTGTTCATCCTGCCCAATCTCTACGGCGACATCATCACGGACGAAGCGGCTCAGATGCAGGGCGGCGTGGGAACCGCAGGAAGCGTCAATCAGGGTGGCCGCTATGCCATGTTTGAAGCCATCCATGGCTCTGCACCCAGAATGATCACGGAAGGCAGAGGCCAGTATGCCAATCCTTCCAGCATCACCAGGGCAGCGTCCATGATGCTGCGGCACATCGGATACATGGATCAGGCGGCTGCGCTGGACAATGCGCTGGATGCCGCTTTGGAAGGCCTGCACATGACTTCCAACGACAAGGGCAATTCCACTGATGATTTTACCAGGTTCGTCATCGACCATCTTGCGTAAAAGAAAGTGAGAACCGCAAAATGGTATTATACAAACATTCCGACGCCCCAAAATCAAACGTGCCCATTTCCAGCAGCTTGTTTTCCCAGCTGCAGCGGGACATTCTGACCGAAAAGCTGAAACCCGGCCAGAAACTGACGGAACAGGCCATCTGCGCAGAGTACAAGGTCAGTCGCACGCCAGTGCGAGAAGCCCTCAGACAGCTGGAGACAGAAGGATTGGTAGAGAACATCCTCAACCGGGGAGCCTTTGTGATCGGCCTTTCCCAACAGGATTTCGAGGACATGTTCCAGCTTCGCAAGATTTATGAAATCCAAGCGGTCAAATGGGCCATCCAGCGGATCACGGATGAAGAAATGGATGCCCTGGAGGAAACCTTTGAGTTCATGGAATTTTATACCCTGCGAAACGATGTGGACAAAATGCTCACCATCAACGCAGGATTCCACCATATCATCTATGAAGCCTCCCACAACCGAATGCTGTGCCAGCACCTTGTTTCCTATCAGACGTATTTCAAATATTGGCCGCAGGAGAACATGGACACAGGACGCTACCTGACAGAGATTTTGGAAGAGCATCGGTTGATTTTCAAAGCCTTCACGGAAAAAGACCCGGAGGCTGGAGCGGAAGCCATGGAACGCCATATTGACGGTTCCAAAAAAAGGCGGTGTAAATAGCACCGCCTTTGTGGTACAATGGGCATGACGGACGTATTTTTGTGTATATGCAAAAGAAGGGGGAATTGCTTTATGACGATCTTTGGAATCACGTTGAGCGTTGCTGTCATCTGGCTGATTGTCGCTGCTCTGTGCGCAGTCATCGAAGCACTCACCATGGGTCTGACCAGCATCTGGTTTGCCGGGGGAGCCATCGCCGCAGCCATCGCTGCCATGATGGGTCTTTCCTCACTTGTACAGGTAGGACTATTTTTGGTGGTTTCCGCTCTGCTCATCTATTTCACCCGCCCCATTGCCATCAAGAAGCTGAAAGTCGGCAAGGAACGGACAAACGTGGACGCATTGGCTGGACGGGAAGCCCTTGTCACAGAAACGATCCGGCCTTTCTGTGCAGGCCAGGCCAAAGTCGATGGGCTGGTCTGGTCCGCAGTCGCCAGGGATGAACAATCCACCATCGAAAGGGGCAGCATCGTAAAAATCGATGGCGTGGAGGGTGTGAAGCTAATCGTTTCAACAGTTTAGCAACACCAGGGTCAGGAGCTCCACCTGCCGCCTGCGGGTGTGAAGTTAATCGTTTCAACAAGTTTAGCAATACCCACAGAAGGGCGGGGATGGCTGCAAAGCCAAAAATCGGTTTC
>CAZVBL010000008.1:9568-23636 GCA_964625475.1 uncultured Zhenpiania sp. | reverse complement strand
TTTCTTGCGGCGGCAGGCATCGCCGCATTCTGGAAAAGCCGCAGAGGATGCTGCCCGCAAAATCATGCATACGCATATAATATCTATGTTAGAAAGAAAGACGACATGCCGATTGCCCCATCATGATATGGCTTGAGCAACAAGATGGGTAATGCCTTACTGGCCGTAAGGAATATGAACCATGAATATATTGTTAGTAGGAAGGAGAACAAAATGCTGACGATCGTTCCATTGATAATCTTAATCATTCTGGTTATCTGGCTTATCGTAACCAACATCCGAATCGTACCGCAGGCTCATGCTTATGTGGTGGAACGCCTCGGGGCTTATCACTGCACCTGGCAGGTGGGGCTGCATTTCAAGATACCTCTCATCGACAAAGTAGCCAAAAAGATTTCTTTGAAAGAGCATGTCATCGACTTTCCGCCCCAGCCCGTGATCACCAAGGACAACGTAACCATCGAAATCGACACGGTCGTTTACTTTCAAATCACGGATCCGAAGCTCTACGCTTATGGCGTGGAAAATCCAATGGCCGCCATCGAAAACCTGACGGCGACTACCCTGCGAAACATCATCGGTGAATTGGAACTGGATGGAACCCTGACCAGCCGGGAACACATCAATTCCAAAATCCGCCTGGTGCTGGACGAAGCGACCGATGCCTGGGGCATCAAAATCAACCGCGTGGAAGTGAAAAACATCACGCCGCCAAAGGATATCCAGATGGCGATGGAAAAGCAGATGCGCGCAGAGCGAGAACGGCGGGAAGCCATCCTGCGGGCAGAAGGGGAAAAGAAATCTGCCATCCTCATTGCGGAAGGCAACAAAGAAGCCGTCATTCTCGAAGCCGAAGCAGCCAAGCAGTCGGCCATCAAATCCGCAGAAGGTGAAGCAGAAGCCATTCGCATGGTACAACAGGCAACGGCCGATGGGCTGCGCATGTTGTCGGAAGCAGAGCCAACGCAGGAGGTTCTGACCATCAAAAGCCTGGACGCATTCCAGGCAGCAGCCGATGGAAAATCCACCAAGATCATCATTCCTTCGGAAATCCAGGGAATCGCAGGTCTTGCAAGCGCCCTGACGGAGATCGCAAAGGATTCGTCCGACCAGCCGCAAAAGCCTGCCCCAAAACCTGCGGAATCGAAAACGGAATCGAAAAAATAAGGGTTGCGGAAAGGGGCAACTTGCCCAGGCCGCTCATGGAGGGTTCCTGAAGGCTGCGGTTCCTCAAGGTTGCAGTTCCTCAAGTTCACGATTCCTGAAATCCGCATCTCCCGGGAAGCCCAGTTCTGGTTGGCTCACCGATTCCTGGGCGCATCGGGACAATCCGAACAGATTCTTAAAAAGCCCCTTCTGGGAAACATTCCAGAAGGGGCTTTTTCGGGGGAATCCTGAATCCATCGGTGCTGGTTGTGAGTGGCTCTCGCAGATGGCTCGATTCCACCGTTTAGACATCGCTGCCTTCTTGCTCATCTGCGTTGCCGGGTCTGCCGCCAGATCCATCGCCCCTTGGTTCCATGCTTTGTATGGAAACCGTAAGAGCCTGGTTCTCATCATCCAAAGTCACAAGGAGGACATCGCCCTGGGAAATATCCTCAGCCGTCCCCTCGGTTTCTTTCCCCTGTGAGGCAATGGTGATTTTCGTTGCGTCCGTCAACGTGATTTGGATGCTCTCCTGGCCTGCTGTGAAAAATCCATTTGGGCCGCCGCCCCGTCCGCCTTCGCCTGGAGTGCCCTCCGGCATATCCTCTGGCCTGTTCTCTGAGTTGCTTACTTCCGATGGCATGCCTTCCGGCCTGTCGCCTGGATCCTTCTCCGAATCGCTTACATCCGGTTTGTCGCCTGGATCGGCTCCTTGTGGCCCGCCCTTTGCATTGCCGTCCCCATCGCTGACCTGCGATGGACTAACCTGTGATGGTTCGTTCAGTTCGCCCACAGTCACAGTAAGGGTGTTTCCATCAATGGCAGCAACCTGGACTGCCGTGGTATCCCCGTCCGTTCCCTGGCTCTCCGCATTTTCATCGGTGGACTGTCCGCAGCCGTAAAGGAGCATCGATGCCACCATCACGACAAGCAGAACGGAAAACAGCTTTTTCATATTTTTCATTGCACATCCTCCTTGTATTCTATCTTATATCGCCCTGCGCCAAAGCTGCGGCGGCAGGCCGATGAAATCCATTTCCCAAACAGGAAACGCAGCTTCATTTTTGTTTCCCTTTGCATCGCAAATCTGCACGCCTGCACACTGCGCCATTGACACGCAGACACGCCAGCGCATTCCATCCGTTACCCGGTATACCGAAGCGCATCGATCGGTTTTTTCTTCGCCGCTTTGTTGGCCGGATAAATTCCGAACGCCACGCCAATTCCCGCCGAAAAGAGTATCGCAATCCACACGACCCCGATGGACACATGGTAGCTGGCGTCCTCTCCGGCAATCTGCGAAATGATGGCCACCGCTACAAAAGAAAGCAGGATCCCGATGGCGCACCCCATCAGGCTCACCGCCAACGCCTCGATCAGAAACTGCAGCATGATGCTTCCCCGGCCTGCGCCGATGGCCTTGCGGATTCCGATTTCATGGGTTCTCTCGCTGACGGATACCAGCATGATGTTCATGATGCCGATTCCCCCAACCAACAGTGAAATTGCGGCAATGCCGCCCAGCAACAACGCCATCATGTTGGTTACGCTTTCCATGGTTTCCATGACCGTGGACTGGTTGATGATGGTAAATGCGTCTTCATCGTTTGCGAAACGCTGCAGCATGGCCTTTTTCAACGTGGCCTCCGCCGCATCCATGTCATCCTCGCTGACAGCGGAAGCACAGAACGTGGTGATCTGGGAAGTGACGGAGTCCGACATTCTCACCAGCGATGTGTAGGGAATATAAGCCTCGTAATTTTCCGTTGTGGTGGAGTCGCTGTCATCCGCCGCCAGCACACCGACAATCTGGTACTGCATGCCATCGAGTTCGATGGTCTCCCCGACCACATTCATTCTCCCCATGACGTTTGTCGCAAGCCCCGCGTTGATTACGGCCACGTTCGTATGATTTTCGACATCCGGGCTTTTGAGAAAACGCCCGGCGTAAAGTTCAAGCTCCTGTATGTTGCAATAGGCGCCCGTCGTTCCATAAAGCGTGGCATCTTCCTCTGAATAGGTGCTGGACGCAGAAACGGACGATTGCGCCGTAGGCGCTGTTTCAAAAATTTCTTCATCGTCCATCAGCAGGTTCACATCATCCAGCTTCATGGGATTCCCTTTGTCGTCCTGGATCATGACCGTAAGGGTATTGGCTCCCATGCTGGAAATCTGGTCGGAAACCGAGCTTGTCGTGTTGCTCACGAGGGACACCAACACCACCAGCGACAAAACGCCGATAATGATGCCCAGCATCGTCAGGACAGAACGCAGCTTGTTTGACAGGATGGATTTCCACGCCATTTTCATCGATTGCGCGATCATGTCCCCTCCTCCTGGATCTTTCCATCAAAAATATGGATGCTTCTGCCCGCCTGGCAAGCGATGGATTCATCGTGGGTAATCAATACGATAGTGTTCCCCTGTCCGTGAAGGGTGTGGAGGATTTCCATGATCTCCTGCCCTGTCTTGGAATCCAGGTTTCCCGTTGGCTCATCGGCAAGAAGCAATGAGGGCTTCGTTGCAATGGCTCTGGCTACTGCGACTCTCTGCTGCTGGCCGCCGGACATTTCGTTTGGCTTGTGTTTTGCCCTGCCCGACAAATGAACTCTGTCAAGTGCGTCCTGAACCATGTCCCTTCGCTCTTTTTTCGGTATCCTCTGGTAAATGAGCGGAAGTTCCACGTTTTCCTCTGCCGTCATGGTGCTGATGAGATTGAAGCTCTGGAACACGAATCCGATCTTCTTGTTGCGAATCTGCGCAAGTTCCTTCTCCGAGTATTTCCCGATTTCCTGTCCATCCAGGATATATGTTCCGGAATCCGCAGTGTCCAGGCAGCCGATGATGTTCATCATGGTGGATTTGCCGCTGCCTGAAGGCCCAATGATGCTGACGAACTCCCCTTTTCTAATGCGCATGCTGGCCTGATCCAACGCATGCACCTGGGAATCCCCTACCTGGTAAACCCTCGATACCTGGTCAAACACGATCATTGCTGACCGCCTCCTCCCATGCCTCCTTGTCTGTCACCGCCTGAGCCCATGCCCTGCGGCATGTCTCCTGATGGCCGTTCTCCACCAAAGCCTCCTGGTCCATTCATTTCAGGATTGGAGTCGGAGTCCTGGGAATCCCCATCCCCCGATTTCAGATAATAGACGGTGGTTCCTTCCTCGATACCGCTGGTGATTTCCACATTGGAGCCATCGGACAATCCTGTTGATACCTCAGTCTCCCCGGACAAGTTTCCATCGCTGTCTTTTTCCGTATAAACGAACGATCTGTTGCCCCGCTCCTGTAATGCGTCCGTAGGGATCAGAACTACGTCCTGAGCCTCTTCCACCTTGATGACTGCGGATGCGCTCATCCCGATCAGCATGTCATCTGTCTTTTTTGTTTCGATTTCTGCCGTATATTTGACGCTTCCGCTGCTTTCTGACGCCACTCTGCTGATGTTGGCGATGGATCCTTCGAACTGCTGTTCCTCAAGGGCATCCAAGGTGATCGCTGCAGCCTGCCCCTCTTCGAGGGAAAGGATATCCAACTCATCCACGCTGATGGCAATGCTCACCGTGTCCCCTGACGCAATGCTGAAAACCGTTGTCTCATCCAAGCTGGAGGAATCCCCGGAACTATCCGAACTATCGGACGATGCGCTGGAACTGCCGGACGATGCGCCAGAACTGCCGGAGAGGCTGCTGGACGCACTCCCCCCTGTCGATGCGCTGCCGCCGCTTGCGCCGCTGCTCGCCTTGCTCAACGCACTGCTATCGGAAGCGTTTCCTGCGGCACTCGCAGCCTGGCTTCCGCTTCCATCCGTCTTTCCAGCCGCGCTGCTGCTTTGTTTCTCTGTGGTCGTTGTTTCTGACTGTTTCGTTTGATCCGTTTGTTCCTGGCTGCTCGTTTCCGCAGCAGCCGTTTTCGCAAACTTTGCCTGGATCAAAAGCGTGCTCTTTCCGTTGCTGTCCTCGATGACCTGGTAAGCGACCGTCGCATTGGTCACCTTTGGGATGATGCTGTCCGAAAAGGCATATCCATCTGCGGCAACCAATTCAATCGTAGCTGTATACACTGTGTCCGCCTGAAACGTCTCGGTGGAACAGTTCCAGGAAATGGTGCCGGTGCATTCCGGCCCCAAACTCAGGGTGCTCTGCGGCACAGTGCCCGTTTCCGGTGCTGCCACAGTCAGACTGCAGCTTTCAATGGGGGTCAAATCAGCATCCGCATCTTCTGAATCCGCCGATGTGGACAGGGGCACGATTTGATAACTGCTTTTCTTTGTGCTCAATTGCGTAAGCGCCGTGGATGAATCAGCGGACGTGGAAGCCTCATCCGCTTCCGTGGTCTGCTGGGACGCATCGGCGCCGGTCGATGACGTTGCCACCTCACTGACGATTCCATCATCGGGGGACGTAATCTTGCCCGATTTCAGCATCTTCGTCAGACTTTTTTTGGCGGCTTTCAGTTCTGACAATTCGCTGTGCAAAACCTCATAAGTCAGATACGCCTCGCTGTCCTCATCGCTGATGTCCCCGGAAATATCATCGATTTCGCCTTCTACATCATCGATGCGCTCTCTCACATCCAGAAGGGCGCTGGCTACCGAAGCTTTGTCCACAGTGGCCAGTTTTTGCCCTTTTTTCACCGTATCTCCGCTCTCTACATATACGTTCTTGATGGTCACGCCATCTAAGACGGAGACATCTGTCGTGTCACCGGCCGCAACCGTTCCCGTTCCTGTGACTGTCGTGCTGATAGTGCCTGTTTCAGCGGTTGCCGATTGCACTGAATCCTCGGCATCCGCACTTTTGCCCTGTACTTTCATGAAGGTAAATTCTCCGATTCCAGCCACGAGAATGACTGCAAGCGCAACCGCCACATAAGTCCTTTTCCTGCGCCGCCGCAGCAAAAAACGTTTCAGTCCCCCTGCCTTTGCCCTGATGGCCATCCCCATCGATGTGCTGTCTGGCTTTTTTTTAAGCTTTTGAAACAATGCTTTCCCCACGATATCTACCTTTTCCTTTCCGGCTTTTCCGATTTCAGGAACGATCCATCCATGCCCTGCCGACCCATTTTTCCAAGGTTGTTTCGGGCAATTCCCGATGATTTTATTTTACAAAGGAACAGGTTCGGTTATGTGAGTAGTTTGTCTTTTTTGCGTGAATCAATTGTGAAGAAGCAGAGAATTTGGATGAAGGGATTTTGCGTTACCGCCGATTCTTTTCTCCCCATTCGCACATCTGATCGAGAATCGGTATCAGGGACTTTCCCCTCTCTGTTAGGCTATATTCAACCTTTGGCGGAATCTGCGGGTATTCCTCCCGATGAACAAGCCCGTCAGCTTCTAGTTCCTTCAGCGTAGAGCTTAGCGTTTTGTAGGAAATCGTTTCAATGTATTTTTTCAGTTCATTAAACCGAACGACTTCAAAATCCATCAGCGCATACAGGATAAACATCTTGTACTTGCCCTGAATCAGCGACATCGTGTAGTGAAAGCCCGTTTCTTCCAGGTTGGCATCCTTAATGCATTCCAAGCTCATATTTTACACTCTCCTTTTGGTAAGTATATTAACTTGATGTAAGTATCGCACTTTAATGTGCGTACTTGTTTTTTATTTCATTCTCGCTACAATTATAATATAAACAGCGGAAAAATCAATCCCGCAACATGGAAAGGAGTCTTTCATATGACAAAGAATTTAGGCGTGAAACCCTGCCTGTTTCCCATGCCGACCTATATGAGCGGAGCTGGGCTGATGAAGAAGTAATCCGGCATGGAAGGAGACGTAACGAAAGGAGACATAATAATGAACAAAAATATCGTAATGTTGAACGGCAGTCCCCGAAGAAGGGGGAATACATCCGCATTGGTAAAGAAGTTCACCGAGGGTGCAAAGAGCAGCGGAAATACTGTGACGGCATTCTTCCTGAACGACATGGACATCCACGGTTGCAAGGGCTGTTTCGGAGGGCACAGCAGCAGGGATTGTCCCTGCGTCCAGCATGATGACATGGAAAAAATTTATCCGGCTGTTAAGGACAGCGATGTGATCGTGCTGGCTACCCCGCTGTACTATTGGAACATGAGCGGGCAGATCAGGACGGCCATTGACCGCCTGTTTGCTCTGGAAGAAGGCGATGGGAATCTTCTCCGTGGGCACAACAGGGCAAGCGCGCTTTTGATGGCGGCGGAGGGACATGGCTTTGAGGACGTGTTGACCTACTACGACCACCTGATGGAGCATCTTCGTTGGAAAAACCTGGGTCATGTCCTCGCCGGAGGCAATGGCAATGTAGGCGACATTGAGGGCAAGCCCGAACTTCAAGATGCCTATGAACTTGGAAAATCCATCTTATAAAGATTGGGAATGGAAGATGTCAGGAAAGAGGAAGCGCGCAAAGAACCGAAACGATGTCCCCCCCAACGCCTCCCAATGCCCCTTGCATACATTCATGCCCGGCATAGAACATGCCGTTCAATGCCTTATGCTAACGCAGCAATTCGATGAAGTCTTCCTGGGTGAGTTGGGAAACGGCCATGGTTCCCTCGGTCATGATTTTCTGGGAAAGCTGCGCCTTTGTTTCCTGCAATTTTTGGATTTTTTCCTCAATGGTGTTCTTTGCGATCAGCTTGTACACCGTCACTTCCTTGTCCTGTCCAATGCGGTGCGCCCTGTCGGTGGCCTGATTTTGGGCTGCCAGGTTCCACCAGGGGTCAAAATGGATCACGATGGAAGCTGCCGTCAAATTCAGGCCGGTGCCTCCTGCCTTGAGGGAAATGAGGAAAACCGGCACTCCATCTTCGTGAAACGCTTTCACCAGCTCTGCCCGCTTTTCCTTGGAAGTCGCACCTGTCAACATGTGGCTTTCGATCTTTTCCTTTTTCAGTCTGGCCGCTATCAACTCCAACATGGAAGTGAATTGAGAAAACAACAGGATTTTGTGTCCGCCGGAAATCGCAGTACGAACCACCTCCATGCAGGTTTCCAGCTTGGCCGAAGCTCCCTTGTAATCCTCATACAACAAATGGGGATCGCAACAAAGCTGCCGCAACCTGGTAAGTCCGGCGAGGATTTTGATTTTTTCCGTACCCATGGCCTGGGGCGCCGTATTCTTGATGGATTCCAGCAGTTTTTGGGCATTGGCGCTGTAAAGATCCTGCTGTTCCCCTTCCAGCCTGGAATAGATGACGGTTTCCGACTTTTCGGGCAGTTCCTTCAGCACATCGGTTTTCAGTCTCCGCAGGAGAAAAGGCCGAACCATCCGCTGCAGGCGTTTTGTCGTGATTTCATCCTCTTTCTGGACGATGGGGATTTCATATTTGCTGCGGAAGGATCTGTAGCTTCCCAAAATACCCGGCATGAGAAAATCGAAGATGCTCCACAATTCGCTGAGGCGGTTCTCAATGGGCGTGCCGGTGAGGGCAAAGCGATATTGGGCTTTGATCGCCTTGACCGCCTTGGCGGCTTTTGTAGTCGGGTTCTTGATGTTTTGCGCTTCGTCCAGTATCTGGCAGTCAAAGTCCAGATCCCGATAGCTTTCCACATCTCGCTTGAGCAAATCGTAAGAAGTCACCAACAGATGGTAGTCCTTGCAGGTTTGCAGCTTTTCCCGCCGCTCCGCTGCCGTTCCCGTCACCAGCAGGACGTTCAGCTGCGGCACGAATTTTTCCACTTCCCCCTGCCAGTTATAGACTAAGGACGCAGGACAAACCAGCAGGCTTGGGCTGGGGTTTTCCTGCTGGATCCTGGCATAGAGGAACGTGAGCATCTGCAGGCTTTTGCCCAATCCCATGTCGTCTGCCAGGATGCCGCCAAACCCTAACGTCGCCAGGGTCATGAGCCATCGATACCCATCTTTCTGGTATCGCCGCAGGACTCCGCTCAGATGCTCCGGCACCTCGAAATCGCTGTCCTCTACGGCTTTCATGCTCCGCACCAGCTCCTTGTATGCAGATGACCGATGGATGTCCAGGTCGCTGCTTTCCTTCAAGACCTGATCCACATAAAGGGAGCGATACCTGGGAACCTGCGCCTTCCCGGTTTTCAGGGATTTTGCCGACAATTCCAAGCCTTCCGTCAGTTCGGAAATGGTCTCCAACGCGCTTCCCTCCAGCGCAAGAAAATCCCCACCCTTCAGTCGGTGGTATTTCCTGCGGAGCCGATAAGAGGATAAAACCGCCTCCAATTCCTCATGGGACAATTCCCCGGACAAAATCTGCAAGTCCAAAAGGCCGCCGTTCAAAGCCACACTGACCCCAGCTGCCGGAACCTTACGGATGGAAACCTGGCTCAAAGCATCGGACACATAAACTTCCCCCGTTTCGGCAAGCTGTGAAATGCCTGTGGAAATGAGTTGGTACATCAAATCATCCTGGCTTTCGGGAAACCAAAGGCTTTTTGTGCCATCCATCTCAGGGAAATACACCTGGGCAACCTGCCTGGCTCGTCCCTCCGCCAGCATATCCCGGTACAAGTCGGCGGTTTCCAGGTGTTCCAGCAGGTTGTGGGTTTTCTCGCCATATGCGCTTTCCAGCCTGCAAGTGACTTTTTCATCGTTTTTGTCCAGGTAAATATGGATTGTACAGGCCTCCGGCAGGAACTGGTTCAAATCTTCCTCTGTATGGAAATCCGTATATTGCGCTAGCCTGGGATAAAGGCTGACGCAAAAGGTGGTCATGTCCTGCTGCACGATCTGGTAGGAAGCGTCTATGCCATCCTTGGTTTCCGCTCCAACGCTGGTGCAGAAATTCTCCATGTTGGCTCTAAAGTCTTCCGAACATTGATAGGCCGTGTCCCGATGCAAAACATAAAGATGCGCTTTGCCGGGGATGGCCGTGAAGCCGGAAATCCGCAGCTCATAGCCTTCCCCATCCTTTTTCGCCTTCAGGCTTGTTTGCAGCGGAGGATCCTGTTTCTCCACTTTCAGGAAGGATTTCCTGGCGGAGACATCCATCCTGCACCCTGTTTCTACGCAGATGTCGAAAAATTTGGCCAGTTCTTCCGGGGTCAGGAGCATGGCTCTGGCCTTTTGCTCCCCGTAACCGTAAAAATAGGAACTGCGGTTTTGGGCGTATGCCACCGTCCTCCTGGTCGCCACGCACTGGATGAGGAAGTCTGCGATCTTTGCGCTTTCCTTGGTAAATGCGCTCCGCTCGTGGATAAAGGACAGGTATTTTCCATATTCCACCTTTTCCTTTCCCAGCATGGCATCTACGAAAGCGTAAATATCCTTGATGATGTATTTTCGGTCGCTGCCAATGCGAAATTCCACTTCCCAGCCCGCATAACGCCTGAACAATGTCGGTTCCAGTTCGATGCGCCCCGTCAGCTCCGCCTGCATGTACTGCGCCTGCTGCTCCATGGAACAGGTGTACATCAATTCCTTCAAGGTCGGTGCGGTTCTTGTGGCGCGCTTTGGAAAGTGGAACCCCAGCCCATTTTGCTTTTCCTGGTATTCCAGGGCGAGAGCCACGCAGTGCTTGCACATGTGCCCATATTCCATGGCAGCAGGGCAATCGCACCAATAGGACGTGATTTCATCGTTTTCGATCGTCAGTTCCATGTCGTATTCCGTGCCGCTGTCGCCGATGATGCTGGCTGAAACCTGATGTTCGCCGTCAAACTCGTCCACCAGCATGTCAAAGACGGCATGTCGCCTGTATAAAGCTTTTCCCCTTGCAAAAAAACGGTCGCTTGTCACTTTTCGTATCTGTTGCTCGTTCATCGTCTGTTCCTCCTGCTGCCGGTGTCGGGTTTGGGATCATGGAACCCTGAAAAGCTTGCAATCGTTCGTTGGATGCATCCACGGTTCTCATGCACAATTTTTGCGATTCCCCTTACAGGAAACCGAAAGCATAGTTCTGGTATATCATAGGACAGCCATTTCGTCAATTGTGATTCAACAAATCGTCCTGTCTGAACCCCCATGGTGTAAATAGATAGGACCCAAAAAAGAAAGCGGCTCCAACGCAGGGGCATGCGAGCCATGGGGAGGATGGACGCAGGGGTCGCAGGCCATAGCATCCGCCACCCATGTCCCGCACCGCTGAAAAAGCCCTGGCAATTGTCCGGCCAGGGCTTTCATTGATTTTTCTATTCTATTGCACCTGGAACAGCAGCTTCTCGCCATCCGTCCCGATTTCCACTTTGTCGCCGTCCTTCACATTGCCTCGGATGATTTCGCCTGCCAGTTGGGTTTCCACGTTTTTCTGCAAATACCGCTTTACTGGCCTTGCGCCGTAGGCTGGCGTGTAGGCTTCCCTGGCAATGAAGGTCTTCGTTTCGTCCTTGAGGGACAAGCCGATGTTCCTGCTTTCCAGCCGCTTTTCGATGTCTGTCATGGACAGCTCTATGATCCTGCCGATCTGGCTTTCCGTCAGCGGCGAGAAAACAACGATGTCATCCACCCTGTTAAGGAATTCCGGTCGAAAATAGTTCTTTGTCTCATCCTCCACCTGCTGCCTGACAGCATCGTCCACCGTTCCATCCGCTTTGATGCCATCGATCAGGTACTGGCTTCCGATGTTGGAAGTCATGATGACAATGGTATTTTTAAAGTCCACGGTCCTTCCCTGATTATCTGTCAGCCGCCCATCGTCCAAAAGCTGGAGCAAAATGTTGAACACATCGGGGTGCGCTTTTTCGATTTCGTCAAAGAGAATGACGCTGTAGGGTTTTCTCCTGACTGCCTCGGTCAACTGGCCTCCTTCATCGTAGCCAACGTACCCCGGAGGCGCACCTACCAAACGGGAAACGGAATGCTTTTCCATGTATTCGGACATGTCGATGCGCACCATGTTGCGCTCCGAATCGAACATGGCCTCGGACAGAGCTTTTGCCAGCTCCGTTTTGCCCACGCCCGTAGGTCCCAGGAAGATGAAGGAGCCGATGGGTCTGTTTTCCGCTTTCAGTCCGGCCCTGGCTCGCAAAACGGCCTCCGCCACCGCATCCACGGCCGTTTCCTGTCCGATGACCCGCCTGTGGAGGATCTCCGGCAGGCGCAGCAGCTTTTCCCGCTCCGATTCCACCAGCCTGCTCACCGGGATTCCCGTCCATCCGGCAACGACTTCGGCAATTTCCTCTTCGCCTACTTCTTCCTTCAGCAGACGGTTTTCCTTGGCTCCGTCTGCGAGTTCCTTTTCATTCTCTAATTTCTTTTCCAGATCTGGAAGCGTCCCATATTTTAATTGGGCAAGCTTTTCCAAATCGTAGTTTCTCTCTGCCTCTTCAATCTGCAGCTTGACTTCCTCAATCTGCTGCTTGGTGCTTTTGGCTTCCGTAATGGCCTTCTTTTCGTTTTCCCACTGGGCGCGCATGCTTGCGCTTTCCTCTTTCAGCTGAGACAACTCTTTGTCCAAATGCGTCATCCTGGCCTGGGATGCATGGTCTGTTTCCTTGCTGAGGGCTTGCTTTTCAATTTCCAGCTGCATGATTTTTCTGGAAATCTCATCTAGCTCCGCAGGCATGCTGTCGATTTCCGTACGGATTTTGGATGCGGCCTCGTCCATCAGGTCGATGGCCTTGTCCGGCAGGAACCGATCTGTGATATAGCGATCGGAAAGGGTCGCACAGGCGATCAGGGCATTGTCCGTAATCCGAACGCCGTGATGAATTTCAAACCGCTCTTTGAGGCCCCGCAAAATGGAAATCGTGTCTTCCACGGTAGGCTGATCCACCATCACCTTCTGGAAACGCCGTTCCAGGGCAGCATCCTTTTCGATGTACTTGCGGTATTCGTCCAAGGTGGTGGCTCCAATGCAGTGCAACTCGCCCCTTGCCAGCTTCGGCTTCAGCAGGTTTCCCGCATCCATTGCGCCTTCCGTCTTTCCTGCGCCCACGATATTGTGGATTTCATCGATGAACAGGATGATTCTGCCATCGGATTTTTCAATTTCGTTTAAGACCGCCTTGAGGCGTTCTTCAAATTCTCCCCTGAATTTGGCTCCAGCGATCAGGGCGCCCATGTCCAGGGCAAAGATAGTCTTGTCCTTCAGCCCTTCCGGCACGTCACCGTTCAGGATGCGCTGTGCCAGCCCTTCTACTACAGCCGTTTTTCCTACGCCTGGTTCGCCGATGAGCACCGGGTTGTTCTTCGTCCTTCTGGAAAGGATCTGAATCGTATGGCGAATTTCGCCGTCCCTGCCGATGACCGGATCCAGCTTTCCTTCCTTGGCCATTTCTACCAAATCGCGACCGTATTTGTTCAGCGCATCGTAGTTGTCCTCCGGATTCTGGCTTGTGACCCGCTGGTTGCCCCTGACTTTTTCCAGGGCTTCCAGGAACCGATTCTTCGTGATGCCATATTTTTTGAAAATCTTGGAAGACGGGGAACCCTTTTCTTCCAGGAGCGCCAGGTACATATGCTCTACGCTCACATACTCGTCTTTAAATTCATCGGCCAGCTTTTCCGCTTTCATCAGAAGCTGGGAAAGCCGCCTGGAGGAATACATGTTGTCCGCTCCACCTGTCACTTTTGGAAGCTTTTCCATTTCTTCCTCTAAATCTCCAATCACTGCCCCAACGTTGATCTCCATGAACTTGAGGAGCTTTGGAATCAACCCGTCCTGCTGCATGATGAGCGCAAGGTGCAGATGTTCTCCGTCAAGCTGTTGATGTCCTTCCTCTATGGCGATGTTCTGGCAATCCATGATGGCGCCTTGGGCGTTTTGCGTGTATTTTTCTAAATTCATGAACGTTCACCTCCGTGGCTTCGCTGGGAATCCAATGAAAACGCAGGAGGCGCTGGTGAGCGGAATCCGTGCGATTCAAACGATTCCCCATCCAGTATAACGTTCCCAAATCAACTGGACGGAAAACGCTATACTAGTCTGAACTGGTTGTTTTTTTCTTACACGTTCATTGTAACCCTGCGGAGACAAAAAGTAAAGAACTTTTTTAGCACTCACCTCAATTGAGTGCTAACA
>CAZVBL010000008.1:0-9468 GCA_964625475.1 uncultured Zhenpiania sp. | reverse complement strand
AGATGCTCTCCCTTATCTTTTGAAACGCATCGTCCACATCCATGCCCTGCTTGGCTTTTGCCTGGGCAAGACCGATAGACATCATATCATCAAATTCTTCCTTCGTCATGCTTTCCCTTATTGGAATTGTCCTGGGGATAGTAAGGGAGTACGGGATTCCCCTGCATAGGACGATCTGCCGATATAGGGTGTTGATAACGGTTGATGCTGAAAGCCCCAGCTGCGCCATAATCCCCTCAGCTTCCGCTTTCAGATCCGGTTCTACACGAGCCATTACATTTGCACTCTTGATTGCCATGATAAGCACCACCTTTCTATCAAACATTATGGCTCAATGTATATCGGATTGCAATGCTTTTTTCAAATTCGATGAAAGTTATTACTGTAGGAGCCCTCTATCAATTCGCTGTATCGCCAGATTATTTATAACCACGGCATTCCGTTTTCACTGACGATTACAACGACACCATAGGCCGCTGCTGAAATGTCTGAACTTGAGGGATAGCCATTGAGGGGCTATCGCTTGAATGATTAAGCCGCATATAACGTTCCCAAATTAACCAGATGCTATACTAGCCTTCCCTGTTTTGCAAATACGCTTTGATGGCCGCAACCGCATGCTCCACATGCTTTCCAAGAGGAACATCTTCCACGCTCACCACATGGATGCCGCACCGATTGACTGGCAGAAGCACTTTATAAGCATGGCTGTCTCCGATTGCCGCAGTCATGGCTGGGCTGAGTTCTCCCATCATGGAATTGGCGTTGAGGATGCCGATGACCCCCACCACTACATCCACATGCCGCACGTTGTAAATGATGGCATTTTCCCCCGTGGCCCCATCGTCTGCCCCGGCTCTCAGCATCTGGCCTGTGGCAACTGCGTTTGTGCCCAGCGCCATGATATGGATATCCGGCATGGCCGCCTTGATTTTTTCCACCAGGGCTTTGCCGATGCCGCCGCCCTGTCCGTCAATTACCGCGATTACCATGTTACGCCCTCCCTCTTTCCTTTCTTCCATTCATGACAACATTATACACGAAAAAACGTCTTTTCGCCTGATAATTTCTCCTTTTTCCAGGCAAACTAAAAAAAGTGGGAATGGTGGAATCGAAGATGCCCGTTTCCAGATGCCGACCGCCAGGATCAGCCCCCTGGAACAAGCTTGCCTGGAAGCTCCGTCAGCATCGATTCCATCCACATTTCCCATATTAAGAAAAAAGGAGAAACCGTTATGTTCAAACATGAAAAGAAATACCTTCATCCGGTCAGGGTGGATCGTCCGAACCCCAAGTTTGCGTCTCTCATGCAGGAGCAGCTTGGCGGACCCCAGGGAGAGCTGAAAAGCGCACTGCAATATCTTTCTCAAAGCATGCGCATCAAAGATCAGGAAATCAAGGACCTTTTTCTGGACATCGCCGCAGAGGAACTGTGCCATCTGGAAATGGTCAGCGCAACGGTCAACATGCTCAACGGCCACGACCTGGATGGAAAAAACGCAACCGTGGGAACCGTAGAAGCCCATGTGCTCTCCGGCCTGACCCCTATGCTTGCCAATGCCAGCGGGTACCTGTGGACAGCCGCTTATGTAAATGAAACCGGCGATTTGGCGGCTGACTTGCTTTCCGACATTGCCGGGGAACAACGAGCCAAGGTGGTCTACGAATACCTCTACCGCCAGGCGGATGATTCCGGAGTGCGGGAAACCATTGAATTTCTCCTGGAGCGGGAAGAGGCCCACAACACCATGTTTCGGGAGGCCTTCAACAAAATCCAGGACACCGGTTCACAGAAAAACTGGGGGACGACCCCCTATTCCAGGATTTACTTTGATTTGTCCAGTCCGGGAGGCCAATCTTTCGACCCGGCCAAAACCCAGCCCGCACAGTTCAATCTGCAATAGCCTGCGCAGTTCAACCTGCAATAAGGAAAAAGAAAGCAAGAAGAAACAGCGGCGTTTCAAAGAACTCGCAATGTTTCTCTGCGGACGAGAAAACAAACAGCCGAAGCGAACTGGCGGAAACCTGAATCCGGCAGCCCAGCTTCGGTCGTTTGTCGTTTGTCGTTTGCTGTTTGTTGTTGTTCGTGTACGCCCATTTCCGGGTTATGCGCAAATGGCACGACAACCGAATGCCATTTTCAGCCCTGTGCGCATTGTTTGCAAGGCTTCTGTGGTTCCATGGGTTTGGCGATTCCATCGATTTTCCTGCGCCGTCCCCTTTATGCTCCCAGCACCGCCTCGATGCTTTCCGCACAGATTTCCACGGCCTTGTCAATTTCCTCCCTGGTAATGTTCAGCGGCGGGTTGAAATAAGGCACATCGCCCATGGGTCGCAGCAACAGCCCTCGCTTCATGGCCTCCTGATATACCTGGTATCCCACTCGCTTCCTGCTGTCGAATGCCCGCTTCGAACGGGGATCCTCTACCAGCTCCATCGCATTGATCAGGCCAATGCTCCTGATTTCCCCCACGTTGTTGTGGTTTCCCAGCGCTTCCTGCAATCGCCGGTTCAGATACCTTGCCTCTGTTTTTTCCAACACACTGTCCTCCTGCAAAATGTTCAGGACCTCCACGGCCGCAGCGCAGGCCATGGGATTTCCACTGTAGGTCGTGCTGTGGACAAACGCTTTGTTGTCGTTGAAATCTGCGTAAAATGCCTGGTAGATTTCGTCCGTGGTGACAGTAATCGCCATGGGAAGGAAGCCGCCTGTCAGGCCTTTTGAAAGGCACATGAAATCGGGGCTGATCGCCCCATGTTCACAGGCGAACAATTTCCCCGTCCTGCCGTAACCGGCGGCAATTTCGTCCGCAATCAGGTTCACATCGTAAGCATCGCACAAAGCTCGCAGTTTTTTCATGTAGATTGGATTGTAAATCCGCATTCCCGCTGCGCCTTGAAAAACAGGTTCAAACAGAAAAGCCGTCGTTTCGCACCCGTATTGTTCAAAGGCTTCTTCCGCCCCTGCGATGCACTGAGCCTGACAGTCATCCCTGTGGAGACCATAGGCACATCGATAACAATCCGGACCAGGAACGTGAATGGCATCCAGCAAAAGCGGCCGATACATCTGCGCATAAAAATCCATGCCGCCCATGGACAAAACGCCTAGCGTTTCGCCGTGATACCCGTTTGCCAGGGTCATGAACCGCTGCTTTTCCGGTTTTCCCGTCTGCTGATGGTACTGGAAGCTCATCTTCATGGCTACCTCTACGGAAGTGGATCCGTTGTCCACAAAGAAAAATTTGCAAAGACCCTCTGGCAACAGTCCAGCCAGCCGCTCACATAGTTCCTCAGCCGGTTGGTGGGTGAATCCCGCAAACATGACATGTTCCATGCTGTCCAGCTGCTTTTTGACCGCCGCTTTGATCCTGGGGTTGCCGTGCCCCAGCAAATTGCACCACCAAGAGCTGATGATGTCCATGTAAGCCTTTCCATGCTCATCGTAAATATATATACCCTCCGCCCTCTCCGCTTTTACCAGTGGGAACGTTTCGTGATCTTTCATCTGGGTACACGGATGCCATATGTAATCCTTCATCGAATCCTTCATCGTTTTGCTCCTTCGTTTCCTCCTCCATACAATCCTGCCAGCGCCGCGGCTTTCATGCCGATGTCCGTATCGCCCTCCCGAACGCAGGTGAGCACCGGGACTCCCGTGTATGCTTCTATGAACTTGCGGTTGTCTTCTTCCATGCTGTCCCCCGTGTGAAACCAGTTGAGCACCACCCCTTTTACCTGGATATGCCTCTGCCTGGCATATTCGATGGTAAGGATGGTGTCGTTAATGGTTCCCAGGCCTGCAGGGGCAACGATGAGAATGTCCAACTCCATGGCTTTTATCAAATCTTCCAGCATGTATGCTCCTCGCCGAATGGGGCAAAGGATGCCGCCGCTTCCTTCTACGGTCAAATAGTCGTGAAGGGCGCAGGCCCTTTTGTAATCCCGCATCACCGTTTCCAGCTCCACCGGGTTTCCTTCCAGTTCTGCGGCCAGATGGGGGGAAACGGCTGTCTCGTAAACGTAGGAAACCATTTGTTCCAGGGGCGCATCGATGGCGGCTGTCTCCTTTACATATGCCGCATCCCCTGGAACCAGCCTGCCATTCTCTCTCGTGGCTCCGCTGAGGGCTGCTTTGTAATAGCCTGCGTTATATCCTGCCTGCCGCAGCTTTTTGACCATCAGGGCTGTGACAAAGGTTTTGCCAACGTCCGTCCCAGTGGCTGTAACGAAAATTCCTTTACTCATGTTTTTTCACCTCAAATCCCAGGCTTTCCGCCAGTTTTAGGCCTTGCCGGAGGCTGATTCCCGCCCCTTTCGTCAATTGGCCGCTTTGCAGGATTTTATCGCAACAAAGCTTTGCATCGCATGCGTTTACCATGAAAGGTGCCTCCTGATGGGAGCGATGGTGCGCTTTCCCAGGATGGCGCACACTGCGCAGATTGCCAGATCCCCCGGCACGGCCAGCAGAAAGCAGTACAGGAACAGCGGCCAAAAGGCGATGGGCGTCCCCAATACATAATTACAAATGACATAGTAATAGGCCATTCCCACAAGATACACGGCTGCCAATCCCGCAAGTCCGGCCAAAAGCAGACGCGCCACAGAGGGAGACGCATTCTTCCCTGCGATGGTTCCCGTGATGTAGGTTCCTGCCACAAAGCCGATCAAATAGCCGAATGTGGGAACCAGCACATAACTCGGCCCGCCTCCCTGGGAAAAAATAGGGACTCCTGCCAGCCCCAATGCCAGGTAAACCAGGACGCTGGCGGCTCCTAGCCTTGGGCCCAGGAACATGCCCGCCAGAGTCGTAAACAGGAATTGAAGGGTGAAGGGCACCACTGGCACCGGTATTTTGATAAATGCCCCGACTGCGATCAATGCGGCGAACAAGGCGCATAGAATCATGCGCTGGGCGGAAAAAGTCTTTGTCATGAAAGCTCCTTTCCTGCGGCCAGCCTGTAGCATTGCCCGACATCGCTTTTTTGGCTGACTGCGAACGTTAGAACGATAAATTCATTATAACGTTTTTTTACCAATTGTCAACTGATTTTATCTGTTTGGTTGACAATCTTGGCAACCAAAATGCATCTTTCCGGGAGCATCCCAATGCGAAGACCTCCAAAGCAGCGCAAGAGCGAAATGCGCAGTTTGGAGGAAGCCCCTGGCTTTGGGGCTTCCTTGACTTGCTGGAATCTATGCTTTCGCCCCGCTCTTACATCTCTTTCTCATCCACCCATTCCTTGGCTCGCTCCACGCTTTCCAAATCTGGAATCGTCACATTGGAACCTTCTTCTGCCAATTTCCTGCCCGCCAGGGGAAACGTGCGAAAGGCCTGTTTCAACTTTTCCGTCATCGTTCTTTCACTTCCTTTTACAAATACTGCTTGAAGCGTTCCACGTTGTTCTCTTCAAACCGCTTCAAATGCTCCATCAGTTCCACAATGTCCGGCTCTGCCTTGTCCTTGTATTTGCGGATATTCTTAATGGCATCGATGACTCCCATGTTGCTTCCCACCATGAGCATTTCCGCAATGTGCGAGGTGGAAGCATCGGAAAGGGTCTGGAAGTTTACCATGAGATACGTCCTTATTTTTTCAAAGGCGGACAGCCCTTCCTCGTTGAAACCGTTGGCTTCCAGCATCTGTGCCGCTTTGTCGTGGATTTGGCGGTATTCCTTCAATTGGGCATGAAGCCGCTCTTTGAAATCTTCGTCCGTCGTAATGTCCACCAATTGGGTGATGGTGTCCACGCCCATCTGGGAATTTTGATAAATGAAGTTCAAAAGCTCCGCATTGCAATTCGGTTCGTTCATTCTGCTCACACTCCTGTTTTCACATTTGCAAACGCCCTTTGCGGCATCTGCGTTTTCAGTCAATAGTGTGCGCAGAAAATCGGATTTCATGCACCTGCGTCCATGCTGGCACTGCGCCATTTCCGCTTTCGCAAAAGAACGAACCTAACTGAGACATAGCCGCCCGCCAGCAAAGCTTCAAACTTTTCGTTGATATCGGAACCCATGCGACCCAGGAAAGAACGAATGATGGAATTGTCGCTGGTGTTCTCCCGGAAATTTTTAGGCTTGGCCATCTCATCCAGCATCAGGTCCTGGACGTGGTTCATCACATCTATGTAACGAGACTCCTCTGCGATCTGGCTATTGGAAAAGGAACCCACACAGTCATGAGTTCCTTCCAGGTTTCCATCGATTCACGTTATACCAGCTCCAAAAATGCCATTTCGGCGCAATCGCCCCGTCTTGGGCCTAATTTTAAAATTCTGGTATACCCGCCGTTCCTGTCGGCGTAATTCGGTCCGATTTCCTCAAACAGCTTTGTGACTACATCTTCATCGTAAATGTATGCGAGAGCTTGCCGTCTCGCATGAAGATCACCGCGTTTGGCTAGAGTAATCATCTTTTCGGCCTGTCTCCTGGCTTCCTTTGCCCTGGTCACTGTCGTAGAAATCCGCCCTTCTCTCAAAAGATCCGTAACGAGGTTCCTCAACATGGCCTTTCTGTGAGCAGTAGACCTGCCTAGCTTTCTATATCCTGCCATCGCTATATTCTCCTTTCTTGCATTCTGGCCGATTGCCCGGTCAATTGGCTGGTTGCGGGCATCTATTCATCGCTTTGCCTCAGGCTGAGGCCCAGTTCTTCAAGTTTGTGCTTTACTTCGTCCAAAGACTTTTTACCGAGGTTTCTGACTTTCATCATGTCTTCCTCTGAACGGTGCGTCAGCTCTTCCACCGTATTGATGGCCGCACGTTTCAGGCAGTTGAAGGAGCGAACGGAAAGTTCCAGCTCCTCGATGGTCATTTCCAGCGCTTTCTCTTTCTGATCCTCTTCCTTTTCCACCATGATTTCCATCGCATCCGTGCTGTCTGTCAGCTCGATGAACAGGTTCAAATGCTCCTGCATGATCTTTGCGCCAATAGACACCCCTTCGCTCGGCGTGATGGAACCATCCGTCCAAATTTCTAAAATAAGCTTGTCGTAGTCAGTCACCTGACCAACTCTGGTATTTTCAACTGTGAAGTTGACTTTTTTCACTGGCGTGTAAATGGAATCCGTTGGAATCACCGCAATCGGCGTACTCTCCGTCTTGTTCTGATCCGCAGAAACGTATCCCCTGCCTCTGGCCAGGTTCATTTCCATCACCAGCGTAGCGTTTTCCTCAAGGGTGGCAATGTGCAACTGCGGATTGCAGATTTCCAAATCCGCATCGCCGATGATATCGGCAGCAGTCACCTCTTTCGGGCCAATGGCATTGATCAGCACTTTCTTCGTGCTGTCGCCGTTGAGCCTAATCGCCAGCTTCTTCAAATTCAATATGATTTCTGTGACGTCCTCTTTGACTCCTGGAATGGTTGAAAATTCGTGAAGTATCCCATCTATTTTGACGGATGTAACAGCAGCCCCTGGAAGGGAACTGAGAAGAACCCTCCGCAAGCTGTTTCCCAAAGTCGTGCCGTAGCCCCTTTCCAGAGGTTCGACAACAAATTTTCCGTAATTGGAATCTTCGTTTGAAAATACACATTCAATTGTTGGTTTTTCGATTTCTATCACTCAAAACCCTCCTTTTCTCCCAAAACAGTCGATTAACGATCATGAATCAACTATTTATTTGGAATACAACTCGACGATCAGATGCTCCGCAACCGGAGTATCGATCTCTGCTCTGGTCGGAATTGCAACCACTTTGCCTTCCAGCTTTTCCACATCAACTGTCATCCAGGACGGAACGGTGATGGACATGTCTCGAATCTCCTTGAATTTTGGAGAATTTGTGCTCTTTTCTTTCACCTTGATCACATCGCCGGCCTTCACGGTATAGGAAGGAATCCCTACTTTCTTTCCATTTACGGTAAAATGTCCGTGTGTCACCAGCTGCCTTGCCTCTTTTCTCGAAGAAGCGAACCCAAGCCTGAATACAACGTTGTCCATTCTCGTTTCCAAAAGGATCAGCAGGTTTTCACCGGTGATTCCCTTCTTCCTGGCAGCTTTGTCAAACAAATTCCGAAACTGCGTTTCCTGCAGCCCGTAGAATCTCTTTGCTTTCTGTTTTTCTCTCAACTGAAGTCCGTACTCGGAAACCTTTTTTCTCCCCTGCCCGTGCTGTCCAGGAGGAAAATTTCTCTTTTCGATGGCGCATTTTGAACTATAGCATCTCTCACCCTTCAAGAAAAGTTTCTGGCCTTCTCTTCTGCATAACCTGCAGTTAGCACCTGTATATCTTGACATTCTATCTTACTCCTCCCTTCATTAGACTCTTCTTCTCTTCGGTGGTCTGCATCCGTTGTGCGGTATTGGCGTAATATCTTTGATCATGGTGATTTCAAGACCTGCGGTTTGAAGCGCCCTGATCGCAGCCTCCCTTCCGGATCCCGGACCCTTGACATATACTTCAACCGTTTTCAAACCATGCTCCATGGCGCCCTTGGCCGCCTCTTCCGCAGCGCTCTGAGCAGCAAAGGGAGTGGATTTTCTCGAACCCTTGAATCCCAGCGAACCGGCACTGGACCAGGACAAAGCGTTTCCGCTCAAGTCTGTAAGCGTTACAAGTGTATTGTTAAAGGTAGACTGGATATGCGCTTGGCCTTTTTCAATGTTCTTGCGTTCTCTTTTCTTTTTTCTGACTGCCTTTTTTACAGCTTTAGCCATTGTGTTCTACCTCCTTACTGTTGTTGTTGTTTTTTTCTTCCCACAGTCTTTTTGGGACCTTTGCGAGTTCTGGCGTTTGTCTTTGTTTTCTGACCCCTGACAGGGAGACCTCTTCTATGTCTGATTCCTCTGTAGCAGCCGATTTCCATCAGTCTCTTGATGTTCAGGGACACTTCTCTTCTCAGGTCGCCTTCCACGACATAATCCTGGTCAATGATCTTTCTGATCTTGCCAATTTCTTCTTCCGATAAATCCTTGACTCTCGTATCAGGATTCACACCGGCCTTCTCCAAAATAGCATTTGCGGTGGGTCTGCCAATACCGTAAATGTACGTCAAGCCAATTTCAACTCTCTTTTCTCTTGGTAAATCGACACCGGCTATACGAGCCATATTTCCCTCCTATTCCCATCTTCTCCGTCACGTCATCACCCCACGTCCGGCGCACGATACAGGCGCAGCAACCTATGGGGCATCCGTAATATAAACGGGATGTTCTTTGCTCATGCAAATTTTAAAATAACTGATATATCCGAAAACCCGCCAGCCGCCCACAGCAGCCGCCAGCCGCCGACAAGTCTTCTCTCACCTTTGCGGAAATGTTCTTGCGCAGGCGACCTCCGCAGCCCCCAACCGGGGCGAGCACCAGTCGCCGGAGCAAAACGTTCCTTGCCCTCGCGTCCAAACCATCTCCTTAGCCTTGCGGAAATGTTCTTGCGCAGGCGACCTCCGCAGTCCCCAACCGGGGCGAGCACCAGTCGCCGGAGCAAAACGTTCCTTG
Source organism: uncultured Zhenpiania sp. (assembly GCA_964625475.1). Lineage (GTDB taxonomy): Bacteria > Bacillota > Clostridia > Peptostreptococcales > Anaerovoracaceae > Hominibacterium. Next base: position 27 of record CAZVBL010000008.1, on the reverse strand, counting down.
CCCTTGCGTCCAAACCATCTCCTTAGC
>CAZVBL010000007.1:53675-61267 GCA_964625475.1 uncultured Zhenpiania sp. | reverse complement strand
GCAACCATTCAGGTTTCACCTGCCGAAGCGGTCTACAATGGAAAGCCGCAAGAAGAGCCGGAAATCACCGCATGGGTCATGCCGACTGGGGGAGAGGAACTGGTTCAGCTTCCAAATAATGACTATACGGTTGAATGGGCCGATGGCCAATGGGAGGAAGATGACAATTATACCGATGCAGCCTCTTATACTTATACAGTGAAGAGTACTGGCACTGAAAATTGTGAGAAGGAACAGACAGGGACGTTTACGATACAAAAGAAAGAGCTGACTATCACGAGTGCGGAGGCTGTGAATCGGCAATACGATGGCACGACCACGGTGGACATGAAGGAGGTTCAGCTGGACGGCATCGTAGATGGTGATGATGTCAAAATCAAAACGGATGGATTGACTGGTGAGATCAACGCAGCAAACGTGGGCGAGTATTCATCCGTCACGTTGCAAACAGCTGATTTGGAAGAGGCTTTGAGCGGTGAGGCTAAGGACAATTACACCATAAACCTGGGTACCAGCGACACGGTTGAGGTGGCTTTGGATCCGGACGTTGAAATCACCCAACGGGAGCTTGATACGCCGCAGGCTACGGGGACATATGCGGAGAGCGTGAAATATGAGGGAAAATTCGGCTGCACGATTACCGTTGAAAATCCGCAGCCCGGAGCCACTTATTATTGCAAACTGCAAAGTGACGATGAGGATAGTTGGATACAGTGCTCATCGGACTATTCCTTCTATTTTGATAATTTGGATGCGGATAAGCCGTATAGGTACCTTGTGAGGATTGACGATGATGGCGGAGGAAATGTTCTGGTTCCGGATGATCCGAAGGATACTTGCTTGGTTTTGGTGACAACGACGAAACTGGAGCAATCGCCACCATCCGAATTTTCGATTAAATTCACGGCGAATGCGGACGGCACGACTTATACGGCGACCATGCCGGAGATGGATAATGTCGAGTACAGCTGGGACGGCGGCCAGTCATGGGCGACCCTGGAACAGGGTGGAAATGTGAAATCGGATTGTCTGGCAGGGCATACCTATACAGGGATGATCAGATATTTAGCAGATGCGACGCATCAAGAGAGCGAGCCAACGAGCGTGGATGCCACCGCTCCCATGGAGCAGGTGGAAGCTCCTTCCATTTCCCCCAACGGCGGGGAATTTAAAGGCAGCCAGACCGTCACCATCACCTGCGAGACATCGGATGCCGTCATTTACTATACGCTGGACGGCAGCGACCCTGTCCCGGGCAATGACAATACGAAGCGATACACCAAGGCGTTTGAGATCACCGATGCCGCGACGGTCAAGGCCATTGCGACCAAGGAATACATGAAGGACAGCCGGGTCACCAGCGCGACCTTTGAACTGGATGATTCCCTGGAAACCAGGGTCACCAAAACGGATTTGAGCGAGACGCAGGTGCCGGCGAGCCTGCAGAGCGCAGGGTACAGCAGCATCAGCGACATTACTGCGGCATTGTCCCGCGTGCTGACCGCCCATACCGGGTACACCTATGAGAACATTGCCTACTACGACATTACGATTATGGTCAGCAATGACAGGAAGACCTGGCGGGAAGCAACGATAGACGATTTTCCGGACGAGGGGCTGACCATCACGGTGGCCTATCCCACGGGAACCACCTATGCGGGCAACGATTTCATCGCAGCCCATATGTTTACGGTGACGGACACCGGCCTGAACACTGAGGCGGGAGACATCGAAGAACCTACCGTGAAAAAGACCTCGGATGGCTTGGAAATGACTGTGAAGGGCATGTCGCCGCTGGCCATCGCATGGCAGGCATCGGCGGCATCCAGCAGCGATTCTACCACCAGCGCATCGGATAGCAGCACCGCCACTACCAGCGGCTCCAACGGGACGGCAGCCGTGGCGCAGACGGTGAGCAATGACGATGACGATGACGATAGCAACGGTTCAACGAGTGCGAACAGCGCTGATTCCACGGCCAGCGACAGTGATAGTGACAGCGACAGCGATTCCACGGCCGAGGCGGATGGCGGGGATTCCACGGATTCGGAAGAGGCTACGGATAGCACCCTTTCCTCCTTGTTGCCGCAGACCAGCGATGGGCGAACCCTTCTCTTGTGGATCGTGCTGGCCTTATTGAGCCTGTCCATCCTGGGCGCGCTCAAGATCAAAAAGAACAAGGATTGAGCATCCGCCAAAAGCGTTCAAGGGAACCACGGCGAAAGTGAAAGCGGGTGCGCCCGATGACAAGGGCAAGGCGCACAGGGAGCCATTGCGGGCAAAGGGCGTGAACGGGAAGTCAAAGATCAGATGAAAGTGATGCGATTACCGCTTGTCACTCCAGGGACTTCGCGAATATCGTTTGGAATTGCAACCTGCCCCTTTGCCATGACTTTCGCATTATCTACAAACGTATTTGCGAACATAGTCGTATGCCTCCTTGCAAACATGAAAAGTAGGGATTTCCCTGCTTTTCTTTTTTTGTACATAGAGAGCGGGAAAAAATCAACTGTATGTAAATGTTGGCAGAGAGAAAAGCAAGGCTGCTTTGTGGGTTTTCTGTGAATGAAAATTTGATTAAAAAGGCTCTTGGCAATTCGTTTCTGGGGGAAACGTTTCGTAATGAACTTTGCGCCCAGCGATTTTCGGAAAATGACTTCCGTGGTCTTTTTTCTGTTTTTTTGCAAAAAATATCCAGGAGTGTACCAAAAATATCCATGAAAATATTGACATTTATAACAAAAAATGATAACCTAAAACCGTAGCGGCTACAAATGCAAAAGAAAAGAAGAAAGGGGGATTTTGCGAACGGAAAACGATGGCATTGGATGAAGGGAAACCGCCTTCATCGACAAGGGGGTAAACATGGGACGTTATCGCAAACGTGTGTTGGCAGTGTCCATGATCGTGACGGCAATCTGCGGCCTGGTCTGGTGCGGCGCGCAATGGAACGGGGCAAAGGGGGACGGTTGGGTTCAGGAGGTTTCGAGGGAGCAGATCAATGACATGCTTGCTGCGGAATCCAGCTTCTTTCTATATGTGGGAAGACCGACCTGCCCGGACTGCGAAGCCTTTTATCCGGAATTGGAGGAAATCCTTTCTGCCCGGAGCCAAAGGGTTTTCTACTACAACACGGCGGTGAAGGCCAGCGGAAAGCGGGACATGAAGGCGTATGTGGAAAGCCTGGGCATCGATGAAATCCCTGCGATCCTGCAAGTGGAAAATGGGGAAATCGCAGCCCGATACAATGGACAAAGCAAAAAAGACGTAGAAGATTTTTCAAGAGAACTAGCAAAAGGAGATTCATGAGATGAGAAAAAACAGGAAATTTAGATTTACAGCAATGGCAATATCCGTTATGATTAGTGTTGCGGCAATGCCGCAGGCTTTCGCCTTTGCCGGGACAACTCCTGCGCAAAGCCAGGAAGATGTGGCGGCGGGAACCATCGAAGATGTTACCGGAACGGGGGAAATCAACGAGGATGTATATTCCACCAAGAAAGATGCCGCGGTTGCGGATGGGTATGATGCGGAAATCGCGATTCCCAGGGATGGGGATGCCGCCGTTGTCATGGGCGATGGGGAAGAAGCCGCGCTGGAAATGTTCCTTCCACAGGAAGCGCAGGGGACAGAGGGAACCCTGACAGATGGAGGAACCGTGGTTTACGAAGCCGCCGATGCCAGCGCTGCTATCGGCGTGCAGCCCCTGCAGGAAACCATAGGCGGCGAAACCTTTGAGAGCGTCAGGACCGCCATCTGCATTGCGGATGAGGATGCGGCAAAGTCCTATGACTTCCAGTTCGATTTGGAAGAGGGACAAAGGCTGGTGACAGCCGCCGAGTATCTGGGAGAAGCATACGATACCGGGGAAGTTTATGTGGTGGACGATGCCGGGGAGATCCAATATGTCGTAGATCCGGCGTGGGCAAAGGATGCCAGCGGCCAGGATGTGGAGACGGAATACAAAGTATCGGGAAATACGATGACCCAGGTGGTCAATTTTGATGAAGATACGGCATTTCCAGTGGTCGCAGATCCGACGGCCTGGCAGGTGACAAAATGTGCGGGCGCAATATCCTGGGCGATTGGAAGCGCCATCTTTGGCGCGGCGAAACTGGCGAAAATCAAGAAATACGTCAAAGCGTTGGGCGGCGTGAAAAAAGCGGCCAGCAAATACATGGCTGCTGTCAAATTGGCGAAGAAGCAGGCGAAAAGAGCGGGCAGCAGCAATTGGCGCAAATACTTAAAGTGCGGGGATGTCGCCGCCCAGTTCAGTTCATCCCTGTTGGGGTTCGCCGCAACCGTGTCGGGAGTCGATCAGATCATCGACAAATGCAGTTTCTAAACGGGAGGGAGAAAAGATGGACAAGCTGAAATTTGCAAAAGTCCTGCTGCTCATAGCGGCGGCGGTCAGTGCGGCAGCGTGGGTTTTCACCAAGAACGAGGTGAACCAATACGCGTGCTTTTCCATTCTCATGCTGCTGTTTGGAATCAATGCCACGGAGGATTACGCAAGGGAGAAGGAAAAAAAGCGGTTTTCGCTCTTTTTAGCCATCCTGTGCTATGCCATCTGTTTGCTGCAGCTGGTGTTGCTCGCAGGAACCCTCATCCAGTCCTGACCCCGCTGGCTTGAGCAGCCGCAAAGAACGATCAGGCTGCCCCGCACATGGCAGATCAGCATGCGGGGTGGCCTCTTCATCCTCATCCCTTCCCTTTCCACATTTGCACACGGCAGATTGGCGCACAGGGCGGCCTCTTCATCCTCGCCCTTCCCTTTCCACATTTGCACACGGCAGATCGGCATGCGGGGCGGCCTCTTCATCCTCGCCCTTCCCTTTCCGCATCTGCACACGGCAGATCGGCGCGCAGGGCGGCCATCCTGTCAGAAAAAACGCTTCATGAAATTTCCAGAGCGCAACAGGGAGGCGCACGGAACAATGCGAGTGGCAATTTTCCTTTGGCTTTGCCACCTCCATTGTAAATTTCGACCCCATGAAAAGCTGAAAAACACAACCCAGTCTTGCGAGATGGCCAATTTTGTCGTATACTTTACCATAGGGACAAAATTGAGGACGTGGAGACATATGGATTTCAAGAATTTTACGGATTTGGGCAACGATATCGGAAAGCGGGTCAATGCGGCTATTTACAGCATGAATTTCGACCAGCTCAGTCGGGATGTTCGTAGAAAAGTGGATCAGGCGTTTTCGGGCAGTTCCGATCCTGTTTATGGAAACGGTGGAATCGATGGGAACCTTTACCATGGCGATGACGAACGGACGAGGAACGATCCGCTCAATTTCAAATTGTACAGGGAAGACCGGGAAGAAACCGCACCCCGCCCCATGCCATCCATGGAGAAAGGGAAAAAGGGCCCTGGAAAGGCCGGCGGAATCGCCATGATGGTGATCGGATACATCCTGGCAATCGTATTCGGATCAGCGGCCATTTCCATGGGAATCCTGGGAGCTACCATGACCTCCATAGGAACCATACCGGCTGCTGCCCTGGGAGCGGGATCCGGTGGAATGGCCATTCCTTTTCTCGCAGGCCTGGTTCTGGCCGTGGCAGGGACGAAACGCTGCGGACTGGTGAATCGTTTCCGAAAGTACGATGCTGTGATCGATGGAAACGCGTTCTGTGCGATTAAAGATTTGGCGGCAAGCATCGGCAAAAGCCCCAGATTTGTAGCCAAAGACCTGGAAAAGATGATCCGCAGGGGATTTTTCCCCGAAGGCCATATCGATGACCATCGAACCTGTTTGATTCGGACAGAGGCCATGTATCAGCAGTACGTCCAGGCGCGGGACAGCGCAGCCCAGGCGGCTCAGGCGGGACGAGCGGCGGAGGCGCAAAGCCAGGCGCAGCCCGATGGGTTTGCCGGCAAACAGGAAGACCACCTGGAGCAGGTCATCCAGGAGGGCGAGGAATACATCAGGACCATCCGGGAAGCCAACGATGCGATTTACGATCAGGAAATTTCCGAAAAGCTCTATAGAATGGAACGCATCGTAAGGAAAATTTTTGACTATGTGAGGCAAAAGCCGGAGCAGGTGGATCAGCTTCGCCGCTTCATGGATTATTACATGCCCACCACGGAAAAGCTGGTGGTCGCCTATCGCCAATTGGATGAGCAGAGCATACAGGGCGAAAACATGGCGAAAGCCAAAGGGGAAATTGCCCAGACCCTGGATACGATCAACGAGGCGTATGAGAAAATGTACGACAGCATGTATGTGGATGTGGCGATGGACGTGTCCAGCGACATCGCCGTGCTGAAAACGCTGTTTGCGCAAGAGGGACTTACAGAGGATGATTGGATGGAGGGAAAGCATGAGTGATTTTAACACAGATTTCAATTTCGGGCAGCCGCCCCAGCCAGAAGCAAAGGCGCAGGCTGCGGTCCAGCAGAGGAGCATGACGGCGGATGAAGAATATGCCGCATATCCGCTGACGGAAGCGCAGCGACAGCAGGTGGAGGAATTTTCCAAAAAAATCGACCTCTACGATAGCCAGGCCGTGCTGCAATACGCTTCCGGCACGCAAAAGCAGATTGCGGATTTTTCGGAGCAGGCACTGGAAAACGTCAAGACGAAGGATTTCGGGGAAGTGGGCGACACCCTGACGAAGGTCGTTGGCGAATTGAAAAATTTCAATGTGGAGGAGGAAGAAAAGAAGGGCATCTTCGGGCTCTTCAAGAAGAACGCAAACAAGCTGGCCGCCATGAAGGTTCGCTACGAAAAGGCGGAGACCAACATCGAGAATATCTGCAAAACCCTGGAAACCCACCAAATCCAGTTGATGAAAGACGCGGCCATGCTGGACAAAATGTACGAAATGAACGAGGATTATTTCAAACAGCTGACCATGTACATCATAGCGGGAAAGCGCAAGCTGGAATATGCCAAAGATGCGGAGCTTCCGACCCTGATGAACCGGGCAAAGTCCTCCAAATCGAGCGAGGACTTGAACAAGGCCAATGACTACGCTTCCCTGATCGCCAGGTTTGAAAAGAAGATTTACGATCTGGAACTGACGAGGACCATCGCCATGCAGACTGCGCCGCAGATCAGGTTGATTCAGAACAACGATGTGCAGATGTCGGAAAAGATTCAATCCATGCTGGTCAATACGGTGCCGCTGTGGAAAAGCCAGATGGTCATCGCTTTGGGCGTGGAGCATTCCAACAAGGCGGCTCAGGCACAAAAGGCGGTGACGGACATGACGAACGAGCTGCTGCAGAAAAACGCGGAAAGTCTGAAAACGGCCACCGTGGAAACGGCGAAGCAGATGGAGCGGGGCGTTGTTGACGTGGAGACGCTGCAGCAGACCAACGAGCTTCTCATTTCCACCATCGATGAAGTGATGCAGATCCAGGAAGAGGGCAGGCAAAAACGAGAAGCGGCGGAAGGCGCGCTGCAGAAAATGGAAGACGACTTGAAGCAAAAGCTTTTGGAAATCAACGCATAGAAAACCAGAAAATCGCATCGCCGCAGGCAAAGTGGATGGACATGGGCAAAAGCTTTTGGAATCGACGCGCAGGGGATCGGGACGCAGGATGCCCCGGCGGCAGGCAGGCGGCCTGTCGGATC
>CAZVBL010000007.1:43090-53575 GCA_964625475.1 uncultured Zhenpiania sp. | reverse complement strand
CGCAGGGGATCGGGACGCAGGATGCCCCGGCGGCAGGCAGGCGGCCTGTCGGATCTCCAAAGCGGCATGCTTCGTGAAACCGAATGCAGGAAAGGAGTGGCATATGGGAGCAAAATACAAGCGGGTTCTTTTGAAGGTCAGCGGGGAAGCCCTGGCGGGGGAGAGCAAATTCGGGCTGAACGATGAAATGCTGAAAAAAGTGGCTCTGCAAATCAAAGAGGCGCACGACATGGGCGTCCAGGTCGCGGTCGTAGTGGGAGGCGGCAACTTCTGGAGGGGTCGAAGCAGCAGCACCATGGCAAGGCCCACGGCAGATTATATCGGGATGCTTGCGACGGTCATGAACGCTGTGGCGCTCCAGGAAGCCTGCGAAGCGATAGGACTTCCAGCCAGGGTGCAGACTGCCATTGAAATGCGGGAAGTGGCCGAGCCCTTTGTGCGGCGCAAGGCCATCAGCCACCTGGAACATGGAAAAATCGTCATCTTTGGCGCGGGAACGGGCAGCCCCTTTTTTTCCACGGACACGACAGCGGCTCTTCGAGCCGCAGAGATCGATGCGGAAATCATTTTACTCGCCAAAAAAGTCGATGCCGTATATTCCGCGGATCCGGAGAAAGACCCGAACGCAGTGAAGTTCGATGAACTGACGCACCAGGAAGTTTTGGAAAGGGAACTGGGCGTCATGGATGCTACGGCTGCCTCCCTGTGCAGGGACAACCACATCGACATCCATGTGTTCGGGCTTGCGGAGGAAGGCAACGTCATGCGCGCCATATGCGGCGAAAAAATAGGCACGATCATTCGGTAGCATGAACCGCAATGGACCGCACAACATGAAAGAATGCATATTGTCTGCGTTTGCGGATTGTGTTATCATGCGATAGCATGGATTGCGCAAGTGGATTGCCTTGTCATTCGATAGCGCAGGCTGCGCAAAATGAACGACGAGGGGCTAGTCGTCCACTTTAAGGAGGGCGCATTCAATAGCACAGGCCGCGCAAAATGGACGCGCAGCTTATATTGGAAAACACAAAAGTAGCAAAACAGGAGGAACGAACATGAGTATCGAAGTTTTGGAAACCAAAATTGAAAAAAGCCTGTCCCATTTAAAGGAAGAGCTGGCTGCGGTGCGGGCTGGGAAAGCCAATGCGGCGCTCGTTGACCGGGTCATGGTGGAATATTACGGCACGCCAACGCCGCTGAAGAACCTGGCGAACATTTCCGTGCCAGAACCGAGGACGCTTTTGATCTCGCCTTTTGATCCGAAAGCCATTCCCGAAATCGAACGGGGCATCAATGTGGCAAACATCGGAATCAACCCGGCCAACGATGGGAAAGTGGTTCGCCTCACCATTCCACAGGTGACGGAAGAGCGGAGAAAAGAACTGACAAAGACCGTCAGGAAAATCGGGGAAGAAACGAAGGTCGCCATTCGCAACCTGAGAAGGGACACAAACGATGAGTTGAAGAAAGCGCAGAAAAAGGGCGATTTGACCGAAGACGATTTGAAAGAGGATCTGGATAACGTGCAGAAAATCATCGACAAAGCCATCAAAGGCGTGGACGAACTGGTTGCGAACAAAGAAGAAGAAATCATGGAAGTATGAACGCCCTTTGCTTTGGCAGCGAAGAATGGCGAAACGCTTGCAGATGTGGCTCGCATTGGCCACATCTGTTTCATAGGGGACGATGATGATAGACAAAGACCGTATGCCCATCCATGTGGCCATCATCATGGATGGAAACGGAAGATGGGCAAAAAAGCGGAACCTGCCCAGAGTGGCAGGCCACAACGCAGGAATGAAGGCCATGAAAAAAATCGTGGATCATTCCGACAAACTGGGCATTCGGTACTTGACCGTGTATGCCTTTTCCACGGAAAACTGGAAACGATCCGCAGCGGAAGTGACAGGAATTTTCAAATTGCTGGTGACGTATGTGAACAGCGAGCTGCAGGAACTCATCGACAACAACGTGAAGGTCGAGGTTTTGGGGGATTATTCCACCATACCGAAGGATGCGAAAAAAAGCCTGGAGAAGACCCTGGAGCAGACGAAGGACAACACAGGGCTTCAGTTTAACATTGCCCTGAATTACGGCGGCAGGGACGAGCTGCGCAAAGCCATGCGCGCCATCGGCGAGGAAATCGCGCAGGGCACCAAAAGGCCGGAGGACGTTACCGAAGAACTCATAGGCGAGCACCTGTTTACCGGGAAAAGGCATGCGAATGTGCCGGATCCGGAGCTGGTGATTCGCACCAGCGGGGAGCTTCGCTTGTCCAACTTTTTGCTCTGGCAATCGGCCTACAGCGAATTGGTGTTTGCCGATGTGTTGTGGCCTGATTTCACGCCGGAAGAATACGAAAAAGCCATTTGCCAGTACCAGGGCAGGCAGCGGCGGTTCGGTGGGAGGTAGAGATGAAAACGAGGATTTTGTCAGGGCTGATCATGGTGCCGCTGCTGGCAGTGCTGTATTTTGGGAATTATGTGCTGCTGGTCGCTTGTCTCGCGATCGGCGTCATGGCGGTGCGCGAATTTTACCACGGATTTGAAGCCATGGGCATAAAGCCGTGTTACCCTGTGGCCTATGGGGCGATTCTTGGACTTTATGCCATCAACCTGTTTACGGAGGACTACCATTGGTACATGGCGTGGTTTTTCGGCTGCGTGCTTGCCAGCCTGCTGTACCTGTTCAACATCGAAGAACGAAAACTGGAAGATGGGATGGCTACCCTCGTGGGGATTTTCTATGTGGTGTTCTTTTCCTATCATGTGCTTTTGGTAGAGCAGACGGGGGAATATTCCCGTTTCGTGTGGCTCATCGTGCTGACTGCCTTTGGCACGGACATCATGGCGTATTTTGCCGGCGTGTTTCTCGGAAAGCACAAATTGTGTCCGAAAATCAGCCCAAAGAAAACCATAGAAGGCTCCATTGGCGGCATTTTGGGCAGCATGCTTTTCTGCGGCCTGTTCGGCTGGTTCGCGATGCCGGGACTTTTGGTTCACTGCCTGGCCATCGGTTTTTTGGGCGGAATCATTTCCCAGTTCGGCGATTTGACGGCTTCCATTTTCAAAAGGAAGATGGGAATCAAGGATTACGGGAACCTGATTCCAGGCCATGGGGGCATTTTGGATCGATTCGACAGCGTGCTTTTCACGGCGCCCATGGTTTATTACTACATCATGTTTGCATTCGAGTTAGGTTGAGATGAAAAAAATTGCGATATTAGGAAGCACTGGTTCCATTGGAACCCAGGCGTTGGATATCATAGGGAGCAATCCAGGCAAGTTTTCCGCCGGGGTTTTGTCCTGCGGCAGACGCACGGATTTGCTCATGGAGCAGATCGATGCCTTTCATCCGGAGATGGTGGTCGTGGGACAGGAGGAGGATGCCCTGCGGCTGCAGCGGAAGTATCCCGGCATTGAGGTGGACTTTGGGCAGCAGGGATTGATTCGGGCAGCGTCAGGCGATTGGGACATGGTGCTCAATTCCCTCATGGGAATCCGGGGCCTTGCGCCTACTTATCACGGGCTTGCGGCAGGAAACGACATCGCCTTTGCCAACAAGGAAACTCTGGTGGCGGGCGGGCAGCTGATCATGGAAACAGCGGCGAAGTCAGGCGGGAAGCTGCTTCCGGTTGACAGCGAACACAGCGCAATTTTCCAGTGTCTGGAAGGAAACCCCAGAAAGGCCATGCGGCGCATCCTGCTGACTGCGTCAGGTGGCCCTTTCCGGGGATACACCCTGCGGCAGCTGGAACAGGTCACGCTCAAACAGGCGCTGCGGCATCCCAAGTGGAGCATGGGGAGCAAAATCACCATCGATTCCGCCACCATGATGAACAAAGGGCTGGAAGTGATCGAGGCCAAGTGGCTTTTCGATGCGGAGCCGGAACAGATCCAGATTCTGGTTCATCCACAGAGCATCCTTCATTCCGCAGTGGAGTTTTGCGATGGCTCCGTCATCGGGCAGATGGGGAAGCCGGACATGCGGGTTCCCATCGGCTATGCGTTCAGTTACCCGGATCGGCTGGAAAACGGTCAGTTGGAACCGCTGGACTTCTTTGCGGAAGGTGCGGCCCTTACGTTCGAGAAGCCGGATTTGGAAGTTTTCAAAAATATCAAATTCGCTTACGATGCCTGCCGCATGGGTGGCAGCTATCCGGCGGTTCTCAATGGTGCCAACGAAGTCCTGGTGCAGATGTTTTTGGAAGGAAAGATTCGCTTCCTCGACATTCAAAATACGGTGGAGCAAGTGTTAAACAGGCACGAACCGGAATATGATCTGGACTTGGAGGGGATTTTGGAGGTTGATCGACAGGCGCGCAGGGATGCGGTGGCTCTGCTGTAGGGGATTGTCCGCTGTCCGCATGCCGATCCGCAGGATGCGTTGCTTGCGGTTGGTTTCAGAGCATCGATGATGCCTGCCGCTGAAACCCGGCGGGCGCGCCGACTTTGCCGCAGCTTCAAAAGAGAGGGAAGGAGAGAAGAGAAAGAATGACCATCATATATGCGATCATCATGTTTTGTCTGCTCATTTTTATCCATGAGCTGGGACATTTCATGGCAGCAAAATCCTGTGGGGTCAAAGTCAATGAATTTGCTCTGGGCATGGGTCCTGCTTTTTTCAAAAAACAAAAGGGGGAAACCCTGTATGCCCTGCGGATTTTGCCCATCGGCGGCTACTGCGCCATGGAAGGGGAGGACGAGGAATCCCAGGATGAGCGGGCGTTCAACAACAAGCCGGCGTGGCAGCGGGCCATCATCGTAGTGGCGGGCGCGACCATGAACCTGATCTTGTGCATCGTTGTCATGATCGCCATTTCCATGTACACCGGAACCATGACCACTACCATCGACAAGGTGATAGACGACAGCCCCGCCCAGAAAGCAGGGTTTCACACTGGGGATGAAATCGTGGAGATCGATGGAAAACCTGTGGAAGAATGGGCAGATATCACCACTTATATCGGCGAAGCGGAAGGCCGGGTGCGCATCAACGTCAACAGGAACGACAAACGGATGAGCCTGGTATCGGATTTGTCCCAGGCAGAGGATGGGCGAAACATCATCGGCATCGAACCCGCAAGGACGCACAACCCGTTGCTTGCGATTCAATCGGGGGTGGCCAACACATGGAACATGACGAAACTCATGGGGGTCACCATCAAACAACTCTTTACCGGGGAGGCTTCCACAAAGGATCTGACCGGTCCGGTTGGCATCGTGTATGCGGTCAGCGACACGGCACAATACGGCATGGTGTACCTGCTGTACCTGACGGCTCTCATCAGCCTGAACCTGGCCATCGTCAATATGCTGCCCTTTCCTGCGCTGGACGGCGGGCGGCTGCTGTTCATCATCATACGGCGGTTCACAGGAAGGGCGATTACGGACAGCATGGAAGGGAAGATCCATTTCGTAGGGATCATGCTGCTTTTTGCGCTGATGATTTACGTCACATGGAACGACATCCTTCGGTTCATCGTGCCGATTTTCAACTAGTATAGCGTTTTCTAAATAACTGGACGGAAGATGCTGGATCCATTTTCAGCCACCAGGGGCATGACGGAAAAGGCCCTGCGGGGCGAGACGGAAGACGCTGGATCCATTTTCAGCCTGCGAGGCGGAGGAATGGGGCGTAGCGTTTTGTCCAGCGAGACGGCTCCCATGGGTTGGCGGCAGCCGCTTTCCAGAGGAAGGAGACAAATGACAAAGACAGTAAACTGCGGCGGGGTGAGGATCGGGGGCGGCGCACCCGTTTCCATCCAGTCCATGACCAACGTGGACACGGCCAACGTCCCAGCTGCGGAACGACAGATCAAAGGGCTGAAAGACGCAGGCTGCCAGATCGTGCGGCTTGCGGTGCCGGACATGGACAGCGCCAGGGCACTGAAAGCGTTGAAACAAACAGCGGGCGTGCCACTGGTGGCGGACATCCATTTTGATTATCGCCTGGCATTGGAAGCGATTCGATCCGGTGCGGACAAGATTCGCATCAATCCGGGAAACATCGGCAGCAAAGAAAAGGTGCGCCAGGTGGCAGACGCAGCAAAAGCCGCAGGGATTCCCATCAGGGTGGGCGTAAATTCCGGCTCCCTGGAAAAGGACATCCTGGAGAAAAACGGAGGTCCTACGGCGGCAGGCCTTGCGGAAAGCGCGCTGCGGAATGCGGAACTTTTGGAGGACATGGGATTCAGCGATATCGTCATATCCCTGAAATCCTCCAACGTAAAGATGAACTATGAAGCCTACAAATTGGCTGCGGCACAGACCGACCATCCCCTTCATATTGGGGTCACGGAGGCGGGGACGGTTTCCCGGGGAAAGGTCAAGTCCGCAGTGGGAATCGGCGCATTGCTTTTGGAAGGGATCGGCGATACCCTGAGAGCGTCCCTCACTGCTGACCCCATCGAAGAAGTGGTGTTTGCGAAGGAACTGCTGGCGGCTTTGGGCATGGGAAGCAGCGGCATCGATCTGGTGTCCTGCCCCACCTGCGGCAGGACCAGCGTGGATCTGGAATCCATCGCGCTGGAAATCGAAAAAGCCCTTGCGGATGTGGACGTGGAACCGGGAAAGCGGATGAAAATCGCAGTCATGGGGTGCGCCGTCAACGGCCCTGGAGAGGCGAAGGATGCGGATTTAGGCGTTGCCTGCGGCGAGGGAAAAGGCGTGGTTTTTTCCAAAGGGCGCATTGTCAAAACCGTGGCAGAGCATGAAATTGCCCGGGAAATCATAAGGATGGTAAAAGAAGCGTGAAACAATTCATAGAAAGCAGCATCAGTTGGGCAAAGCTGGGAAGCCACCCAAAGGAAGACTATGCCTTTCACATAGAGCGGGCAGTGCTGGGCAGGAAGGACAATGTCCTGAAAATCCAGATCCGCCTCAATTTTGTCATGCCCTTTGGGGACGTGGAAAAAATACAGGCCATCGCCAGGAGCGAAGTGGAAGGACTGGAAAGGGTGGAGCTTCATTTCCTGTACGAAGATGTGATCCAGACACCGCAGGAAATCATCGGCCTGTTCATCGAGCATATGATCCATATCGTCAACGGGAGCCATGCGTCCATCACAAAGACCATTTCCCCGGACAAATTCAGGTTCCAGGATGGAAAGCTGCTTATTTTCGCATTGGGGGAAACCTCCGTGGAGCTGCTCAATCGGCAAGTCGCCCCTAAATTCCAGCAGCTTTTGATGGAGGAGTTTTCCATAGCGGCGGACGTTTCCTTTGAAAACAATGCGGAAAGCTACCGAAACGCCCATCGGGAAATCGAGCAAAAGGAAAAGCGGGATGAAGCGGAAAGAAAGAAACGCCAGCCCCATTCTTCCCAGAGCAAGCCAAAGGGAAATGCGCCATCTGGCGGCGGCGCGCCGTGGGGAGAAAAAAAGCGGTGGATGAAGAAAAAGGACGCATACAAACCTGTTTGCGGGAACCGCATCATGGGGAACCCCATTTTCGGCGAACCGACGCCCTTGTCGGAAGTTACCGTGGAAAGCGGGCAAGTCGTGGTGGAGGGCGTTCTGTTCAAAAAAAAAGAACGAGCCATAAAGACCGGTTCCAAGCTGATCACCCTGCTGATTACGGACAAGCGGACGTCCCTGTGCGTCAAGTTCTTTGCCCCGGAACAAAAGTGGATCGACATCGACACCCACCTGAGCGCCGGGGACATGGTAAAAATCCAGGGCGACGCAGAGTGGGACACCTTCGAAAATGTGCTGATCGTAAAGGGCAGGAGCATTGAAAAGGAAGAAGCCCAATTTCGCCAGGACAACAGCCCGGAAAAACGGGTAGAGCTGCATGTTCATACGAAAATGAGCGCCATGGACGGCCTCAATGACGTGAAAACCCTGATAGAAAGGGCGGAAAGCTGGGGACATAAAGCCATTGCCATCACCGATCATGGCGTGGTTCAGGCGTTTCCCGACGCATCCCACGCAGGAAAGAGCATCAAAATCCTCTACGGCGTGGAAGGATATCTGTTGGATGACCGGGACTGCGTCAACCCGGACGGGAGCATCGATTACAAGAAGAAGCCCACGAACCATGTGATCATCCTGGCGAAGAACAGGATCGGGCTGAAAAACCTGTACAAGCTGGTGTCCTATTCCCATCTCCAATATTTTTACAAGAAACCCAGGATGCCAAAATCCATCGTCCAGGCGCACCGGGAGGGTCTGATCATCGGCTCTGCCTGCGAGGCGGGAGAAATTTATCAGGCCGTCCTCCGGGGGGAAGGGCAGGAAGAACTCGAAGCGTTAGTGGGCTTTTACGACTACCTGGAAATCCAGCCGTTGATCAACAACCAATTCCTCATCAACAACGGCAGGGTCAGGGACAAAGAACAGCTCATGGACATCAACCGGAAAATCATTGCCCTGGGCCAGCAGTACGAAAAGCCGGTGGCAGCGACCTGCGACTCCCATTATTTCGATGAAGAGGAAGCCCTTTATCGGAAAATCCTCATGGCGGGCCAGGGCTTCAAAGACATCGAAGGGGACAAGGGCCTTTATTTCAGGACGACGGAAGAAATGCTGGAAGAATTTTCGTACCTGGGGGAAGAAATGGCGCGCAAGGTCGTCATTGAAACGCCCAACGCCATTGCCGACAGCATCGAGTCCATGATGCCGGTGCCGGAAGGGAATTTTCCGCCCACCATTCCCGATTCAGACAAGATCCTCCGGGAAAAGTGCGAAAAGCGGGTGGTCCAGATGTACGGCGATCCAGTGCCGCCGGAAATTCGGGCGCGGCTGGACAAGGAGCTGAACTCCATTATCAACAACGGATATTCCGTCATGTACATGGCGGCGGAAATGCTGGTGCAGAAATCCATGGAGGACGGGTACCTGGTAGGCTCCAGGGGTTCCGTAGGTTCCTCCTTCGTGGCTACCATGTCGGGCATCACAGAAGTAAATCCGCTGGAACCCCATTACCTCTGCCCCAAGTGCAAGCACCTGGAGTGGGGCGACAAGGAGAAATACGACTGCGGCGTGGACATGCCGGCGAAAAAATGCCCGGTCTGCGGCACCCAATACCACCAGGAGGGGTTTTCCATTCCCTTTGAGACGTTCCTGGGATTTGAAGCGGACAAAGAGCCGGACATCGACCTGAATTTCGCAGGCGAATACCAGGCGACGGCGCACAAATTCGTAGATGAAATCTTTGGTGCGGAAAACGTATACAAAGCCGGGACCATCGGCACCATCCAGGGCAAAACGGCTTATGGCTATGTGATGAAATACTTTGAACAGCGTCAGCTCCCCATCAACAAGTTCGAGGCGGACAGGCTTACCAGTTGCTGTGAAGGGGTGCGGAAAACTTCGGGGCAGCACCCCGGTGGCATCATCATCGTGCCCAGGGGTCATGAAATCTACGAGTTCTGCCCGGTGCAGCATCCGGCCAACGATGTGAAGTCCGATATCGTCACGACCCACTTTGACTATCACTCCATCGACCAGAACCTGCTGAAGCTGGACATCCTGGGACACGATGTGCCTTCCATGATTCGCCATTTGCAGGACATGACGGGCGTGGATCCCCTGAAGGTGCCTTTGAGGGATGAACGGGTCAACAGCATTTTCAACGGCATTGACGGGCTGGACATCAAGGATCCGGATTACAGTTTTACCCACGGCAGCTACGGGATTCCGGAATTTGGCACCGGCTTTACCCGAAAAATGCTGGATGACACGAAGCCGGACAAGTTTGCCGATCTGGTGCGGATTTCGGGTTTTTCCCATGGGACGGACGTATGGCTCAACAACGCCCAGGACTTGATTGTCAGCGGCACGGCTACCATGAACGATGCCATTTCCACCAGGGACGACATCATGAATTACCTGCGGCTCAAGGGATTGCCCAACAGGGATGCCTTTGCCATCATGGAAAAGGTCAGAAAGGGAAAAGGCCTGACCCAGGAACAGGAGGATTTGATGCGAAAGCATCAGGTGCCGGACTGGTACATCGATTCCTGCAAGAAAATCAAATATATGTTTCCCAGGGCTCATGCGGTGGCCTATGTGATGATGTCCTATCGAATCGCCTACTACAAGGTGTATTACCCGCCGGAGTTTTATGCGGCCTACTTTACGACCAAGGCGGCTGATTTTGACGAAAAGACCATATTGAAAGGCTCCCTTGCGGTTCAGGAAAAAATGAGCGACATCATCAACAAGGGGCAGAACGCATCGAAAAAAGAAGAAGCGGAAATGACCGTCCTGGAGGTCGCCTATGAAATGTATGCCAGGGGTTACGAATTTGCCCCGGCTCGCTTCGGCGTATCCCATGGAACCAAGTTCCTCACGAAGGATGGAAAGGTGGTGCTGCCGTTCCTGGCAGTCTCCGGCGTGGGGGAAACTGCGGCCAAATCCCTGTTTGAAGAATACCAGGCGCGGCCTTACGAGACTGTGGATGAGGTGCGGGATCGAACCAAAATCAACAAAACAGCCCTGGAAGAGCTGCGGGAACACGGCGTTTTGGCCGGACTGCC
>CAZVBL010000007.1:35859-42990 GCA_964625475.1 uncultured Zhenpiania sp. | reverse complement strand
GTTGAAATTTGGTGTGAAGGAACATAAAACGCACACAGAAAACATACAGGAAAATAAAGGAGAATACATGAGATTGAACAAATATATCGCCCGCGCAGGCGTAGCCAGCAGACGAAAGGCGGACGAACTGACGAAAGACGGCAATGTGAAGATCAATGGCGCGCCCATGCGGGAGCCTGGTTACGATGTGCAGCCGGGAGACGTGGTGGAAGTCAACGGTCGCCTCGTAGAGCATGCGGAAAAGCTGGAATATGTGCTGCTGAACAAGCCTGTGGGATACATTACGTCCATGAGGGATGAGAAAGGCAGGCCGACGGTAGGGGATCTGGTGACGGATGTGGGGGTCAGGCTGTTTCCGGTGGGGCGGCTTGACTACAACACTTCCGGGCTGCTGCTGTTGACCAATGACGGCGATATGGCCTACCGCCTGGCCCATCCGAAACATGAAGTGCCGAAGGTTTATCGGGCGCTGGTGGCGGGCACTTTGACCAGGGGAACGATCCACGCACTCCAAAAGGGCGTGGATCTGGGCGACTATGTGACTTCGCCGGCCAAAGTACAGGTCATCAAACAGACAAAGCGTTCCGCCCTGGTGGAAATCCAAATCCACGAGGGCAGGAACCGGCAGGTGCGGAAGATGTTCGCCGCAGTGGGAAACAACGTCCAGGAGCTGCAGCGCATTGCCATTGGCGAATTGCGCCTGGGGCGGACGAAGGAAGGACAGTACCGAAAGCTGCGGCGAGGGGAAATGGAGTACCTGAAAAGCCTCTGAGTCGAGGCCTTCCAGGAGGCATCGCGCCTACCGCGTCCGCACGACAGCCCTTCGCATCAGCAGGAATGCCAGGCCGCTGGCCGCGGCAAAGAGGAAAAGATAAGCCAGGCACATGCGGAGCGGCGTGCCAAAAGCAGCATGGCTCAGGAGAGCGCCAAATTCCGCTGCGACCCCGTGTGTGATGGAATTCAGGAAAGGCAGGCCAAAGAGGGAAAATGCGAGAAAGCCTACGACGACTGCGATTCTCCCACCCTTGCCCAGGCGGTAAAAGAGAACGGCGATGAAATAGCCGATCGCCATGATAGCCAGGGCCATCAGAAATTCCAGAACAAAACTTTTGACCAGAAGCATCGCAGTTCCATCGCCTTGCGTTCCAAAATACAACGCATAGACTCGGTCAACCTGGACATTGCTGTGGATTGCGGCCTGAACCCCCTTTTGGATGAGGAACAAAACCGTATCCACGGCGGACATGATGGCCGCTACGGAAACCATGGTCAACAGCTTGGCCGTAAAGAGGGTCTTTCGGGAAATTCCGTTTTGGACAGAAAAAAGGAACGGTTCCCTGAAGCTGCAAACTCCTACGACAAAGAGAAAAATGAAGGTTGCCGTTTCGCAGCCTGAGACTGAAATCTGTACGCCTGGGGCGATTTCCTGAGAAGCCATGAGCTTGAATAGGATTGCTGCGCAGACGACGAGGATCTCCACCAGGTAAAAAACCAGGATGGATTTTTTATGGTCCGCCAACTGATATCGGTAACTTGCAAGTATATTCATGACAATCACACTCCTTCCCCATTTGTCAATTGGATGAACAGCTTCTGCAAATCCGGCTTGGTGATTTCCAGTTCCATCGGCATGTCTTTTGGAATCGGGGATTCCATGACATAGGCTGTCTTCAGTCCACCCAGCGAATCCGTTCCCAAGACTTTCTTCCCCTCGATGAAGGCATCCACCAGGCTGGCTTTTCCGGAAACCGTGTAGCCTTTTGCCAGCAAGGATTCGCAGGACTCCTGGCATATGGATTTTCCCCCGTTGAGGATTACGATGTCCTCGATGATTCCCGACACCTCTTCGATCAGGTGGGTGGAAATGACCATGGTGCAAGGGTCATCGCCGTATTTTTCAAGGAGGGCTTTGTAAAACAAATCCCGGTGGTTCGCATCCAATCCCAAAACAGGTTCATCCAGCAACACGAAAGGCGCATTCACCGAAAGCGCAAGGACGATTTTAAAGATGGAAGCGTATCCGGTGGAAAGGCTGCGTACCCGCTTTTTCGTGTCAAGCTGAAATTTGGCCGCCAGGTTTTGCGCATAGGCAAGATCAAAGTTGGGATAGTACTGCTTCGTCCAATGGAAGGCTTCCTTGATTTTCATCCTTTCCGGGTACAGCGATTGTTCGCTCATGAGGTAAATCTGTTGCTGTGCCTTGTCGTTTTCTGTGGCTGGCAGGCCGTTTACGAGGACTTCTCCCTGGTCTGCGAATATGCGGTTGGATATGAGATTGAGCAGCGTGGATTTCCCCGCACCGTTTCTTCCCAGCAGCCCGTAGATTTTGCGTTCCCCAAAGGAAAGGGAAACATCGTCCAGGGCACAGGTGTCGCCGAATCGCTTTGTCACATGTTTCACTTCAATGCCCTTCACTGTTCAAACCCCCTTTCGATCAGTTTCATGACTTCCTCTGCCGACAGGCCAAGCCGCCGGGCTTCCTCCACCAGGCCGGATACAAAATTTTCGTAGAATTGGTTTCTCCTGGTTTCCCGCAGTTGTTTCGTTGCTCCTTTGTTTACGAACATTCCGACTCCCCTCCTTTTATACACAATACGTTCATCCACCAGCTTGTTGACTCCCTTCAGTGCCGTGGCCGGGTTGATTTTGTAATTCGCCGACAGCTCCGTGATGGAGGGAATCTGCTCCCCCTCTGGAAAAGCCCCAGACAGGATGGCATCTTCGATGCCCTCTGCGATTTGCTGGAAAATCGGCTTTCCCGAGTTAAAATCCAATTTCATGAAACCACCCCCCCTTTTGAAATTGGACAGCGTTGTTTTCCACGCATTGGCCTTAGCTAGTTACATAGTTAATTACTCGACTAACTAACCATGTAACTAATATACAACCATCATCGAACGCTGTCAAGGGGAATTTTGAAAAAACGGTCGCTCTTTTTGGAAGGGAAATGTTCTTTCTGCCAAACGTAATGACATGCTGCCTTTCACAGCCGTTTAGTCAACGAATGTCACGTTGCCATTCACGGCCGATTGGGCAAAAAGAATGATACAAATCTGTTTGGAAAAAGGACTTGATACAGAGAGGAAAGGATCCTATAACACAAAAACATATAAAAACAAATAGGAAAACCGGGAAACAAAAAAAGGTGGCATTTATCCCATTTGCCCGCTTCCAAAAGGAGAACGAAACCATAATTCAGGAATACGAAATCCGCATAGCTGGTACGCTTTTTAAGGGTAACCATAAAAGGCTGGAAATATGCGGGAGAAAATCTGGAAGAAGCCAGTGAAATCATGTATAATGTTGGTGAAAGCGCAACGCTGGAGTAGCAGGTGGCCATGACAAAGCAGGCGCTTGAATCGGTACTGCCGGATGGAGCGGACAGCAGCAAGATCGGATACCTGGATCCAGAGCGCATCCAGCAGCCGATTGATCTTGGAAAAGAGTCCGGTTTGATCTCAAAGAACATGGATATCAATGACAGTATCGACAGATTTTATTGGGAAGAGGCAATGGGACAGCAGCCGTAAAAAAGGAGGGATGTTTCCATGAAAAAGATTTTAGTAAGTGAGTGCCTTTACGGAGGAAAAATCGTTCGCTATGATGGCGGCGATACGACAGAGACGGATCCAAGGTTTCTCAAATGGAAAGAGGAGGGGAGGTTGGTTCCCGTCTGTCCGGAAGTGTTCGGCGGACTGCCGACGCCCCGCCCGGATTCCCAGCGCGTGGGAGACAAGGTTCAGACTGGCGCAGGAGTGGATGTGACAAAGGAATATACCCTGGGCGCAGAGGAAGCTTTGCGCCGGGCAAAGGAAAATCAGGTGGCCTTTGCCATCATGAAGCAGGACAGCCCATCCTGCGGGAGCAAATTTATTTACGATGGAACCTTTACCGATACGAAAAAAGAAGGGCAGGGCCTGGCTGTGGAATACCTGAGAAACGCAGGCTTTACCGTATTTGCGGAGGAAGATCTGGACGAAGCCGAAAAGCTGCTGACGGAGTTGGAAGGGTAGGCTGCGGAGCGCAGCGGGGCAGAGTATCTGATATCTGAGATGAAACGGCTGTGAAGTGTACCAAAATCCTGTCGAAAGGAAGATTTTTCCTTTCGACAGGATCCATAAAGCGAGGGCATTGCCGCCGCAAAGGCAAAATGCGGCACAGGAACCTGACAGGCGCATGCATTTGCAGCGGCAACATATTGACGGCCACAGCCGATGCAATTATAATAAAAAAGGAAATCAAACCAAAAATACATCTTCGTCAATGCTGCCTCTATCTGTGGCGAGGCGAACAAAACACAAAACAGGAGGGAAACCATGGCAATCTTAATCAAAAATGGAACGATCGTTACCGCAGAGGGAGAAAGAACCGCTGACATTTACGCAGAGGGTGAGCGCATCACAGCCATCGGGGAAGACCTTGCCGCCAAAGACGGCGATGAGGTAGTAGATGCCCGGGGCAAATACATTTTGCCGGGCGGCGTTGACCAGCATGTGCATTTTTCCTTTACCTACAAAGGCAGCAAGACCCGGGGATTTGAAACGTCCAATGCCGCTGCCGTAGGAGGAACGACCACGCTGATTGAATTTGTGAACCAGGAACAGGGCAGAGGGCTGGTGGAAACCATAGAGGACTATCGGAAAACCGATGCTGACGGGATCGCCATGGTGGACTACGCCTTTCACAGCGTGATGACGGATCCCAGGGATGAAGTCATCGAAGAAATCCCCAGGCTCGCAGAGGCAGGATACCCTACCATGAAATTGTTCATGGCCTACAAGGGTCAGTTTTTCCATGCCGATGACGATGCGATATTGAAAGCGCTGCAAAAGGGCAAGGAGGCTGGCATTACCGTCATGGTGCATGCGGAAAACGCCGACATGATCGATGTCGCCACAAAACAGCTCATCGCAGAAGGAAAGACCGGCCCCTATTACCATGGGGTCAGCCGTCCGCCGGTAGTGGAAGCGGAGGCAACGAGGCGCGCCATTTACCTTGCCGAAATGGCCGATGCGCCCCTTTATGTGGTGCATGTGACATGCAAAGAGGCGTTGGAAGAGATCAAAGCGGCATACGGTCGGGGTCAGAAAATCTTCGGCGAAACCTGCGCCCATTACCTGGTGCTGGACATGTCGGATCTTGGAAAACCTGATTTTGAAGGGGCAAAATATGTGTGCTCGCCGGCGCTCAGGACGGAGGAGCATAGAAAAGCCCTCTGGGAAGCCGTTGACAGAAAGTGGCTCAATGCCATCAGCTCCGACCATTGCGGATTCGACTTTGCGGAGCAAAAGCACATGGGATACGGAGAAGGAAAGTCCTTTGCGGACATCCCCAACGGCGCGCCAAGCCTCCAGAACAGACTGAATATTTTATGGACCTACGGCGTCTGCGAAGGCAAAATTTCCAGAAGCAGGCTGGTCGATCTCTTTGCCACCATGCCAGCGAAGATCAATGGGCTGGACAAGAAGGGTCAGCTTGCCGTCGGTTTCGATGCGGATATCGTCATATTTGATCCCGATTACGAAGGGGTCATCAGCGCAGAGACGAATTTGGAGGGCGTTGACTACAGCCCATTTGAGGGCTTCCAGCAGAAGGGCCGCCCTGAAACCGTATTCCTGAGAGGACAGAAAATCGTGGACAATGCCAAATACGTTGGCACAAAAGGGCAGGGCAGGTTCGTTCCAGGCAAACCCTTTGGCGCGGCTTACCAATGGTAAACTAGCTGCCGCTGTTTTCCGTGGCGAAATACATGGGTAATCGCACAGGCGGCTTACCAATGGTAAACTGGCTGCCGCTGTTTTAGGAGGGTGGACATGAAGATAAACGAATCGAGGCTTTTGCAAAATTTACATACGCTGAAAACCTTTACCGATACGCCAGGTGAGGGCGTTACCCGGTTTTCATACGGAAAGCAGGATGCCCGTGCCAGGGAATACATCTTGTCAAGGGCGGAGAAAGCGGGTTGCTCCATTGACATCGATGCGCTGCAAAACATACGCATAGGGTTGAAATCCAATGTTGCGGGCAGGCCTGCCGTTCTTGCCGGTTCCCACATCGATACGGTGAGAAACGGAGGGTGGCTGGATGGGATCTACGGCGTGTGCAGCGCCCTGGAAGTGCTGGAAACCTTTTCCGAGGCAGGGGACGACTTTTGCCCCCACAACAATTATGAAGTCGCGATCTTTGCCGAGGAGGAGGGTTCCGGGTTTGGTTCCACCATGACCGGCAGCAAATTCATTGCGGGAATTTACAAGGAAGAAAACCTGGACAGCCTGGTGGGCGATGATGGGAGGACCTTGCGGCAGGTCTTGTCAGGGCTTTTGCCCCTGGGCGAAAGCGGCACCCGCATTTATTGTACGGAAAAAACCGCCGGGGATCGTGCGATGTGGGATTTTGGGAGCATCAAATCCATGCTGGAACTGCACATCGAGCAAGGCCCCGTTTTGGACAGGGAAAATCTGACAATTGGGATCGTGGAGTCCATATTCGGCATGCGGGTCATAGAAGTTACGCTTACTGGCGTAGGCAACCATGCGGGAGCCACTCCCATGGGGGAAAGGCGCGATGCCCTTTGCGCAGCGGCGGAATGCATCCTCGCTGCCGAAAAGACAGGGAACGCTGACCCGGAGAAAAGGACAGTGGCCACCGTGGGAAAAATGATGCTCCTTCCCAATTGCTCCAACGTGATTCCTGAAACTGTGAAATTTTCCCTGGAAGTCCGAGATAGGGATGAAGCGAAAATCGATGGAACCATGAACCGCATTGTAGGCGAAATCGAGAAAATCACAGAGGCCAGGAACGTGGCATGCGAGATCAGGGAACACTCCCAATCAAGTCCCCTGCGCTTGAGCGACAGGCTCATCAGATCCATGTCCCAGATGGCCCGGCGGCAGGATCTGGCCTATCGACTGATGGACAGCGGGGCCGTCCACGATGCCTGCATGATTGCGAACCATGTGGATACGGGAATGATTTTTGTGCCAAGCATAGACGGCAGGAGCCATGTCCCAGAAGAAAACACCCGGGAGGCGGATTTGGTGACAGGTGCGCAGTTTTTGCTGGACGTGGTAAAGGCGGAATTGGAATAGCATCGCATATAGCCTTGATGGGATATTCGGGGCGGGTTCATTC
>CAZVBL010000007.1:24731-35759 GCA_964625475.1 uncultured Zhenpiania sp. | reverse complement strand
GCGGGTTCATTCCCCGGATTTCCCATCGATGATGGCCTTTATTTTCATGTTCCGCTCTTGCAAAAAGTGACTGCGTATTCTACCATTTCCGCTGTAGGAGCAGGGTCGTTCGGTAACTTCTGTGGCGGGGATTTCTGCGGAACAGATGGTTTTTTCCCCTGAAATTCAATGATGGCAAAGAATGCGTGGACAGGCGGTTCCATTTGGTTGCATTGTTTCGCGACCCTTTTTGTAGCTCCTGCAAATCGCATGACAAATATGCTTATTTTTTTGGAACAAATTTGCTTAATTTCATACCATGTACAAATTTCTCAAAAAAATGTTGGCGAAACAACAAGAATAGAGGGGGAGTATGTGGTAAATTGAGAAGACGATGGTTTCCATATGCTGGACAAAGGAAACCCTGCTCCGAGGACGGTTTCCTTAAGTCCCGTTGCTGTCGGTGAAATCGATCGTTTCTATAAATGAGGGAAAAAGATGATAGCAAGGGTGATTTATGCATAGAGGAAGAAACATTGTAAAACGGCTTGCAGGATTGCTGTTGACGGTTTTGGTGGCCGTGTCTTTTTCCGGATGCCGGGAAAGCATGGTGATCCAGGAGATTCTTTACGATCAGGCTGCCAATGACATCGACTTTCAAAACGAGATGAAAATCGCCAAGAGCGATGCGAACAGCCAGGTCAAAGATGAAAACATGCCCAAAAACAAAAATGAAGATGCCTCGAAAAAGCCGGATGAGGAGCATAAAGCCTCCAAGAAAGGAGACAAGAAAAACGAAGGGGAAGCCAAGGATTCCAAACACAACCCCGATTCCAAGGACAAGTCGGAAAACGACAGCAAAGGCAGCAAGACCGCAGACAAAGGAAAAAAGGACAAATCCAGCGATGATGACAGCGGTGCGGGAGCTTCGGACAATCCCAACGATCCCAATGCCAACGATGAAAACGGCGAAGAGATAGAACCTCCGGAGGACGTGAACAACGTAGTGGTAGCCGGAGCTGGAGGAGCTGCCACCATGGTGCAGATGCTGGGGGGAACGGGCATCATCAAGGGAACGTCAGCCAGCTTTTTGAACGATGGCCTGGCGGCGGAGGTTTTTGGAAGCGAACTGTCGGATGCAAAGCAGCTGTGGGATGGCGATGGAAGCACGGCCATGTCCTCGGCTTCTTTTGAGAAACTGCTGAGCATGAAGCCGGATGTCTGCATCTGCGTCAGCGGGCAGGGCAGTTTCAGCACCAGCCAGCTGCAGGCGTTGAAAAAGGCGAAAATCGCCTGTGTGACGCTGCCGCGCCTGAACACGGCGGACAATATCCAGGAAGCCGTTTCCGTCCTGGGCGAAATGATCGGCGATCGAACGGACGAAGGCGGCCTCAATGCGAAAAAGCTGGCAGACGACTATGAAGAATACTGCGACAGCCTCATCGACTCCGTGAACGCCAAGACGGGTCTATTCACCTGGAACAACATCGATTTTAACAACGGGAATCCCAGTAAGAAAAAGACGGCGAACAGCACAGCCTCCGATGGGCAGTACACCTTGTACATTTCCCAGTGGGAGAGCGGCACCTACAAAATCAGCTCCAGTTCCACCCTGTTCAGCGACAGCGGCATGGCCATCGCACCCCAGGGCTATGCAAACAGCCCTTTGAGCTACTATCTGAGCGTGGCAGGCGTTTGCAACAATGGAGCCAGGTTTGCCCTGAACACGAAATCCGAATATGCGGTAGTGCCTTTCAATCGCAATGTGTTCAAGCATTCCTTCAGCGGGAGCCATTCCTTCTATGGAAACCAGACGGAAAGCTTCGCCAGGGTATGGAGCAAAGACAGCATCGACATCGGATTGGGGGAGGATGGCTTCAAAGCCCTCATCGCAGGCAGCAAAGAGACGAAAAACAAAATACAAAGATCGAATGCCTGGAAAAAATATGAAAACGTGACTGTAAACGGTGTGACTGCCCGTGGATTTGCGGCGGACGGCAAGCTGGTCACCTCCTATGTGCGGGGAAATTACGATGTTTATGTGAACCCCTACGGCGTAGATAGCTGGACGGAAGGCTCCGTGGAATCGGTGCTGGAGACGAAATGGGCAGCCTGGAAATTCCACGGCGCCTATTCGGAAAGCGAAGTAAAGGCTGAAATCAAGGACTTTTATCAAAAGTTTTACCGATACGATTTGAGCGACAGCCAGGTGAACAGGATTCTGGCGGGGAACTGACGGCTGGCGATTGACCGCAAATGGATTGTAGTAGAAAGAATGGATGAGAAGGACAAGCAGGGGAACTGGGAGGTGAAAAGCTCCCGAATACAGATGAAGGCAAGGCCGGAGGACGAAAACGTCTTTCGGAAGGAGCAGCAGCGCAGGCACGGCCTGGAAAAGAGGGGACGGACGCTGGTTTGCATGGCGGTCGTCCTGGCGGTCAGCCTGTTGCTTGCGCCGATTTTGCCCACCAACGTCTTTACGGCAAACGGAACCTTGTCCCTGGCCGAGTGCATCAGCCAGATGCGAAGTTCCATCGCCGGCATTGCCGCAGGATTCGGTGGAACCGGCGACCTCGCCCTGAACTATAGGGCGTTTCGCTACATGACGGTGGGAACGGTAGGTGCTGCGCTGGCCGTCAGCGGAGCCGTTTACCAGGGTTCCTTTCGGAATGCCCTGGCATCCCCTTCTACCCTGGGGGTACAGTCGGGCGGCGTGCTGGGCGGGACCATCTACGTCATGTTCATCGCCGACTTTAGCACGGAGACCGTGACCGCCTCCGAATTTGGGGAAAGGCTGCAGGGCATGAACCTGTTCCAGCAAAACGCCCAGAGCTTTTTCATCCTGCTGGGTTGCTTCGTGGGCGTCGCTTTCATCGTGACCATCTCCAAAATCGTGGGCAGGGGAAAGGTTTCCAGCATTGCGCTCATCCTGGCGGGAACCGTGTTTGGCTCCCTGATCAGCGGATGCGTGGAATTGCTCCAGTACTGGCTGCTGATTTACGACACATATGGGGCGAGGACGTATGCCCTTCGCTTCCTGATGCTGGGAACCTTCGATCGCGTAGTCAGCTTGCAGTCCACCTTGCTGGTGGTGGTTCCCGCCCTTGTGGCCATGGGCATCATGATCCTCATGCGGGGCAGGCTGAACCTGTTGGTGTTCGGGGAGGACGAGGCCAGATCCATGGGAATCCGGGTGGAGCTGACCCGAAACGTCATGGTTGGCGTGGTGACAGCCCTGACCGCCATCGTGATTTCCTTCTGTGGACAGATCGGCTTTGTCGGCTTTATCATACCCCACCTTGCCCGCCGTTTCGTAGGCCCGGATTTTCGCTACCTGGTGCCGGGATCCGCATTGCTGGGGGGAATCTGCATGATTGTGGTTTATTATGCCGCGTCCCTTGTGGGGTACACTTCCAACATCAACTTTATTACCAGCCTGGTGGGAGGAAGCATCTTCCTCGTCATGGTGGTCGCTTACAGGAACAGACGAAATGCAGATTGGGCTTAACAAGACAAAGACCCTGATGCGGGAGGACGAAAGGGCGTACAAAAAGAAAAAACGCATGCTGCTTTTGGCAGCGGCGGCGATTTGCCTGTTTTCCCTGTGCGTGAAAACCGTGGAAGCAGGCCTCATGCCGCCCATGGAGGTGCTGGCCGCCTACAAAACCTGGATTCATGTCAACCTGGGCAAATGGTTCGGGTGGCCCATCTACCTGCGTAGAGCGCAGCTGATTGCGGAAATCCCATCCTATTACGATGCGGTTTCCAGGCTCAAAATCACCATCATCACCTTTGCGTGCGGCGCATTGCTGGCCATGGCCGGCTCCATCTTCCAGAGCGTGTTCCGAAACCCCATGGCCGCACCCACCATGCTGGGGGTCAACGCCGGAGTGGGGCTTGGAATCCTGGCGTTGGTGCTGCAATATGGGGAGCTGGCGCTGTCCATGCCCTTTCAAAAATACGTATACTGCTACATCGGAGCCGCGGGGATGCTGGCTCTGGTTCTGGCCGTTGGAAAGCTGTCCAGCGGAAAAAAGAAATTTTCCGTATACGATTTGCTCATCGTAGGGGCGATCTTGTCCCAGGTGGTGAGTGCGGTGAGGACTTACTACACCTTTTCCATGGAAAACGATGAAGTGCTGCTTTTGCAGGAAGTCACCAATGCGATCCATGTCGATACGGAGAACATCTCGTTCCTGTTCCTTGGAACCGTACTGGTTTTCAGCATGGTGCCCATTTGGCTGGTGCGGTTCAGCTTCAACGCCATCTGCTTTGACCATGATGAGGCCAGGAGCATGGGGATCCACACAGGAGCCATGCGGATTTTTTCTCTGATATTAGGGACGATCATGGTGACGGCGGCCATGGTCCACTGCGGTACGGTGGGCATGATCTCTTTGATTGCGCCTTTTATCAGCAGGGCGATCTTTGGAGCTGATTTTCGGAAAATTTTTTGGGGAAACGTGCTGATAGGCGGGACGATCCTGGTTTTTTGTCGTGATTTGACCTCTCTCATCTATTTTACGGTAGAAGGACTGCCTATCGGCACAATTGTAGACTTTGTAGCGGTTCCCATCTTTGTTGCCATTTTACTGTCGCAAAGGAGGGTTTGGGAATGAAATTGGAATTGCGGGACGTTTCCTGTGGGTATTCGGAACACAAAAATGTGCTGGAGCATGTCAGCTTTCAGGTCAATACAGGAGAAATCTGCTGTCTGCTGGGCCCCAATGGCGTAGGAAAGACGACGCTCTTCAAAACCATTCTCCGGCTCATGAAGCCTACCGGCGGCTCCATCCTGCTGGATGGGGAGGAAATGACAAAGCTGCCCCCTTCCCACTTGGCGAAAGCCATGGCCTACGTCTCCCAGTACCATGTGCCGCCCTTTCCCTACATCGTAAAGGACGTGGTGCTTCTGGGGCGCATCGGCAGCGTCCGATATTTCGGACAGCCTTCGGCACAGGATCATCAGATCGTTGAACAGGCCATGGAGGATTTGGGGATACGCCACCTGCGGGATGAAGTCTACACGGACATTTCCGGCGGCGAGCGGCAGTTGGTGATGATTGCCAGGGCATTGGCGCAGGAACCCCGGTTCCTGGTATTGGACGAGCCTACCGCCAGCCTGGATTACGGCAACATGGTTCGGGTCATGCAGAAAATCGTCAGCCTGCGGGAAAAGGGCTACGGTGTCATCATGACGACCCACAGCCCGGATCAGGCTTTCATGTGCGATTCCAAAGTGGCGCTGCTCCAGAGAAATGCCCCGGTGCAGTTTGGGAAAGCCACGGATGTCATAACCCGCAAAAACCTGCGGGACGCTTATCGGGTGGACGTGCGGGTGGTGGAACTGACCACTAAGGAAGGAAAGCGCATCAGGCTGTGCGTGCCAATGGTCTAGGCCATGTTTCAAATGCGTCCGGGGGCGGCGACCGGGCAGACGGCAAGCGGCCATGGGGAGCAAGCAGGGCGCAGGAAAGAAAAACGATGAAACAGCGATTTGTTTGATCTGCCTGGTGCAGACCGAAATTCTTCGGGCGCAGGCCCAAAAGGAGGACATTGATGAAAGAACCGTTGATAAACTGGAACGTATTGGAAGAACTCGTGCGGCCGCCCAGGCCGCCAAGACCGCCCAAAGACAGGGTCGGAGAGGATCGCAGACCAAAGGATGGGCTGGGCGGCTGGGACAACCAGGCCGATTTTTACAACCAGATGGCGGCCATGGAGGCGGGCTTTACCCAAAACCAGGTCAACTGCTTTGACACTGCGCCGGAGGATACGGTGCTGGATATCGGATGCGGGCCGGGCAGGATCACCGTGCCCATGGCGAAGAAAGCCAGGGCCGTCACAGCGGTGGACGCTTCTCCCAGGATGCTGGAGCATTGCAGACGCAACGCCCAGGAGGCGGGGCTGTCCAACGTGACGACAAAGCTGCTGGACTGGCGGGACGAAGAAAGTGCAGGAGAAATCGAACCGCACGATATCGTAATCGCATCCCGGAGCATTGCCATGGGAGACATCGAACGGCTGTGCGGCCTTGCGAAAAAATATGTGGTGCTGATCATCTGGTCCCACGGCTGCCCCAGCATCCCCATGATCGTGGGAAAGCTGTTTGCCGGAACGGACGAAAGGGAAAAACATCGGCCAGGACCACCTTTTTCCAGGGACAGGAGGCTGGGAAACAACCTGCTGTATAACCGCATTTACGACATGGGCTACAATCCCAACCTCAACGTGGTGGAGGATGGATTTACGAAAACTTATCCCGGCAGGCAGGCGGCCTATGAGGATCTGGCAAGGCTGAAGCCGGAGCTGAAGGATGACAAGCGGCATATCTTCCAGCGCAATGCGGATCGGTTCCTTGCGGACAATCCAGATGGAACCGTAACGTTCCTGTCCCCCACCAAGAGCATCGTTGTGTGGTGGAAACCGGAAAAAGAAGATTAGCGCGCCGCCGCATCGTCAACGAGGCGGCATGCGAGAGGAGCAAATTGCAAACATGGCTTTGACAAAAGAAGAATTGGCGATCTGCACCAGGCAGATCAAACAAATCATCGACAATATTGAAACCGTTATCATCGGAAAGAGGAATGCGGTGGAGCTGGTGGTGCTGGCGCTCATCTGCGGCGGCCATGTGCTCATCGAGGATGTGCCGGGTGTGGGAAAGACCAGCCTGGTTTCCGCCCTGGCAAAATCCATCGCCTGCAAGTTCAAGCGGATTCAGTTCACACCGGACATCATGCCTTCCGATGTGACAGGGTTTTCCATATTCAACCAAAAGACCAGGGAGTTTGAATTTCGGCCAGGTGCGGTCATCAGCAACATCGTCCTTGCGGACGAAATCAACCGAGCCTCCGCAAAGACCCAGGCCAGCCTGCTGGAGGCCATGGAAGAGCGGCAGATCACTGTGGATGCCAAGACATACAAATTGCAGGAACCTTTCATGGTGCTTGCGACCCAAAACCCGCTGGAATCCTTCGGAACCTATCCGCTGCCGGAGGCGCAGATCGACCGGTTCCTCATCAAAATCTCCATCGGGTATCCATCCTTTGACGAGGAGGTCAAGGTCGTATCCCTGGGAGACAAAGCCAAGAAAGCCATAGGGGCAGTGCTGTCCGCCGAAGATGTGGTTCGGTTAAAGCAGGCGGCGGAGCAGGTGTACATCGACCAGGCCGTTGCCCGCTACATCGTGCAGATCGTCTCGGCCACCAGGGAGCATGGGGAAATCCAGATCGGCTCCAGCCCCAGGGGCAGCATCGCGCTCCATGGGCTGTGCCGCGCCTATGCCCTCGCCAGGGGCAGGAATTATGTGATCCCCGATGATGTGAAAAAAATGGCGCACCATGTGATCTGCCACAGGATTACGCTGACCCACGAGGCAAAGATCAACAAACGGACGCCCGAAAAGATCATGGATTCCATCCTGGACAGCATCGCGGTTCCTGTGGGACCGGAAACGGTCAAGTCAGGGAGCTGAGGATGAAAAAACGCAAACGCCAGGGTCTGTTCAAAAGGAACGGCAAGGGAAAGAGGCGATGGAGCAAAAAATTTGTGATAGGCCGGAAGATCGCGTTCTGCGTCCTGGCCATTGCCATCACAGGTGTTCCGGCCTGGTTTGTCAATACTATATACGGCTATCTGCCGGTCATGGTCGTAGCCATGGGGATCCTCGTTTCGGCTGCGTATCTGCAGGTTCTCAAGCGAAGCCTGTCCTACCGGGAACTGTCGGATTTGTCCAACTGCCGGAGGGGTACCAGCGTCGCATTCACAGTGAAGGTAGAAAACCGCTTTTTCCTGGTGTTTCCCAGGGTGGAGCTGGACTTTTACATATCCGACCTGTTCGGCGAGGAGGACACGGTGACCCGATCTATCATCACGTTGGCTCCCAGGGAAACGCGGCAGTTCGATTTTGCCGTGCGGTTCGACCACATCGGAACCTACAGCGCAGGGCTAAAGCGCATCAGGCTCCACGATTTTCTGGGGCTGTTTACCCACGAAATCCGCAACCCCAGGGAATACCAGGTCGAGGTGGAGCCAAAGATCTTCGATGTGGCCAGCCTGGAAATTTCCAATACGACCCTGGCGGAGAGCCAGAAAATGATCATCCCCACGGTCATCGATGGGTCGGACTATGCCGGGGTTCGGGAATACGTATGGGGCGACCCCATCAAGACCATACACTGGAAATTGTCGGCTCGGACGGAAAACTACATGACAAAGCAGTTTGAAAGCTACGGCGTGACGGGAATCAGCATCGTATTGGACTTCCTTTCGCCCCGCTACGATGGGGAAACCCTCATGAGCCTCTTTGACGGCATCGTGGAAACGGCTCTCTCCGTGGCGGAATACGCCAGGGAGCAGGGCATGGAATATGAAATCGTCTATCACGACAGAAGGGGAGCGAAGAGAAAGGAAAACATGGGAGCCTATACGGACTATGCCCAGCTGATCCGGGATATGCCAAAGATTTTTACAGAGAAAAAGGGGGACACGGGCATCGACCTGTTGCGGGAAGAAAGCAACAGCCTCTATGGTCAGGGAAACATCGCCTTTTGCACCGCCAATGTGACGGAGGAAATGGCGGACGTGCTGGTGGAAATCCACGGCAAGCGAAAGAACCCCCTGCTGTTCGCCGTGCTGCCGGAGCAGATGAAAGACGAAGAAAAGCAGGATTTTTTGAAACCCCTGGGCATTTTGGACAATGCCGGCGTGGCCTATTACCTGCTTTCCTCGGCAAAAGAACTGGGCGGAGGTGAGAAAGCGTGAAAACCCGCTATGTGAAAACCCGCATATGGGAATGGCTGCTCTGCGTGGCTGTGTCCTGCAGCATCAGCCTGATCCTGTCCAACGGGTTTTACATCTCGCCTGAGCACCAGGGCAATTACCTGGCGGTGGCTGCCGTGACGGCGGCAGTCATGGCACTGTGCTTTTTCGGCGCATATGATCGGCGCAGCACGGTGATCGCCCTGGCAGCGGGAGCCGCCGCCCTCATTGCGGGGGTTGTTGCCATCCAGCTTGCCCATGTGGGCAGCAACGTGTTTCGGGATCAGGAGGGCAACATCTGGCTGTGGCTGCTGATTCTGTGCGCAACTGCTCTGGCCGTGTTTTTCCTATGCAGGACCCGCACCGGGACGGGGATCCTCTTCGTGACGGGGGCGTTCCTTGCGGCGGCCATGCAGTTCCTGTACGAAACGGTTCATCTGCCTCTTTTGTTGCTGTTCCTCTGCAGCGGCGGGGCGGCCTACATTTACAAACAATATCAGCACAGCGTGCTGGATTCGGAAACCGTGAAAACGGCTTTCGGCAGAACCTTCGCCTTGTCGGCGGCTCTGTGCCTGCTGGCCATCGCATTGTCTGCGGGGCTGTTTTACGGCATCGTCAAACCGATGAATCCGCCCGCCCATGAGTTGAAGCTGATTACAAAATACAAATCGCTGGAGGTGCTGGAAAAGATGGGAATCGTAGACACCAGCATCATCAATGACAGCGAAGAACGGACGGACAACGTCAAAGACAACCAGAAGGATACCAGCCAGGAGGGGGAAAAAGAGGACAAGTCCCAGGGCGATGCGGAACACCAAAAGGATGAGAATGTCGAGGACAACCCCGACAACCCCTCCAGCATCACCGATTCCCCGGACAGCCTGCTGTTTGCGATTCGGTATGCGCTTTCAGAGCTGTCGCCCCTGTGGTGGGCGTTCATGGCCTTGACCCTAGCCGCGCTGGTGATCGTCCTGAAGCTGTACCTTCGCCAGCGGTGGCTGGAGAAGGTGCGGGAGCAGCCCAGGAAAACCCAGGTGATTCTGCTGTACCAGTTTTACCTGAAAAAGCTGCGGCACTTGAAGATCAGGAAAGCGCCGGAAGAAACGCCCCTGGAGTTCAGCCGGAGAGCGGAGCCTTACATGGGAGCCTTCAACGAAGGCAGCGAAGGATTCCCCGCCCTGACGGAGATTTTCGTAAAGGCCAGGTACGGGAACCAGCCGGTGGAGCCGGGGGAGCATGCCAGTTATTTGGAGTTTCACAGGATGTTTTACAAACGCTGCCGAAAGCATCTTGGGAGCTTTAAATATATATGTAAATTTTTTATCTTGTAGGAAATGCTCCTTGCGGCGTTTCTGAAGGGGGCGGCAGAACCTGCCGCCGGTGGGGAATCGGCGGGGACGGCTTTGCTGCAGCGCAAAGGACTGGCGAAACAACTGCGCCAGTTCGGAAAAAAGGAGGTTAAAACATGAAACTAAAACGAAAAGTACTGGCGATGGTCGTATCGCTGGCCATGGTCGCAAGCGTGCTTGTGCCTGTCTCGGCCTTTGGTGCGACATGGGAGGCGCCTACCACCCCCATGACGGTGGACAAGGACATCGTTAGGGTAGCAGGTCATGCGGCCAACTCCACCGAAAGTCTTTATTTGGGCGCAAATTTGATTACCACCAGGCAATCGGATGTGATTGGCAGCAAGCTGTCGGTGACAAGCCCGGATGCGGACATACTTAACTATGTCAAAAATAATAACCAAGTGGCAGTTTTCGGCACCAGCATCAACGATGCGCCGGATCCTTACTGGTGGAACTATTTTTATAATGCGCAGGCCAAGGTGAACAATCAGACGACAGTAGAAGATGCATTGACCCTGGTGAACGCAGGCAGCCCGATGATGGCGCTGCTGAATGACCCGGTTACGGGCGTGTATGACGATGAACTCATCGACAGCGCAAAGGGCACAGCTATCCCCCATGCAGTGGGGCTGAAGCCTGACATCATGGTAGGTACGGAAGCATACCAAGGCAAGACCTATGACGATTACCTGAAGCTGATGAAGGATTACAAGGGCAACGGCGGCACCTGGGATCCACAGCTTCTGGCCTACAAGAATGATGATCTCAATGCTTTTATTGATGACATGTACAATCTGTCCGACGCCATCAAGGCGAGCGGGAAGAAGGGCAGATACGGAGACACGGAGGCCATTGCGAAGAACTACGAAGCATATATCAAGGGTCTCCAGCTGTATGTGGCCGCTAAAATCGCAGATGGAACCGTGAAGAAAAAGACCGT
>CAZVBL010000007.1:21062-24631 GCA_964625475.1 uncultured Zhenpiania sp. | reverse complement strand
CCAGTGCGGCCAATTACAAGACCATGGCGGAGGCTGCCTTGCAGGATGCATCCCTGCCGAGCGGCTATTCCGTCAACACGGCTGGTTATTCGGCGAGTTACATCGATGATCGGATCAACGAGGGGATGGCTTACTACTACGCCAACAAGTCCACCCTTTCCAAGACAAAGATGGCGCCCTCAAGCAGGCTGTCCAAGAGCGATTTTTCCTGGTCTGCCAAAAAAGGCGCTACCGTGACGGACTCCAACAACTCCAATGGCGTTTACAAGGTGACGAATGCGAAGAACAAGACCGTGACCTACCAGGGACCGAAGAACAAAAAGGCAACGACTGTGACGATTCCTGCGACCATCAAGGTCTATGGCACGACCTACAAAGTGACGGCCATTGCGAACAAGGCCTTTAAGAACAACAAATACGTGAAAACCGTGAAGATTTCTAAAAACATCAAAACCATCGGCGTCAGTGCGTTTGCGAACTGCAAAAAGCTGCAGAAGGTGACCATTGGAAAGAGCGTGACGACCATCAAGGCCAGTGCGTTCAGCGGGTGCGTCAAGTTAAAGAGCATCTCGTTGCCGGCAAAGACAAAGAAGATCGGAGCCAAGGCCTTTGCGAACTGCAAAAAGCTGAAGAAGATCACCATCAAATCCAAAAAGCTGACTTCGGGCAGCGTTGGCAAGCAGGCTTTCAAAAAGGTTCCTGCAAGGGCAACGGTGAACGTGCCAAACAGCAAGGTCAAAAAGTATACGAAGCTGCTGCGGGCAAAGGGTTTGAACAAAAAGTGCAAGATCAAATAGGCTTGTGATATTCACTACCTCCAAATGGTAGAAGTGTTAATTTGGGACAAGAGAAAAGCAGTGCCACGGGTTGGCTCTGCTTTTCCTATCAAAAAGGCAAAAAGGAATCATAGGAAAAAGGCAGGAAGGGGGAAGTTATGGATTTTGGAAACTTAAAGACGAGAAAAGAAGCATGGGAACTGCTCTGCGCCAATTGGCGGTTCCAACCCCATGTGGAACCATGCAGGACGCAGCATGCGGACGGACGGGTGCTGGCGGAGGATCAGTACGCATCCTGTTCCATCCCGGTGTTTCGGGCATCCGCCATGGATGGAATCGCTGTGAATTTTGACCGATTCCGGCAGGGGACGCCGGACACGGCGCAGTGGCAGGAAGGGCGGGAATACGTCAGGGCTGACACGGGCGATGATTTTGACGATGCTTACGATACGGTGATTCCCATCGAATGGGTGACGTTCCCAAAGGCGGGCGGCATCCAGCTGGATTGTCGGCAAACGCTGAAGCGAGGCATGCACGTCATGGGGAAAGGCACCATGCAGCAGGAGGGTTCTTTGCTGCTGGAGGCGCATACCCTGCTGACGGGGCGGCATCTGGCCGTGCTGGCGGCAGGAGGCATCGCGGAAGTCCCGGTCATCCAAAAGCCCAGGGTGGGCTTTGTCCCTACGGGCAGCGAACTGGTTCCCCTCGGGCAGCAGGTCAGCCGGGGAAACAACATCGACAGCAACAGCGTCATGGTGGCTGCCCTGCTCCGGGAGATGGGCGCGGAACCAACTTGCTATCCCATTGTGAAGGACAGGCAGGAGGATCTGGAACGGGTGCTGGACAAGGCCGTCATGGAAAACGACATGGTAATCATCAACGGCGGATCCTCAAAGGGCAAGGAGGATTTTAACACGAGGCTGCTGCAAAAGAAAGGTGATCTTTTGTGCCACGGCGTTGCCGCAGTGCCGGGCAGGCCCATGGGCATCGGAATTGTGGACGGCAAAGCGGTCGTAAACCTGGCGGGTCCTTCCATGGCGTGTTTTTATGGGATGGACTGGCTCGTCCGCAGCATGGTCTGCCGCTGGCTGGGAATCCAGGTTCCCCGGCGCAAAACCGCTCAGGTCGTCCTGCAGGAAGATGTGATAGGGCCTCCCCTGGAGTTGCTCGTATTCCTGGAGCTGACGGAGGAGGGCGGCGTTCTTTATGGACGGCCCCATGCCCGGGGTGAAACGGGGCGGCATCTGCCCGCCATGGCGGCAGGCGGCCTGTTCATCACCGAGCTGGGTCACGGCTCCTACAAAAAAGGAGAAACTGTTGCAGTCGAACTCCTGTAGGTGGATGCGCTGTCGCAACTGTCGATAACCTTGGACAGCAGCTCCAGTCGAACTCCTGTAGGCGGATGCGCAGATGCGCTGGCAAATGCTCGGAACGGTTGACGGCATGGGAAGTCCCGTAGGTAGGCGGATGTGCGGTTGTGTCGGCAAACGCCGCCCTGGCGGGGCTTTTATAGTAAACAGTAAATGAATTTCATGTCAATCAGTTGCCCTTTCGCAGTTTCATAAAAACCCAGTCTCCCTCTGTGCCAAAATGACAAGATGGATGTCCTTTGCCATAAAAATAAAAATTTATATTTTTGGAATAAATTTCATGTCATGTATTTACAAATGAAGCAGTTTGTTGTACCATAGAGAAGGAATAAATTTCCAATAAAAGAAATAAAAGGAGATTGATCATGGACAACAACGGACGCTTTGCGCTATCGCTAAAAAACGATTTGGTTTTCAAGGCGGTATTTGGGAGGGACACGGAGGAATGCAAATTCGTGTTGATGGCTCTTTTGAATCGGATTCTGGGAAGGGAAGAAGATCCTATTGTGGAGCTGCAATACAAGAATCCCTTCATCATCGAGGAATATAAGGGAGAAAAGGGCAGCATCCTGGACATCAAGGCCACCACGGACAGCGGGGAACTCATCGATATCGAAATGCAGGTTTGTACCCAGGAAGACCTGTTGAACCGATTGGTATATTACCACGGCGGGCTGATACGGGAATCGTTGAAAAAGGGTCAGAAATATGATAAGATGCTGAAAACGATAACCATTTGCATCGTGGATGAGGTCGTGTTCCCCGAGTTGCCTGGATATTTGAACCGTTTTTTCCTGATGGAGGAAAAAAATCGCATTCGCTTTACGGACGTGACCGAAATCTGCTTGATCGAACTGCCCAAGGTGAACCGGGAAAGGAAACCCATCGAAGAACTGACGCCGCTGGAGCTTTGCTTGGAATACATCAAGTACGCCAATGGGGAAGGAAGCGACTATGCGGATTCCCTGGTGCGCCATGGGGGAAAGGAGCTGGAGATGGCTCAGTTTATTCTGGAAA
The DNA here is from genome assembly GCA_964625475.1 of uncultured Zhenpiania sp. Lineage (GTDB taxonomy): Bacteria > Bacillota > Clostridia > Peptostreptococcales > Anaerovoracaceae > Hominibacterium. The sequence continues at coordinate 21,468 of CAZVBL010000007.1, read as the reverse complement.
AGGTCACAGAAGAGGAACGCCTCAGGGAAAAAGCGTTGGCCAGGGAAAAGTACCTGCGGGACGAAATCAGCAGGCAGGCATCCATCGAAAAACACGAAAGGCTAAAGCAGGAAGTTGCCCGGGATGTGCAGGAGCTTGCCAGAGGGCAGGCAGAACTCGCCAGGGGACAGGCAGAACTTGCTAGAGGGCAAAAGGAACTTTTCAAAGAGCAAAAGGAACTTTTCAAAGGAAAGGAGGAACTTTTCAGGGAGCAAGAGGAAGTTTCCAAGGGAATGGAGGAAGTTTCCAAGGGTCAGGAAGACCTTGCCCAGGAAAAGGAGGAATTTGCCAAAGAGGTGCAAGAATATGCCAGGGAGAGGGAAGCCGCTGCTAAACAAGCGGAAGACCTTGCCCGGAGAAAGCAGGA
>CAZVBL010000007.1:17618-20962 GCA_964625475.1 uncultured Zhenpiania sp. | reverse complement strand
AAGACCAAGAAACGTTGAAGAAAGACCAGGAAACGCTGGAAGAAGACCAACAAAAGTTGGAGAAAGAACGACAGCAATTGAAGGATTTGGAAAACCGATACCAGGTTCGGGAATTGGATTTGGCGAAGCAGCTTTTGGCCGATGGGATTTCCGTGGAAAAAATCATGGCGTACACAGGCCTTACGAAGAAAGTGATCGAGTCCCTGTAAGCTGCCTTTTTGCCGATCATGGGATCGCCGCATTTGCTTGGGCTTTTTTGGAATCTGATTTTTTATAGTTCTGGGGAGAATGGGCGCATACAAGGGTACAAGGGGCGGCTGCATGGAGAACCAAGCGGGAGCAAGCCGAAGCGCATTAACGCAAAAAAGATTTGCATGGCGCAGCACTATCGTATATAATGAAATTGTAGGCATTCTCATGCAACAGTGTGCCTGCGCCTCCGACCCTCACATGACACTCGCTGCCGGTGAGGGCGTCAGGGCATCGGGAGCGATTTCGGTGCCTGCCATTGTGCAAAGGAGATCCGATTATTTGAGCGCATGTACCTTCGTGCTGTTTTCTTTGGATTGTCCGATGCCTTTTTTATTCATATGGGTGATATCGGTTGGGGCATGTCCGGGTTCGGGATACAGGACGCAGCCTGCCGCTGGCGCAGAACATCAAGACCGGCGAAGCAGGCCGTACCCCAGGCAAAGGAAATGGATTTGGTTTCCATCCTTTGTTTGGACGTTTTTGACGCCGGCCTGGGCAGGACGATTCAAGGAATCTGTGGGAAGGACGGAAGAATGGAAGCGTTGCCGCAAGGAAGGAGAAACCCAAGATGAAAAGACTCAAATTCGACAAAGCCACCTGCATCGGCTGTCAGCTGTGCGCACAGGTCTGTTCGGCTTATAAGGAAGGCCAGTACATTCCATCAAAGGCCAGGATCGCCATCGAAACCTATTATGACAAGGGTTCGCTGAAATACGTAGATCACTACTGCGTGCTCTGTGGCCTTTGCGTCAAGGCATGCCCCACGGAAGCCATCAAGAAAACGGATCACATCCAGGTAGATTTCGACAAGTGCGTTGGCTGTGGGCTGTGCGCAGAAAAGTGTCCCAAAAAAGTCGTGAAAATCAGAGACAAGAAAGCGTACATCTGCGATACGTGCGATGGCGACCCAAAGTGCGTCCAGACATGTCCCCAGCATGCGCTGACGTTTGCATAAAGGCAGGAGGTGAAAATTATGGCAATGACAATGATGGGATACCAAAACAAGGTACTGAGAATCAATTTGACGGAGCAGACAGCCTCCACGGAGCCGCTGAGAATGGATTTCGCAGAAAAGTACGTTGGCTCGAAAGGACTGGCCATCCGCTATATGTACGAAGAACTGAAACCGGGCATCGACCCGCTGGGATCGGAAAACAAGCTGTTTCTGACGACAGGTCCCTTTTCCGGCACACCCATACCCTGTTCGGGCAAGCTTTCGGTAGCCGCCAAGTCTCCGGCCACCGGCACCATGAACGATTGTTCCATAGGTGGCCACGTTGGGATACGGATCAAGTTTGCCGGGTACGACATGATCATATTTGAAGGCATTTCCGAAAAGCCCTGCCTCGTCATGATCGATGATGGGGAGATCTCCTTCATCGATGCAACGGATCTGTGGGGAAAGGGTTCCCATGAAACGGAATCTGCGCTGGCGGAACGGTATGGCATCGAATACAGCTACCTGTCCATCGGTCCGGCAGGGGAGAACAAGAGCAACATGGCCTGCATCAACTCCGATTATTACCGTCAGGCTGGCAGGGGCGGCATCGGTGCCGTCATGGGTTCCAAAAATATGAAAGCCGTTGCTATCAGGGGCACTGGGGGAGTCAGGGTTCCGGACATCAGGAAGGCAACGGACAGGATCCTGGAGTTGCTCCATGAAGACGTGCTGCAGGAGGACAATACTTTCGTCTTTGATGCAGGGACGACTGCGTTCCTGGAGGCCTGCAACGATGGCGGGATCCTGCCCTGGAAGAACTTTTCCGACACGACGGACGTGCAATGGACGGAGTACAACGGCGATGTGCTGATGCAGCACAGGGAAGGCAAGCGGGGCTGCGGCAGCTGCGGCTTGGGCTGTGGCAATTTCGTCAAGATCGGGGATGCGATCTGTGAGGGACCGGAGTACGAATCCATTTCCGTTGCCGGACCCAACGCAGGCATCCGGGATCCCTATACCATTGTAAAATTCAACATGGTGGCTGATGACGTGGGACTGGACACCATCAGCGCAGGAGACACGCTCATCTGGGCCATGGAGATGACAGAAAAGGGATTGCACGACTTTGGCATCCGATTCGGAGATGGAGAGGGCATGGTCAGGCTCCTCAGGGAAATGGGAACGCGGACTGGCGTAGGCGCAGACCTGGCGGATGGGGTCAAGGTCGCCTCCGAAAAATTCGGAGGGACGGATTTTGCCATGCAGGTAAAGGGATTGGAGTATCCACAGTATGAACCTCGCGGATCGTGGGGAATGTCCCTGTCCTATGCGATTTCCGACAGGGGGGCGTGCCACATGCGGTCTTATGCGCCCAACGCAGAAGTGTTCGAGGCATCCATCCCGCCCTACACACCGGAGGGCAAAGGCCAGTTGGTATACGATTTGCAGGAGTTCAACGCCATCAAGTTTAGCCTGTGCATCTGTGACTTTTGGGGAACCATCAGTTACGAAATCATGGCGGAGCTTCTGACGCTGGTGACGGGAAGGGAATGGACCGTGGAAGAAATGTCCCAGGTGGGCAGGCGCGTCATCAACATCGCCAGGGCGTTCAACCAAAGGGAAGGGTTCAACCGCACGCACGACACCGTTCCTGGCCGCATCGTAAAGGAGGCGTTGAAGAGCGGCCCTGCGGCGGGGCAGATGATTCCACCGGAGGCGTTCGAGGACATGCTGGATCAGTATTACGATGTCATGGGATGGAACAGGGATGGCACCATGCCGGAGGAATTGATCCAGTCGCTATTGTAGGGGTGCCTTTCAAAATGCGAACGCACTGGCACACAAAGGCGGCTCGCTCACAAGGGGCATCTTGCCGTAACACATAGATAAAATCAGGAGGAATGACATGAAAGTAACGATTGCGCTCAGGGGCACGCTGAAAAAGTATTTTGGCGAGGATGAGAAACGCGATTACGATGTTCCAGAGGGTTGCACCTGTGATGAGGCTCTGCAAATCGCTGGGTTAAATTACAAGGAAATCAAGAACTTCGGGTTTGTGTCGGTCAACAACATGCGGGTCATGATCGACCAAGAGCTTCACGATGGCGACCTGCTGAAAGCGTTTTCCAGAGTATCGGGAGGCTGAGATGAA
>CAZVBL010000007.1:0-17518 GCA_964625475.1 uncultured Zhenpiania sp. | reverse complement strand
GCTGAGATGAAACAGGGACTGAAAAACAGATATCAACGGAACCTGGGGACGATCAGCGCCGAGGAACAAAAAAATCTCAGCGCAAAGTCGGTATGCATGGTGGGATGCGGCGGCCTTGGCGGCGGGGTTCTGCAAAACCTGCTGCGCCTTGGGGTCGGCAGGATCACCGCTGTCGATAGCGACTGCTTCGATGAAACCAACCTGAACAGACAGGTTCTGTCGCACGAGAGCAACCTGGGTCGTTCCAAGTCCGAAGAAGCGGTCAGGCAGGCTGCTGACATCAACTCGAATGTCGCGGTCGAGGCCGTCAGGGAACGGATCGGAGAAAGCAATGCGCGCCGAATCCTGGCAGGTCATGACATCGTCATAGATGCCGTGGACAATGTGGACACGCGGCTGTTGCTGGAGCAAACGAGCGAGGAATTGGGGATTCCCATGGTTCATGGCGCAATCGCCGGTTGGCGTGGGCAAGTGGCCGTGATCCTGCCGGGAGATGGCCTGCTCCACGCCATATACAATGGGTTTCGGGAGCATGGGGGAACTTCCGGCGATTGCGGACAGCCGGAAAAGGGCGAGGAACTGGAGACGGGCACGCCTTCCTTCACCCCGGCCATGGTCGCGGCCCTGCAGACCGCAGAGGCATTGAAGCTGCTGCTCCACAAAAAGAGCGCATTGGCAGGCAAACTGCTCACTGTCGATTTGTGGCAGCACGAGTATGAAATCATCGGGTTTTAACATGGGGGTTCCAAGGCGCCCCGATGGGAGGGAATCTCCAGGGGAAGTGATGTTGCGGTTGCCATAAAGGGGTTTTCGTGACATCATGAGGGAATGAAGCGCAAGGTGGGAACACCGCATGTGACAGGTGGAAACGCTTGCGAGAGGTGGTGGAAACCTGGACGAAGCCGCTGCTGCATGAAGCAGGCAGACGGAAACGTCGCATGAGACGGATGGGAGCATTGCAAAGGAGGCAGCATCCATGAACGACCAAACAAAGACGGCAGATGGCGTGGAACTGAGCATAGGCGGGAAGGACATCCCCATGGTTCCTTTTGTGCGGGACATGCTAAAGAACGTCATGACAGGAGCCGTCAAGGCGCTGGACGGATACGAAGAAGGAAAGGAAATCATCATCAAGATCAAATGAAGCTATTCAATGTCGATACGCTGGAAGAGGCGAGGGGAAAGCTGGTTCGGTTTTCCCCAGTTATGATGCCAGAAACAGAAACGGTTCCCCTCGGGGACTGTGGCGGCAGGATTTTGGCCGAAGATGTTTTGGCATCCGAAAACGTCCCGAATTTCAGGAAGTCCACGGTGGATGGATATGCGGTCAGGGCGAAGGAAACACAAGGAGCGACAGAAAGCATCCCTGCTTTTTTTGATGTGGTGGAAACCGTATCCATGGGCAGGATGCCGGAAAAGAGCCTGGCTCCCGGCCAGGCGGCTTATGTTCCCACGGGGGGCATGCTGCCGGAAGGTGCTGATGCCGTTGTGATGATCGAGTACGCAGAACCCTTTGACAAAGGCAGCATTGCCTTGTACGATGCCGTTTCCTTTGGCCGAAACGTCATGCAGGAAGGAGAAGACGTCAGGCAGGGGGAACCAACGTTAAAGGCGGGAAGCCTGCTGCGGCCGCAGGAAGTGGGCGTTCTGGCTTCCATCGGGATGACGGAGGTCAATGTGTTCCAACCCTGGAAAATGGCGGTGATTTCCACGGGCGATGAGCTGGTGGATGTTTCGCAGAACCCCGGGAAAGGGCAGACGCGGGACATCAACACATATGCCATTGCGGCAGCCGGTCGGAAGCTGGGCTTTGCAATCACCATGCAGTGCATCATCGGGGACGACAGGCGGAAAATCAAGGCGGCCATCGCAGAGGCGATGGAAAGCAGCCAAATCGTTGTGGTGTCAGGAGGCAGCTCCCAGGGAGAAAAGGATTATACAGCTTCCGTGATGGAGGAATTGGCAGACCAAGGCATCGTGACCCACGGTATCGCCTTGAAGCCGGGGAAGCCTACGATCCTGGCGTTCGATGAACGGTCAGGGAGCTTGATGGTGGGTCTTCCAGGCCATCCTGCGGCAGCGATGATGGCGTTCGAGCTGTTGGTTCGCTGGTTCTATGACAGGTTGACAGGCAGGCCGAATCCGGTGACGGCGGCAGTGCGCATGACGGAAAATGTGCCTGCGGCAGGGGGAAAGACAACATGCCTGCTGGTACATCTGGAAAAGGGCAGCGATGGAATCCATGCCGCCGTCCCGCTGCTGGGGAAATCGGGCCTGATGACACTGCTGGCCAGAGCGGACGGATATGTGCTGATGGACACGAACCAGGAAGGGTTTCGGAAAGGGGAACTCGTATCTGTAACGCTGTTTTGAGGCTCGCATCAGCCATGCCGCACAAAACGGGAACGGGCAAAGGGAAAACATGTCGCACAGGAGGGACAGGAGGCAATGAGCGAAAGACGCAATCTATACTTGAACACCATGCCTGTGGAGAAGGCCAGGAAAACGTACATGGACAGGGTTTGCGAGACACTGGATGTGAGAACGGAAACCGTCCCTGTCACCGAGAGCTTTGACAGGATTACGGCAAACGCCGTGTATGCTAGGTACAATTCACCTTTGTTCAACGCTTCCGCCATGGACGGCATTGCTGTCAGGGCGGACGATACGCAAAAAGCGATGGAGACCATGCCTGTCGTGCTGAAGGACGATCAGTTTTCCATCGTAGATACGGGCGATCCCATCCACCCCCCTTACGATGCGGTCATCATGGCAGAGGACATCGTGGAAACGGAAGAAGGAGCCAGGATTACGGCATCCGCCGCCCCGTGGCAGCACATACGCCCGGTTGGCGAGGATATTGTGGCAGGCGAAATGATACTGCCGGGAAACCACAGGATACGATCCATCGACATTGGCGTGCTGTTGTCGGCAGGCATCGCGGAAATCCAGGTGGTTCGCAGGCCTCAGGTGGCCATATTCCCAACGGGGACGGAACTCATCGAGCCTGGCGGCGAACCGAAGGAAGGAAGCATCATCGAATCCAACTCCCGCATGTTCGAAAACATGGTGGCAGAATGCGGGGGCAGGAGCCATCGGTTCCCCATCATCGCCGATGATTATGGGAAAATCCGGGCGCAGGTGTCGGAGGCTGTGGACAAGTTTGATTTGGTGATCATCAATGCGGGTTCCAGCGCAGGCACGGAGGATTACACGGTTCATGTGCTGCGAGAACTGGGAGACGTGCTCGTCCATGGCGTGGCGATCAAACCTGGCAAGCCGGTGATTCTGGCCATGGTCAGGGGAAAACCTGTCATAGGGCTCCCGGGGTATCCCGTTTCCGCCTACATCGGGTTCAAAAATTTTGTCGAACCGGTGCTGGGCATGATGGGAAAGCGCCCCGCAACAACTGCGGAACGCTTGGATGCCTGCATCTCCAAGCGTTTGGTTTCCAGCTTGAAGCACAAAGAGTATGTGCGCGTCAAGGTGGGAAAGGTGGATGACAAGTTCGTTGCTGCGCCTTTGGCCAGGGGCGCAGGCGCGGCCATGTCCCTCATCAGGGCGGACGGGTTTTGCGTGATCCCGCAAAACAGCGAGGGCTTTGAGGCCGGCGAACATGTGGAGATAGAGCTGTACCGCAGCAGGAAGGAGATCGAGAACACGGCGGTGATCATCGGCAGCCACGATTTGATGCTGGACGTGATCGCCGATATCATGCCGAGAAAGCATCCCGGCCTGTTTGTGTCCAGCACCCATGTGGGAAGCATGGGTGGACTGATGGCTTTGAAACGGGGCGAGGCGCACATTGCACCGACCCATCTTCTGGACGAGGAAACCGGCGCATACAACATATCGCATTTGCAGCGGCTCTTTGAGGAACCCCTGGTTCTCGTCAAAGGGGTGAGCAGGATCCAGGGGATCATCGTCAAGAAGGGAAACCCCCTGGGAATCAAAGGATTGGAAGATTTGACCGCACTGCGGGGAAATGGAACCGTCAGGTACGTCAATCGGCAGCGCGGCGCAGGCACGAGGGTGCTGTTCGATTATCAATTAAAGCGGTTGGGGATATCGCCGGATGCCGTGGATGGTTATGACAGGGAGATGGCGACCCACATGGCGGTCGCAGCAGCCGTGGCCAGCGATGGTGCGGATGCGGGCATGGGCGTTTTGTCAGCGGCAAAGAGCATGGGGCTTGATTTCATTCCAATCGGCTCGGAGGAATATGATTTCGCAATTCCCCAGCGATTCATGGAGCTGCCGCAAATTAAAGCGTTCCTTGAGATCCTGGAAAGCGATGAGTTCAAGTCCCGTCTCGAAGAGCTGGGTGGGTATGGCACGGAACACACGGGTCAGCGCATCAGGATTCGCGAATGAAGGACAGAGGCAACTGCGACAAGGCCTGTCCATCCTGCCCATGTGGCATGAAAAGCCAGGCATGCCTTGCATCCGATTGGCTCGATGCTGCCACGCCGATGTGGATAGCTGGCGATATCGCAGGAGGGGAATGCGGGTATTCGGATATTTAGAAAAGGAGATTGCCATGGATTGGAGCAAATTGTTATGTTCCGAACGGTTTCGAGGCAGAAGGACCGGGGCGGATTTCGGCTCCAGCGATTTACGGACGGAATTTGAAAAGGATTATCATCGAATCATCAACAGTGCGTCCTTTCGGCGGATGCAGGACAAAACCCAAGTGTTCCCACTGGAGAAAAGCGACTTTATCCGAACCAGACTGACCCATTCCCTGGAAGTCTCCTCCTTCGGAAAATCCCTGGGACAGAACATTTCGGAGCGGATTTTGCGGGACAAACGGGACGAACGTTTTCTGCCGGAGCACAAAGCCCACGTCTGCGACATCCTCCAATGTGCCGGGCTAATCCACGACATTGGAAATCCGCCCTTTGGACATTTTGGAGAAACGGCGATTCGCCAGTGGTTCAGGAAAAACATGCCGCTGCTGGAATTTGAGGGACAGCCAGTGGATCAGGTTTTGAGTCGGCAGATGCAAGAGGATTTTTACCACTTTGAGGGCAATACCCAAGCGCTGCGGTTAGTGACAAAGCTTCATTTCCTGGTAGATGAGCATGGGATGAACCTGACAAAGGCCCTGCTGGGCACCATCATCAAATATCCGGTTTCTTCTCTGGAAACCGATGCGGAAAGCGACAACATCAAGGACAAAAAAATGGGCTACTATTATGCGGAGCGAGCATTGTTCCAGGACATTCAAACCTCCCTGGGAACCAACGGTTTTCGCCACCCTCTGGCGTTCGTGCTGGAAGCTGCGGACGACATTGCCTACAAGACTGCGGATTTGGAGGATGCCTGCAAGAAGGGCTGCATCACCTATGAAAAGCTGGTGGAAGAGCTGCGGACGAGGGGCGCAGGGCAGGGCGAAGCCTATGACAGCATCGTGGACAACCTGGAGTTGCGCTGCCGGCAGGCAAGGGCGCGGCGAATTTCTGACCCGGAGCTGAACGCCATCCAAAACTGGCTCGTCTTTGTCCAGGGAAAGATGATTTCCGTAGCCACCGACAGTTTCATGGAACACTACGAGCGCATCATGGCGGGGACTTATGGCGCAGATCTGTTTTCGGGTACGGATGGGGAGCCGGTCATGGAAGCGCTTGGAACCATCGCTTTTGACTACGCTTTTCACATTCAGCCGATTTTGAAATTGGAAATCGCGGCGCAGACGATTTTCGATTTTTTGTTGAATCGGTTCGTGGATGCGGCCATCCATTACGATACGGACAGGGAGCAGACCGAAGTGCAGAAAAAGCTCATGGCGCTGGTTTCCGACAATTACAAAGGCGTTTACCATGTTTTCGCAGCGGGCAAGGATCGGGCGGAGAAGCTGTATCTGCGGCTGTTGCTGGTGACGGATTTTATCTGTGGAATGACGGACAGCTACGCCAAGACGCTGTACCAGGAGCTGAACGGAATCCTGTAAACAGGCAGGGCAATCGCAGCCATGCCATCAATCGGGGAACTGGAAGCCCATCGCCAAGGCAAGACATGCCGGACGTTGGAGCCATCGAGCCATCGCCGGACGGTTCCCAGGAAAGGAACGAATCAATATGGACATTTTCAAGCTGATCGCAGGTCCGCTCATTGGGGCACTCATCGGTTATTTTACCAACTTCATCGCAGTGAAAATGTTGTTTCGACCGCACCATCCAGTCATGATCGGATCTCGCAGGCTGCCTTTTACACCGGGGTTGATTCCCAAAAGAAGGGACGAACTGGCAGGGGCCATCGGCAGGGCGGTAGGAACGACCCTGCTGACAAAATCGGATTTGGCAGAGGCGTTTCCGGCGGATTCCATCAAATCCACCATGGCCGATGCCCTGTGGGATCAGTTTTGCCATGCGAGGGAAAGCGTTCTGTCGGTGGGACAAGCCCTGACCACAGTCTGGTCCGAAAGCCAGTACGAGGCCTTGCGGAATCGGCTGGAAGATGCGATTACGCAACGGGCAGCGGATGCCCTGCGGCAGATGGACATCGGCGAAATTATCGTCACCGAGGGCACGAAGGCCATCAAGGAGAAAGTCCAGGGAACGCTCCTGGCCGTGGTGGTCAACGACCAATTGATCCAATCCATCGCAGATCCCCTGGGCGAAGAAATCCAGGACTACATCGAGCGAAACGGGGAAGCCAGGATACGACCCGTCATTGCCCGGGAACTGGGGAAGATGGAGGCTGGAACCATCGGCGGTTTGCTCAGGCAGATCCCTTTGGAACGGGAACAGATCGGACGGCTGGTGGATCTGTTTTATGAAAAGTGCGTGGAAGGATCCGTGGGAAAAATCATAGAGGAAGTCGATATCGCAGGCATCATAGAAGAGAAAATCAAGGACATGGACATCGAAAAGCTGGAAGAACTGATCCTGTCCGTCATGAAAAAAGAGCTGAACGCCATCGTCAACCTGGGAGCTTTGATCGGCCTTGTCATTGGCTTTCTCAACATGCTCATCAATATGCTGTAACCTGCGCAGAAAGCCAGAATGTCAATGCGGACAGCATCCCCAACATCTTCATCAATCTGCCGCAACCTTGCGTGGGGGTGGGAAAAAACAACCTTGCGTAGGGCGGGAAGCGACTGGATGATTTCATGGTGCGGGCGTCACAGGCACAGGGCAAATGCCCTTTCCCGCAGCGTTTTTAGAAGGGGAACGGAAGCTGCCGTTTCCATGGACAGGAGCATCCAGTGAAGAATGAAGGAGCGTCAAATGAAGCTACGAAACAAGAAAAAAGTTTTCCGATTCACGATAGGCGCGGTTCTCGTGGCAGGATGCCTTGCGGCAGCCTGTGGCCTGATGCTGACGAAAGGGCCGGAGCAGGCTTTGACACAGTACATGGCGTGCATCGAAGAGAAGGACTACGAGGCCATGTACGACATGCTGGACAAGGAAAGCAAAAATCGGGTGAAAAAACAGGATTTCATAACGCGCAACCGAAACATCTATGAAGGGGTGAGCGCGACGAACATTCGGATTTCCATTATTGAAGAGCAGACGGAAGGCGAGGCGATCGCATATCGGACGACCATGGATTCCTCTGCGGGGGAAATCCGGTTTCCCAACGAAGCAAACGTGCATAAGGAGGACGGCGCATACAAGATTTCCTGGACCGATGGCCTGATTTTTCCCCAGATGAAGGAAACGGACAAGGTGCGGGTCGTTTCCCTGGAAGGAAAGCGAGGCAGTTTGCTGGATCGAAACGGCACGTTGCTGGCGGGAGAAGGAAAAGTGGCGGCAGTCGGCCTGATTCCGGGGAAAATGGGGGATGACAAAGCGGCGAGCTTCAAAAAAATCGCAAAGCTTTTGGACATGTCCGTTTCCGACATCGAGAAAAAGCTGGCTGCCGAATGGGTGGAAGACGACCTGCTGGTGCCTATTAAGAAGCTGAAAAAGATCAACGAGGCTTCTTCCAGTACCGTGGACATGGAGAACAAAGAAATCCAGGAGCGGCTGCTGGAGATCCCCGGCATTGTCATCGCCGATGAGGACAGTCGGGTTTATCCCCTGGGGGAAAAAGCCGCCCATCTCATCGGCTATGTGCAGAGCATCAGCGAAGAAGAGCTGGAGAGCCGCAAGGATAAAGGGTATGATGCGTACAGCGTCATTGGAAAGAGCGGCCTGGAGCGGCTGTATGAGGAGCGGCTCCACGGCACGGACGGTGAAAAGATTGTCATCTACAACGAGGATGGGATGGAAAAAACGGTATTGGCCGAAACCCCACAACAGGATGGGGAGGACATCCAGCTCACCATCGATGCGGAGCTGCAGGGCGCATTGTACGATACATACAAAGAGGATAAAAGCTGCTCCGTAGCCATGAACCCACTGACTGGAGAAGTCCTGGCTCTCGTCAGTACCCCCTCCTATGACAGCAATGATTTCGTGGTGGGAATGTCGGAGAACCGGTGGAAACAGCTGAATGGGGATGAGGATGCGCCCATGTACAACCGCTTTTGCCAGACCTGGTGTCCCGGATCTTCCATCAAACCCATCATCGGAGCGGCAGGCATCGCTTCTGGCAAGCTGGATCCTGACAAGGATATGGGGAAAAGCGGTCTTAGCTGGCAGAAGGATGCAAGTTGGGGCGACTACAAGGTGACGACCCTTGAAACATACGGCGGAGCCGCAAACCTGGAAAACGCCCTGATTCATTCGGACAACATTTATTTTGCAAAAGTTGCCCTGGAACTGGGGGCGGACACTTTGAGAGAGCAGCTGGAACTTGCGGGCTTTGGGCAGGAAATCCCCTTCCCTGTGGAAATGGAGCCTTCCCAGTATGCAAATGACGGAAAAACCATCGACACGGAAATCCAGCTTGCGGATACGGGTTACGGACAAGGGCAGATGCTGGTGAATCCCCTTCACATGGCATGCATGTACACCGCCTTTCGCAACGAAGGAAGCATAGTAAAGCCCTGCCTGGAACTGAACGGGGAAAAAGCCTGGTGGATCAAAGGCGCGTTTGATAGCAAAGCGGCGGCCATTGTCAACGGGGATTTGAAAAAGGTCATCAGCGATCCAGATGGTTCCGGCCACGGGGCGCAGCTGCAGGGCACGGTGCTGGCCGGAAAAACCGGAACCGCCGAGCTGAAAGCCTCCCAGGAGGACACGGCAGGTTCGGAAGTGGGCTGGTTCTGCGTGTACAACGCCAAGGGAACAGATGAGAACTCCCTGTTGCTGGTAACCATGGTGGAAGAGGTCAACGACCGTGGCGGCAGCGGATATGTGGTGGACAAGGACAAAGCGATTTTGAAGGCTTTCATGCCAAAGGACTGATGAAAAAACGCTCCTGAAGATCCTGGGCGGACGATTGATGTGCAGTCTGCCCATATGGGAGCTTTGCACAGATAAGAAACAGATAGGAATAGGAAGGCTCTCTGAAACGGAGGAGAAAATGAATCTCATTGCTCATCTGACAGATGATCGTGGAGCGCGCAAAGAGCAGTCGCTGAAAGAGCATTGTGTCCAAACCGCAGAATATGCGAAGGGCAGCATTGGGAGCGCAGATTTTCAAAACACTGTGTATTTTGCAGGGCTTCTTCATGATATGGGGAAGGCAAAAGGAGAATTTGTACGCTATTTAGAGGCTGCATATCGCGGGGAAAAGGTAATCAAAGGATCGGTGAACCATAGCTTTGCGGCAGTTATCTGGCTCTTGGAACATTTCCATGGGAATGGTTCTGGGATATGGGAACGCATGGCTTGCGAAATAATCGGCTTTGCGGTTGGTTCGCACCATGGCATGCTTGACTGCGTGGATTTGGACGGAGAGAATGGGTTTTTGCATCGGCAGCAAAAGGATAAACAGGAGCTGTGCTATGAAGAAACAATTTGCAATTATGTTTCCGAGGTTGCGACAGAGGATGCACTCCTGCGCCATTTTCAAGAATCCGTGCAGGAGATAAGGCGTTTTTATGACAAGGCAGTGACGATATATGGGAGAAATAGGCCTTCAGAGGTTTTCTTTCAAATCAGCATGTTGGCGCGCCTGGTTCTGTCCAGTGTGATTTATGGAGACAGACGGGACACAGGCGAATTTATGGATCAGCAATGTTCGCAGGAAACTTCAAAGTTTTCATGGAAAGAAAGAAGGCATTATTTTGAAGAAAAGCTAAAACAACTTCCGCAGGTTTCCGTGCTGGATCAAGTCAGAGGGGAGATTTCCGACCAGTGTCTGGAATTTGCTGAAAGGCAACCGGGGATTTATCGCCTCAACGTGCCCACCGGGGGAGGAAAGACTTTGGCCTCCTTGCGTTTTGCCCTGGCCCATGCGGATCGGCATCATAAAAAAAGAGTGATTTTCATTATTCCATTGCTCAGCGTGTTGGATCAGAATGTAAAAGTGATTCGAGACTATCTTCCAGACGAAAACGAAATTTTGGAACATCATTCCAATGTAGTGCGGGAAAAAACAGAGCATGACGAACTGGATTCTTTTGAATTCGTAGCAGAAAGTTGGAATTACCCGATCGTTGTTTCTACGCTTGTGCAGTTCTTGAACATATTGTTCAGCCATCGGACGACGGCGGTGGAAAGAATGGCCGCCTTGTGCGACAGTATCATTGTGATTGATGAAATACAGACATTGCCAACAAAATTAATCGCCATGTTTAACAGGGCAATGAACTTTCTGCATGAGTTTTGCAATGCGACGATCATTTTGTCTTCGGCCACACAGCCATGTTTTGAAGAACTGAAATGGCCATTGCGCCTTTCTGCCGAACCGGATATGGTTCGCCTGGACGAGCCACAACGGCGGGTATTCAAACGTGCGGAAATTATAGATAAAACGAACGCCTACGGAATGGACTGGCAGGAATGCGCGGAGTTCTGCAGGGATCTGATGGAACGCCATGAATCTCTCCTCATTATTTGTAACACAAAGGGCGAGGCGAGGGTTTTGTTTGAGAAGTTGAAGGAAGGGGCGGAACCAGAGGAATGGGACATTTATCATTTGTCAACAGCCATGTGCCAGAAGCACAGGATAGATACGCTGGATCAGATCCAAGCTGGGCTGCAATCTTTGCAGGCGGGCATTCAAGAAAAGAAAAACGCTCGGAGAATCCTATGCGTTTCCACACAGCTTGTGGAAGCTGGAATTGATTTTTCCTTTGAAGGCGTAGTCCGTGTATTGGCAGGAATCGACAACCTTGCCCAGGCAGCGGGTCGATGCAACCGCAGCGGCGAATATGGGCATCCTGGGATGGTTTATTTGATCAATTTAAAAAACGAAAACATCAGCATGCTGCCGGAAATCGCCCATGCGCAGAACAGCACGAGGAAGGTTTTGGCGCTTTTCCAAAATCGAAAGGATTGCTCGTTGATTGGGGAAGAAATGTCGAGAACGTTTTACCAGCATTTATTTGCAGAGGCAGAGGATCAAACAGAGTACCCGACTATGATTTTCGGCGAAAAATACCATCTGGCAAGGCTTTTGTCCAATCAAAACGGAAGCGCAGGAAGCAAGAAAAACAAAGCGTTTGTCTTACGTCAGCCTTTTCGGACAGTTGGACAGGAATTTAAGGTGTTTGAGCAGGACACAACAGACATCCTGGTTCCTTACAAGGAAGGCAAGGCGTTGATCGAACGGTTGGGCGAAATCGCAATGCCGCAATTCCATATCGCCGAATTGCAGGGGCTCCTTCGACAAGCCAAGGGATATACGGTTGCTGTTTATGAGTGGCAAAGAAAAAAACTGGATCAGGAAGGGCTGCTTACAACCATTTTAGATGGGAGAGCTTACGTTCTGAACGAAAAAGCATACGAGAAAACATGTGGGTTGGTAGTGAAAGAACAAGCAGTTGAAGATTATATTTTATGATGGACAGTTCCTTAACGACAGGAGGGCAACAAATGAAGCATAGAAATTCGGTAGAATTTGAAGTGACAGGAGCATATGCTCTGTTTTCCGATCCGATTACGCGAGTTGGGGGAGAAAAATTCACTTACCAAATCCCAACTTACGAGGCTTTGAAAGGAATTTTACAGAGCGTCTATTGGAAACCTACGCTGATCTGGATCATCGATGAAGCGCGGGTGATGAATCCCATCCAGACAGAGACAAAGGGGGTTCGCCCAATTAAGTATTACAATGACAAAAACGATTTGTCCTATTATACTTATCTCAAGGATTGCCGGTACCAGGTCAGGGCGCATTTCATATGGAATGAAAACCGCCCGGAGCTGAGTGGAGATCGGAACGAGAACAAGCACCATAATATCGCCAAAAGAATGATCGAACGCGGGGGCAGGCGGGATGTGTTCCTTGGAACGAGGGAATGCCAGGGCTATGTAAAACCATGCGTCTTTGGGGAAGGGGAAGGAGCCTATGACAATATCCCGGAGATTGGTTTTGGAATGATGTATCACGGAATCACTTATGCTGACGAGGCATATTCAGAGGAAACAAAAGGCAGAATGAGCGTGCGCCTGTGGCAGGCGGAGATGAAACATGGCATCATTTCTTTTGCGCACCCCAGAGAATGCAAGCACAGGGTCATAAGGGAAATGGACATAAAAGAATTCAGCAAAGCAAGCGAAAACTTTTCAATCGTTCATGAAGAGGAGGTGATGAAATAAATGACGTGGGTAAATCGGCTTGTTAAGACATATGAGAGTCGGATCACAACGGAAGGCCAGGCAAATGCCCAAATGGCGCCCATCGCACATATGAATGCCAAAGCACAGCTTGAAGTCACTTTGAATCAAGAGGGTGAATTCGTAACGGCACGATCCGTTGAAAAGGAAGATATGGACACTTTGATCCCTGTTACGGAAGCATCGGCGGGAAGAAGCTCCGGCATTGCGCCCCATGGAATCAGTGACACGCTGTCTTATGTGGCGGGAGATTTTTCAGAACATTGCGAAACAAAGAAGCAAAAAGAAACGTGTTCAAAAAAATTTGAGCATTATATGCAAAACCTGCAAGCGTGGAACGAATCTCCGTACGGACATTCAAGCGCGATGACGATTTTCGCCTACTTATCGAAAAGGAGGCTGGTTTCAGATTTAATTCAATCGGGACTTGTCCATCTGAAAGAGGGAAATATCTTCGATGGCAAGAAAATAGGAGGGAAGTCCTATGACGCAACCCTGGTGCGGTTTCGAGTTTTAAATGCCACAAGCGGATTCGACGCTACATGGAAAGACGCATCTTTGATTCAGCATTACATCGATTATTCCCTCAAAAATCCACAGAGGAGGGAGGATGTGTGCTACTATGCCGGACAGGTGCGGGCAATTTCAGAGAACCATCCCAAGGGAATCCTGGCAGCGAATTACGGAGCAAAACTTGTATCGGCAAACGATGATCAAGGCTATACATATCGCGGCAGATTCCAGAATGCGGAACAATCCTGTGCCCTTAGCTATGAGGCTTCGCAGAAAATGCATAGCGCCTTGACCTGGTTAGCAAAAAACCAAGGCGTTTCAATTGGAAAGCAGGAAAAAAGGACATTCGTCTGCTGGTGCCCGACAGGAAAACAAATTCCAGACTTTTTTGATGAATTAGACCTGGAGTATGAAGATGAGGCAGAACAGACGGAAACGTCCTATCGCCGGAAGCTGAGAAAACTTCTGGATGGATACCAGGAGCAGTTCGACCAGGATGACTATGTTGTGGCAATGGGTCTGGATGCGGCGACCACGGGGCGATTGTCAGTGACCTATTATCATGAGCTGCATGCGTCTGACTTTTTGGAACGAATTCGTGCCTGGAGTGAGTCGTGCAAGTGGTATTTTCCAAAAGTCAATCTTCAAAAACATCTTTATTACGAAATTGAGACTCCTATTTTCCGTAAAATTGCCGCCTGTGCGTTTGGACGCGAGAGGGAGGGCGAGAGAGGGCGCTTTATCGTCGCAGATGACAGGATCATGAAGGAACAAGTCCAGAGGCTCATGAAATGCATGCTTGAAAAACAGCCGATTCCTTTTGACATTGTGCGCGCCCTGGCAGTTCGAGCATCTTCGCCAATGGCATATTCGGGAATGAACAGGGAAAGGGTTTTGGCAACAGCATGCGCCGTCATCAGCAAGCATTGTTTTGATAAAAACAGGAAAGGAGAGCAAGAATACATGAAGTTGGATTTGGATAATCGAGACAGGAGTTATTTGTTTGGCAGGTTGTTGGCCGTATATGAGAAACTTGAGAAAGCAACCTACGATAGCGGGGAAAAGCGCGAGCCAAATGCGATTCGCCTGCAATCTGCCTATGTAAATCATCCGATGCAGACGTGGCAGATATTGGAGGGACTTTCCAACCCCTATTTTCAAAAGCTGTCGCCAGGATCACGAGAGCATTATAGAAAACTGATTAGCGGAATTACCACATCTTTTTTGGAAATGGATGAAAAAATTTTGAACCAGGGCCTAAAGGAAACTTATTTATTGGGATATTACTTGCAGAGAGCAGAACTGAACAAAAAGAAAGAATCGGCAGAGGAGGCAAAAAAAGATGAGCAATTTGCAGAATAAAATTGATTTTTTAGTATTGGTAAAGGTGTCAAAGGCGAATCCCAATGGCGATCCTTTGAATGGGAACCGCCCCAGAACGACTTATACCGGGCTGGGAGAAATCTCGGATGTATGCATTAAAAGAAAAATAAGGAATCGGATGCAGGACATGGGGGCGACGATTTTTGTACAGTCTGCCGATCGAAATGATGATGGGTATGCATCCTTAAGCGAGCGGGCGGCTGGAAACATTACCGATTTCCATTCAGAGCAGGATTATGAAAAGCAAGCCTGTGAAACATGGTTGGATGTGCGTACCTTTGGACAGGTATTTGCCTTTAAAGCTAAAAATAAGAAAGAAGGCGTTTCCGTAGGCGTCAGGGGACCGGTATCGATTCATCAAGCGACAAGTTGTTCGCCTGTTGATGTTAGCAGCATGCAAATTACGAAGAGTGTCAACAGTGAACCGTCAGAAGGGAAAAGCTCTGATACGATGGGATCCAAACATTTTATTGAGTTTGGCCTGTACAAAATAAAAGGATCCATCAATGTCCAGTTGGCCGAAAAAACAGGATTTTCAGAGGAAGATGCTGAAACATTGAAAGAGGCGCTTCGTACGCTGTTCATCAATGACGCTTCGGCGGCAAGACCGGATGGAAGCATGGAGGTGGTGCGCATTTACTGGTGGCGGCATCATAATAAAATAGGTCAATATTCCGCAGCCAAAGTTCATGATTCGGTAAAAATTTCCTTAAAGGATCATATTGTATCGCCCTCATCGGTTGAGGATTACGAGATCCATCTAGAAACGCTGGAGGGGTTGAATCCAGAAATCATCGAGGGGATGTAGGTTTTATGCATGAAGAGGATGATTACTTGATGCTTTCGGGCATCCAGCATTTCGCATATTGCAGGAGACAGTGGGCGTTGATCCATATAGAGCAGCAATGGTCAGAAAACGAAGAGACTGTGGAGGGTCAGTTGTTCCACAGCGTGGCGCATGACGCGGATCGATTTGAAAGAAGAGGAAACTTGCTCATTACGCGAGGGTTGCATATTAAATCGTCCAAACTGGGGATGTCAGGAATCTGCGATGTAGTGGAGTTCCATCAGGCGGCAGACGGCGTTTCTTTGCATTCCCATGACGGCCTGTGGAAGCCCTATCCCGTAGAATATAAGAAGGGGCAGCCAAAGGAAAATGATGCGGACAAGCTGCAGCTTTGCGGACAGGCCATCTGTTTGGAAGAGATGCTTTTATGTCATATATCGGAAGGCGCTTTGTTTTATGGGGAGAACCGAAGAAGAATGGTTGTGCCTTTTACCGATGGCCTTCGGGAAAAAGTGCATGATATGGCAGAGGAAATGCATGATTTGTGGGAACGAGGATACACGCCAAAAGTGAGGAGACATAAAGGCTGCAATGCATGTTCTTTAAAAGAAATCTGCCTTCCAAAGCTAGGCAAGATGAAATCAACGGCAGCTTATATCGAAGAAGCGTTGGCGGGGAACTGATATGCGGAAACTGTTAAATACATTGTTTGTTACGAGCGAAAACGCGTTCCTATCGCTGGAAGGCGAAACGGTGGTTGTAGAAATCAACAAGGAAAAGGCAGGGCAGTTTCCCCTCCATACGTTGGAAAGCATCGTATGCTTTTCATATAGGGGAGCTACGCCGATGCTCATGGGAGCATGTGCGCAACGGGGACTAAACCTGTCCTTTTACAACCCCCAAGGCAGGTATTTATGCCGCGTCATTGGAGAAGGGCAGGGAAATGTCTTGTTGAGAAAGCAGCACTATCGAATTTCGGACAATAAAAAAGCGAGTTGTCTTATCGCGCGAAACATGATTCTCGGCAAAGTATTCAATTGCCGTTGGACTGTGCATCGGACTTTACGGGATCATGCATTAAGGATCGATGAGGCGCACCTTAAGAATGCGATACAGTTTTTTACAAATGCAATGGATAAAATCCGCAAGGAGGAAAGCCTTGAAAGCCTTCGGGGAACTGAGGGTGAGTGTGCTTCCATCTATTTTAGGATTTTTGATCAACTGATTCTAAACCAAAAGGAAACATTTTCTTTTGAAGGGAGGAGCAAACGACCTCCGCTTGATCCGGTCAATGCAATGCTTTCCTTTGGATACACGCTGTTAGCGAACGATTGTGCGAGTGCGTTGGAAGGCGTTGGGTTGGACTCCTATGTAGGATTTCTGCATAGCGATCGATCTGGAAGAAAATCGCTGGCGCTCGATTTGATGGAAGAATTCAGGGCGGTATTGGTGGATCGGTTTGCTCTTACGTTAATCAATAATCGGCAACTGAGAAAGGAGCATTTTCAACTGTCCGAAAGCGGTGCCGTAAATTTTACGGACGAGGGGAAAAAGAAATTCCTTGCCGCATGGCAGGAACACAAACGAGAACAGATAACGCATCCTTATTTGAAAGAAAAAATATGCTGGGGGTTAGTCCCTCACATTCAGGCACTTTTATTAGCCAGATATTTGCGAGGAGATATAGATGGATATCCACCCTTTTTATGGAAGTGAGAGAAAAGATGCTTGTGTTGATTACATATGATGTAAATACGGAAGATGTGCAAGGGAAGGCACGATTGCGCAGGGTGGCAAAGCAGTGTGTGAATTATGGGCAAAGGGTACAGAATTCAGTCTTTGAGTGCGTTTTAAACATGGCTCAGTACAAAATCGTGAAAGCAAAATTGTTGCATATCATTGATGAGGAAAAGGACAGTTTGCGTTTTTATAATCTTGGAGATCGATACGAAAGCAAGATTGAACACTATGGGACAAAAGGCACATTTGATCAAGAGGGAGTGCTCATTTTATAGTGCGAAGCATAAGCAAACATAGAATGACGGGGGTGGTTCGCACTTAGTAACGCAAAGAATGACAACGACTTTTTTGTGGAAAAAGAGATATTTTAAAACTTTTAGAGAAAAAATGTTGTTTTTGATGTGTATATGCAAAGAAATTAGGGATTTTTTTGCATGTTTGCAGTCGCCCCCTGTATGGGGGCGTGGATTGAAAT
>CAZVBL010000006.1:0-61722 GCA_964625475.1 uncultured Zhenpiania sp. | reverse complement strand
AGTGTGGATTGTAGAGAAAAAGTTTTGGGTAATTGGGAAATTCATGGTATAATGAACGCAACTGATCGGAACGGCGTTGCCGCAGGGAAGCGTTCATTGAATTGCGAACTGGGGATCATGTTTCAGCGGAGGTTCGCAGTATAATGAACGCAACTGATTGGAACGGCGTTGCTGCGAGGAAGCGTTCCTTGAATCACGGCCAAGGATTGAGTTTCCGGCGGAAGGCCGTGGTAGAATGAACGCAATCGATTGATACGGCGTTGCCGCAAGGAAGCGTTCCTTGAATCACGAATCCCGATTGAGTTTCCAGCGGAAATTCGTGGTATAATGAACGCAACTGATTGGAACGGCGTTGCCGCAGGGAAGCGTTCATTGAATTGCGAACTGGGGATCATGTTTCAGCGGAGGTTCGCAGTAGAATGAACGCATATAATCCTGGCGGCGTTGCCATAGTGGCTTTTTGTTGGATGGGAGAAAGGATAGAAGAGATGATAAATGCAATCAAGAAGATCAATAAAACTTTGAGAATCCTATTTGCCGGAGTGATCGTGGTTTATGGGATCGTGAAAATTTTTGACATCGCGCCGAAGGAAAAGAAGAAACGGATGGTGGATAGCAAAGAGGGTGCGACGAACGACTTTGACGAATTGTGGTAATCTGGTGACAGGAGATTTTTTATGAAACATGTGATGGTTTGCGTGACGCAGCAAAAGACGTGTGATCGGCTGATTCGCTACGGCCATGCCCTGTTAGAGGCAGAGGACGATGAACTGTTCATTATCCATGTCGCACCGAAGGATTTCAAGATTCTGGGAACTTCGGAGGAAGGGGAGGCTTTGGATTATTTGTATGGAAAAGCCCTTGACTACGGCGCGAATCTGACAGTGTTGCGCTCCAACAATATTTTGGATACGTTGGTGGATCTTGTGGATAAAAACCAAATTACCCATGTGGTTCTGGGACAAGCAGGCCAGGTGAAAAACGAGGAGGGCCTCATTACGAAGTTCAGGGAGAAAATCAGCGAACGGGCCGAGCTAACCATCGTTCCATGAGATAGGAGGGCGAACAGTTGAGGATATTGACGATTATCAGCGGCATCTTGTTGGTACTGACCGGTGTTTTTTGCTTTGCGAACCCAGGGGAAACCTTCTTGTCACTGGCCTTTATTTTAGGGTTGACGATGGTGCTCAACGGCATCATCCAGGGGATCGCTTATTGGTGGGGGAGGGCCGGAAACCAGCGTGACAACAATGGTTGGATTCTGACAGAAGCAATCATCGCCTTCATTTTGGGCATACTGGTGCTGAGCAACCAAATTGCGGCGGACGTTGCGATTCCCATGGTGTTTGGAATGTGGACCATGTTTTCCGGCATCCTGCGAGTCGTTACGGCGACAATGATCGATAGAAAGAACAAAAAATCGAATTTCATCTGGACATTGGCGACAGGACTGCTTTGTGCGTTGTGTGGATTGTATGCGTTTTTGAACCCCATCATGGTCGGACTTGCCATTGCTGTGCTTTTGGGCATCATGTTCGTGGTACAGGGCATCAGCGCGCTGGAACTGGGGATTCACATGCCTCATGAAAAGAAGGTAAAAGAGAGGGCGAGAAACGATGCGGCCAGCACCGCCGATTCCATCGGAAAGGGCGGGTTCAAGAAAACCGTGGAGCAGACGGTGGAAACCATAAAGTGGAAGAGGCATTGGCGCAAGTTCATGAATGAAAGCAGCTCCAGTGAAAAGAAGCAGAAACCAAAGTCAAAATCGAAAATGAAAAAGGAGCAAGAACGCAATTAGCGGCATGTGAGGCGAGGATCATGTTGGACATATGCATCATCGGAGGCGGTGCTTCCGGCCTTGTTGCCGCCATTGCAGCAGCAAGGCAGGGGAACGGCAAAAAAATCCGCATACTGGAAAAGAAGCCGTTGCCAGGAAAAAAGCTGGCGGCCACGGGGAACGGAAGGTGCAACATCACGAATCTCGCTTGCCCCGGAGCAAAGGAGATTTTGGCGTTCTTTGAAACCATCGGCATTTTCACCAGAACGGAAGATCGGGGATGGGTTTATCCTTATGCCATGCAGGCCAGGGACGTGGCGGATGGATTGGTGAACCAAGTGAAATGGTTCGGCGTGGGCATCGAGACGGATTCGCCGGCGCAGAGCGTGGAAAAACTGCCACAGGGCTTTCGTATCGTTTCGGAAAGTGGAGGCCTGGAGAGCCGAACCCTCCTTTTGGCCACAGGGGGAAAGGCGGGGCCGCAGTTTGGCAGCACAGGAGATGGCTACGCCCTCGCAAAGGCATTGGGTCACCATGTGACGAGGCTGGCTCCCGTGCTGACGAGCCTGGAAACTGCCGAGGATATCAGTCATCTGAAAGGGATCAGGGTCAGGGCGGAAGCGTCACTGAGAAGAGATGGCAGGCGGGTCGCACAAGAGCGGGGGGAAGTCCAGTTTGTCCGGGAGGGGCTTTCCGGCATCTGCGTCATGAACCTGAGCCGTTTCGTAAAGTTGGAGCAGGGAGAATCCTTTGCGGAGGGTATGGCCAGGTACAGCATCTGCCTCGACTTCCTGCCGGATTTGGATCTGGGCCAGGTGGAAACGTTGTTAAAGGAACGCAGCCAGATTCCAGGGCTGAAGGGTGAATCCCTGCTGTTGTCCATCGTGCCAGGTCAATTGAGGCAGGAACTGGTTTCCCAGGCCGGAATCCAGCGGCGGCAGCCAGCCAGCGGCGTTTCCCCGTCAAAACGCGCCGCGCTCAGCCGCCTGCTGAAATGCTGGGAGCTGCCCGTGAAGGGAACTGGCGGCTGGAAAAAGGCGCAATGCACGGCAGGTGGCATCGCATCCGAGGAAATCGACATGGATACCATGGAATCAAAGTTGGTTCCGGGTCTTTATTTTGCCGGAGAAATTATCGATTACGATGGCCCCTGCGGCGGCTTCAATTTGCAAAACGCATGGGAAACAGGCATCAAAGCGGGAAAGGCGGCGGCGAATGTATCGAATCCATCAGATTAAATTAAAGGTGGGGGAACGCAAATCAGCCATTCCCGGGAAAATCAAGAAGAAAACGGGCGCCAATGTAAAGGAATGGATCATACGCAGGGAATCCATAGATGCCAGGGACAAATCGGCGATTCGCCTGGTCTATACGGTGGATTTTTCCTGCGATAAAAAATTGAAGCTGGCAGAAGCCCCGGATTTGTCCTATCGGCATGTAAAACCGGGTTTCCAGGATCTGGAGCAAAGGCCGGTCATCGTGGGCTTTGGTCCCTGCGGCATGTTCGCTGCCCTGATTTTGGCGGAAATGGGATATCGCCCCATCGTATTGGAACGCGGGAAGGCCATGGAGCAGCGGGTGCGGGACGTGGAACGGTTCTGGAAGGAAGGATCGCTGGACGAGGAGTCCAACGTCCAGTTCGGAGAAGGCGGCGCAGGAACCTTTTCCGATGGAAAGCTAACGACTGGAATCAAAGACCCCCGCACGTTCAAAGTCCTGGAAACCTTCGTGGATGCTGGCGCGGATCCTCGGATTCTCTACAAGCAGAAGCCCCACATTGGGACGGACGTTTTGCGGTCAGTAGTTGTGAACCTGCGAAATCGAATCATAGAAAAAGGCGGGGAAATCCGCTTTTCCAGCAAAGTCACGGATGTAGCCACAAAGGCTGGGACGCTGTCGGCCATAGAAATCAATGGCCAGGAGCAGCTCGAAACGGAGCATCTGATCCTCGCACTGGGGCACAGTTCCAGGGACACCCTTCGAATGCTGCAAAAAAGGGGATTGGCTATGGAGCAAAAGCCCTTTTCCATCGGCGTGCGCATCCAGCACCCCCAAGAATGGATCGACCGGGCGCAGTACGGCGATCCTGCGCTGGCAAAGGTCTTGGGTCCGGCGGACTATAAGCTGAATCACCATTGCAAAAATGGAAGGGGCGTGTACACTTTCTGCATGTGTCCCGGCGGGCAGGTCATCATGGCCGCATCGCAGCGGGGGATGACCGTCACCAATGGCATGAGCGACAGCAAGCGGGACGGAAGGTTCGCCAACAGCGGTTTGCTGGTGGACGTGAGGACCTCTGACTTTCCCTCGGAGGACGTCCTGGCGGGGGTCGAGTTCCAGGAGCGATACGAACGGCTGGCCTTTGAAAAAGGCAACCCGCCCCAGGTGCGGCTTGGAACGTTTGGAAACCCGGATGATCCTGTCGCCGGATCGCTGCCGTCCTTTGCCGTAGCAGCCATCAGGGAGGCTATGCCTTTTCTGGGGAAAAAGCTGCGGCGGTTCGATGATCCGAAAGCACTGTTGATTGGGGTGGAAAGCCGCAGTTCTTCTCCGGTGCGGATCCTCCGGGACGAGGGCATGACAGCCAGCATTCGGGGCATTTACCCTGCAGGAGAGGGCGCCGGGTACGCTGGCGGCATTCTGTCCGCAGCTGTGGATGGAATCAAGGTTGCCGAGGAAATTGCAGGGCGGTTTGCGCCTTGGGAATCCAATGCGGCTACGGCGGAATAAGACAGAATGACATGACCGCTTGCTGCTGAAAGGATGTGAAACTATCGCATATGGTGGGCATGCGCTCCATTCTTTAGGTGGAAAAAATAGAATGGTTGGCACGTGGGCAACCATGGCGGAGCGATGGACATGAGGCCGAAGGCTGCGTCTTCATTTGAGGTTGCAAAAAAGGGCTGCTGGCCAGCCCTTTTTTGATTAGGTTCCATTGCAGGCTCACACCCGGATGATGCGTCCATCCTTTCTGGGCGGTGCTTCCGGCAGATCGCCGTCTCCGTAGCCCAGGGCAAGGGAGCCGATGCCTTGATAGCTTTCCGGCACGCCCCATTTTTCCATCAGCGCCTTGCCTTCTGCGGTTTCAAACATTTCCCTTTCTCGATGGATCCAGCAGGAAGCAAGCCCCATGGAATGAGCCGCCAGCATCATGGTATCCAGGACGCAGCTTCCGTCTTCCACATAAGTCGATCGGTCAGCGGGGGCAAAGACCAACACGATGGTTGGCGCGCCATAATAGGGATTGGAATCCGAACCCAGGATTTTTCCGTTCATCCTGGCAAGCTGTTTCACGGTAGCCGAATCCTGCACCGCCACCAGGATGGGGCCTTGCAGCCCTCTTCCAGAGGGAGCGTAGGTTCCGGCTTCCAGGACGGCCTGCAGTTCCTCTTCCGTGATTTGCTGTGGCTTGTATTTGCGGATGGATCTCCTCGTCTTGATGTTCGTCAAAATTTCATTGTTCATGTTTTTCACTCCTTTTTCGTGGTTTGTATCTTTTATTGTACATCAAAATTTTGGAAAATAAAAGCCCATAACCCATAATATGTAGCAAAATGCATTTTACAACTTGCCCATCCAAATGCATTTCAAGGATCCGATTGGCAAATTCATAGCCAAAAGGCCTGAGATGGATTTTCATTCCGATGCACAATATGGAGCGTTACGCAGATAGGATTGACAAAAAAATCGAATCGTGCTAGCATAATCTAGCCAGAAATCAACGACTTGAAATTTCATTGCACGAAGAAAGGGTGAGGATTATGAAGTGCCATAAATTTTTTGCATGGACAACGGTTATCAGCTTTTTCCTGACGATGTATACGGGTCATAAACGCAAATAGCGAGCATATCATGGGCACATTGATGTTCCGAACATATCACAAGCGATGTTTTGCGCATAGCAAAAGAATAAAGCGGAATTTGTTCCTATGAACTATTGAATAAAAATAGTAAAAGTTGTATAATTATTTGAATGAAACTTTTACAGGCAAAAAGGAAGACAACATGGAAAACAACGGAAACAAAACGGAAGGCCTCCTTTACCTGGAGGACGGAACTGCCTACAAAGGGCATGGATTCGGGGCTTCGGGGACGCAGGTCGGCGAATTGGTGTTCAACACTTCTATGACGGGCTATCAGGAAATATTGACGGATCCTTCTTACAAAGGACAGATTATCGCAATGACCTATCCGCTGATGGGAAACTACGGGATCAACGACATGGACAATGAGTCGGGTCGCATCCACGCCTTTGGGCTGGTGGCAAAGGATCTGTGTCAGGAACCGTCGGGCAGCCATAGCGTCAAAACCCTGGATCAATGGCTCCAGGAGCAGCAAGTCCCTGGTGTTTGGGGCGTTGACACGCGAAAAATTACGAAGAAAATCCGCAGGGAAGGAACGGTGAAATGCGTCATCAGCAATGAGGGGCTTCCCATGGAAGAGGTCAAAAGACTATGCAGGGAAACGGAATTGCGGGGCGACTGGATGAAGGCGACTGCTACGCCAAAGCGGACGACCATCGGACCTGAGGATCGCTATAAAGTGGCGGTGCTGGATTTCGGCGTAAAGGCCAACATCCTCAAATCCCTCATAGAGCGGGGATGCCAGTTGGAAATCTTTCCTTACGGCACGTCGGCTCGGGAAATCCTGGAATATGATCCGGATGGGATCTTCCTCACCAATGGACCGGGGGATCCAAAAGAGGCTACGGAAGCCGTGCGGGAGACGGCAATCCTGCTGCGGGACGCGGAGGTTCCCATTTTCGGAATCTGCATGGGACACCAGATCCTGGCCCTGGCCGCAGGCGGAAAAACCTACAAGCTGAAATATGGCCACAGGGGCGGGAACCACGGCGTGTACGACAAGGAGACGAAGCGTTCCTACATCACGTCCCAAAACCACGGCTATGCGGTGAAGATGGAAAGCATCATGCTCAACGGCATGGAAGTGACCCATCTCAACCTGAACGACGGCACGGTGGAGGGCATGGAGCATCGGGAACTTCCTGTTTTTTCCGTGCAATTCCATCCGGAGGCCTCCCCGGGCCCCTGCGACAGCGCATACCTGTTTGACAAGTTCATCAATCTCATGGAAGGTGGTGAAGGACATGCCTAGAAAGGCTGCTTTGAACAAACTGCTCATCATCGGCTCCGGCCCTATCGTCATCGGACAGGCGGCGGAGTTCGACTACGCCGGAACCCAGGCTTGCAAGGCCATTCGGGAAGAAGGCATCGAGACGATTTTGGTAAACAGCAACCCGGCCACCATCATGACGGATCAGGGCATCGCCGACAAGGTCTACATGGAGCCGCTCACGGAAGAGGCCATGGAGCGGATTCTGGAACAGGAGCAGCCGGACGGCATCCTGGCCGGATTTGGCGGTCAGACGGGGCTAAACCTGGCCATGACCCTGGAGGAAAAGGGCGTGCTGGCAAAGCATGGCGTGCGGCTGTTGGGCGTGAACCGGGAAAGCATCGAGGGGGCAGAGGATCGGGAAGCGTTCAAAAAGCTGATGCAGGAAATCGGCGAACCCATTCCTCCCAGCATCATTGCCACCAACATCGATGAATGCCATCGGTTCGTGGAAGAGATCGGCTACCCGGTCATCATTCGCCCTGCCTATACGCTGGGCGGGACGGGCGGCGGCGTGGCCACCAACGATGAGGAACTGGAGCAGCTCTGCCAGCGGGGGACGGAAAACAGCGCAATCGGCCAGATTTTACTGGAAAAGTCCGTGGCTGGCTGGAAGGAAATCGAGTACGAAGTAATGCGGGACAGCCGTGACAATTGCATCATTGTATGCAGCATGGAAAACCTGGATCCTGTGGGCATCCATACGGGAGACAGCATCGTAGTTGCCCCCACCCAGACCCTGCGGGACGAGGAATACCAGATGCTGCGAAACGCTTCCGTGAAAATCATCCGCAGCCTCCAGATCGAAGGCGGCTGCAACGTGCAGTTCGCTTTGGATCCGGACACGGGCGATTACATTGTCATCGAAGTGAACCCGAGGGTGAGCCGTTCCTCTGCGCTGGCCTCCAAGGCCGCAGGATACCCCATCGCCAAAATTGCGGCGAAAATCGCCCTGGGCTACAACCTGGATGAACTGAAAAACTACGTGACCCAGGAAACGAGCGCATGTTTTGAGCCGGTGCTGGACTATTGCGTGGTAAAGTTCCCCAAATGGCCCTTTGACAAATTCCGCACCGCTTCCAGGAAGCTGGGAACCCAGATGAAAGCCACGGGGGAGGTCATGTCCATTTGCAGGACATTTGAAAGCGCACTGTTAAAGGCGTTGACTTCCGTGGAAATCAAGTGCGATGGTCTGCGCGTCCCCTTCGTTTCCAATCTGGAGGACGAACCCCTGATGGAAAAGCTGGCTGCCTGCGATGATGAGCGGATTTTCTGCATCGCCGAAGCCCTCAGGCGGGATTTGATCGATGTGGAAGGGCTGTACGACATGCTCAAGATCGACCGCTGGTTCCTGAACAAGATCAAGGGTCTCATCGATCTGGAACGGAGGCTCCAGACCCAGCCCCTGACGAAAGAACTGCTCTACGAAGCGGAATCCAGGGGCTTCACGGATTCTGAAATTTTGCGGATGTCCGGCGTTTCCAGGGAAGTTCTGCAGGACATCCGCATTTACAACGACATTTTCCCCGTTTACAAAATGGTGGACACCTGCGGCGGCGAATTTGACGCAGCGACCCCCTATTACTACTCCTGCTACGATGAGGAGGATGAAGTGGAAGTCTCCCCGGATGAAAAAATCCTGGTCATCGGATCCGGCCCCATCCGAATCGGGCAGGGCATCGAGTTCGATTACTGCTGCGTGCAGGGGGTATGGGCCATCAAGGAGCTGGGCTATGAGGCCATCATCATGAACAATAACCCGGAAACCGTGAGCACGGACTTCGACACTTCCGACAAGCTGTATTTCGAGTCCCTCCATATCGACAACGTGATGAACGTCATCAAGAAGGAACGGCCCTACGGGGTGATCCTCCAGTTTGGCGGGCAGACGTCCCTGAACCTGGCGGAAAAGCTCAGCAGCCGCAGCATCCACATCCTGGGTACGCCGTACAAGTACATCGATCTGGCGGAGGATCGGGAAAAGTTCTGCGAACTGCTGGGGAAAATCGGGATTTCCGTCCCAGAGGGGCTGGCCGTCACCACCCAGGAAGAGGCGTTCGCCGCAGTGGAAAAGCTGGGGTATCCCCTGGTCGTGCGCCCTTCCTATGTGATCGGCGGCAGGGCCATGCAGGTAGTCTACAGCGATGTGGAATTAAAACGCTATCTAAAAGAGGCCGTTTCCATTTCCACCGAATACCCGGTGCTCATCGACAAATACATCCAGGGCAAGGAAATCGAAGTGGATGCTATTGCGGACGGCGAGGACGTGCTGATTCCAGGCATCATGGAGCATATCGAGCGGGCGGGGGTTCATTCCGGCGACAGCATTTCCGTGTATCCCCATTTTACCCTTTCCCCAAAGGTAGTGGAACGGTTGGTGGCGTACACAAAGCGAATCACAAAGGCGCTCCACATCACCGGGCTTGTGAACATCCAGTACGCCTACGATGGAAAGAAGGTTTATGTCATCGAAGTCAACCCGCGGGCTTCCCGCACCGTGCCGATTTTGAGCAAGGTGACGAAAGTGCCCATGGTCAAGCTGGCGGTCGCAGCCATGCTGGGACACAAGCTCAGGGATTCCCAGTACGGGACAGGCCTTTACAGGAAAATGGATTACTATGCGGTCAAAGTGCCCGTGTTCTCCAACGCCAAGCTGACAAACATGGACATGGCTCTGGGGCCTGAAATGAAGTCCACAGGCGAAGTCCTGGGGATCGACAGGGATTTGAACACGGCCATTTACAAGGGGTTTCTGGCAGCGGGGATGAAGATCCCCACCGAGGGGAGCGTTTTTGTGACTCTGCGCGATCCGGACAAAAATGAGGCCACGGTGAAAATCGTCAAACGCTACCAGCAGATGGGATTTCACATTTATGCGTCGGAAGGCACCGGTGCTTTTCTGGGAAAGGCCGGCGTGAATGTGGAAATCATCGGTTACGACCAGGCCAAAGCCATGATCGGCGAAGAAATCACCATGGTCATCAACACGCCGAAGGTGGCCAACAGGCCGGAAAGCGACACATTCCCCATTCGCCGCAAGGCCATAGAACGGGGATTGCCTGTCCTGACCTGCATGGACACGGCGGCGGCTTTCATCATCGCCGTCAACAAAAAGCAGCACCAGGCGGAATTGGAATACCATGCCTTGTGACATCCCACGAAGCCACAGGAAAGCAAAGACAGCGCAGCATCCTACCGCACTGTCTTTGCGCCATGAGGGACAAGCCCGTGTCGATCCGCAACCCATATCACGGGAGAACCAGTCGAAAAGGCTGGTTCTTTTTATTGGCAAAAAGACAATTCCTGTAAATTTCCCCAAAACCCTTGCCACTT
The DNA here is from genome assembly GCA_964625475.1 of uncultured Zhenpiania sp. GTDB lineage: Bacteria > Bacillota > Clostridia > Peptostreptococcales > Anaerovoracaceae > Hominibacterium. The sequence continues at coordinate 51,479 of CAZVBL010000006.1, read as the reverse complement.
CCCGATAAATGTGCCATAATAGAATTAGTATGTGTTACAGAAAAACTTAGGAGAAGGACAATGACAGAAATCGAAAGTCGAATCAGACGATTGAAAGAAGAAAAGGACGTGTTGATTCTGGCACATTATTATGTAGATGAAGAGGTTCAGAAAATCGCCGACTGTGTGGGCGATTCTTATTACCTCAGCGAAAAAGCGGTAGGTGCCGCAGAGAAGGCGATCCTGTTCTGCGGCGTGTCCTTCATGGGAGAAAGCGCGAAGATCCTCAACCCGGACAAGCTGGTGCTAATGCCGGATCAGGGAGCGGATTGCCCCATGGCGCACATGGGTGCGGTGGATCGCATCGAAAGGGCCAGACGAGAGTGCGATGATCTGGCGGTAGTCTGTTACATCAACTCCACGGCGGAGATAAAGCGGCACTGCGACGTGTGCGTGACTTCTTCCAATGCTATGAAGATCGTCAGTGCGCTGCCCAACAAGAACATTCTGTTCGTCCCCGATGAAAACCTGGGCAGGTACATCGCTTCCAGGCTGCCGGACAAGCGTTTCATGTTCAGCGATGGCTATTGCTACGTCCACAAGGAAATCACCAGGGAAAATGTGCTGGCCGCAAAGAAAAAGTGGCCGCATGCGGAAGTGCTGGCGCATCCGGAATGCACCATGGAGGTTCTGGAAGAAGCCGATTATGTGGGCAGCACGTCCGGCATCATCGCAAGGGCAGGCGAAAGCGATGGGGAGGAATTTATCGTTTGCACGGAAACCGGCGTTTTCTATGAACTGCAGAAAAACAATCCTGGGAAAACCTTCCATGCGGCCAGAGAACAGCAAATTTGCAGGGACATGAAAAAAATCACCCTGGAGAAAGTGCTGCGGGCGCTGGAGCAGATGGATCAGGCCATCGAGATGAATGAGACTGTCAGAAAAGAGGCGCAGAAGCCTCTGAATCGCATGTTGGAACTGGCAAGATAGCGATTGGGAGATTATCATGAAAAGCAAATACGATGTAATCATCGCAGGCACAGGAGCTTCCGGCATGTTTGCGGCCCTGAGCCTTCCCCATGACATGGCGGTTTTGATGATTACCAAGGACAGGACGGAAAACAGCAATTCCTATCTGGCACAAGGCGGCATCTGCAACTTGAAGGAAGAAAGCGATTTTGACGCTTTCTTTGAGGACACCCTGAAAGCCGGAAGGTACGAGAACAGCAAAGAGGCGGTCAGATGCATGATCGAAAACGCGCCGAAGGTCAACGCCAAATTGGTTTCCTATGGTGTGGAATTTGACCGAAACCGGGATGGAGGACTGGATTATACCAGGGAGGGCGCCCACAGTGTCTGTCGGATTTTGCACCACAAGGATGTCACAGGGAAAGAAATCACCAGCAAGCTGATTGCTGCGGCAAGAAAGCGGGACAACATTGAAATCCAGGAATACACCTTGATGATGGATCTGCTGATGGAGCAGAACCGCTGCACAGGAATCGTTGCAAAAGACAATCAGGGCAAGCTTCGGCAGATTTTTGCCAAATCCGTCATTTTGGCTACAGGTGGAATGGGCGGCCTCTTTGAGCATTCCACCAATTTCCCGCATATCACGGGGGACAGCTTTGCCCTTGCCGCCAAACACGGCATCAAGCTGAAAAACCTCAACTATGTGCAGATCCACCCGACCGTTTTGTATTCCAACAAGCCGGGCAGGGGATTTTTGATTTCTGAATCCGTGCGGGGGGAAGGCGCAGTGCTGCTCAACAGCAAGGGCGAGCGGTTTGTGGACGAATTGTTGCCGAGGGATGTGGTTTCGGCGGCCATTCAGGAAGAGATGAACAAAAACCACAGCGATTGTGTGTACCTTTCTCTCGTAGGAAAGCCGGATGATTGGATCCGCAGCAGGTTCCCCAATATTTACGAAACGTGTTTGGAAGAGGGATACGATTTGTGCAAAGAACCTATACCGGTCAAGCCTGCCCAGCATTACCTGATGGGCGGCATTGAGACGAACACCGATGGAGAAACGTCGGCGGCTGATTTGTACGCCGTAGGGGAAACGGGGTGCAATGGGGTTCACGGCGCAAACAGACTGGCCAGCAATTCCCTTTTGGAGGGACTGGTGTTTGCGGAACGGGCGGCGGAGAGAATCGCAGAGCGCGCGCCGCAGATCGAATTTGGGACAGAGGAGGTTGACCTGAGCCAATACGAGGACGAGGAACGTTGGCGGGAAACGAATCGGCAGCTCATCATGCGCGAAATCAAAAGAAGGGACGAGAACTTTTATGATCAATGGTGCCACCATGAAAATTAACGTGGATCCCCACATTCTCAGGGCCTTGCGGGAGGATGTCACCAGCGAGGACGTTTCTGCCAATGCGGTCGTGGGAAGCGATGCCAGAGGGACTGCGGATCTGGTTTGCAAGCAGGATGGGATGGTCTGCGGCCTGGAAGTTTTTCAGCGGGTGTTTCGCCTGCTGGATGAGGAAACGATGTTCAGGACGCAGTTCAAAGACGGCGATTTCGTGAAAGCCGGATGCTTGATTGGCACCGTTGCAGGGAACGCCAGGGTCATCCTGTCGGGAGAGCGGACAGCCCTCAATTACCTGCAGCACATGAGCGGCATTGCCACCTTTGCCCATGAAATGGCTGCAGAGCTGGAAGGGACGAAAACAAAGCTGCTGGATACGAGAAAGACGACGCCCAACATGCGGATCTTTGAAAAATATGCGGTTAAAGTAGGCGGCGGAAAAAACCACCGCTATAACTTGTCGGATGGGCTGCTGCTGAAGGACAACCACATCGGAGCTGCGGGAAGCGTGGCGAAAGCCATCGAAATGGCGAGAGAGTATGCGCCTTTTGTCCGCAAAATCGAGGTGGAAGTGGAAACCCTGCAGCAACTGGACGAGGCATTGGAAGCAGGAGCCGATATCATCATGCTGGACAACATGGACGATGCGGCCATGGCAGAGGCGGTGGAGCGAACCGCAGGAAGGGCAGAACTGGAATGCTCTGGAAACGTGACGAAGGAACGACTGCGGAAGATTGCCGCAATGGGCGTGGACTATGTTTCGGTCGGCGCATTGACCTACGGTGCGCCCATCATGGATATTTCCCTCAAAAATTTGACGCTGACCGATCTGGCCAAATAAACGAGGCGGGAATCGGGTTGCTGCACCCTTTCGCTCATGAGAAAAACATTTGATAAACAGTGTCCGTAGCCATTGACACTCAGCTATGGTTAGCGTATACTAACCATAGGATGCGTAAAAGCATCGCAAGTCAGAGGAAACCGTATGGCTGGAGGGAAGCAAGTGACAAGGGCAGAACTGGTTTTGGAAAAACTCAGGGAAAAGGGATACCGCATTACAAAACAACGCCGAAACGTGTTAGACATCATACTGGAAAACGATTGCTCCAGCAGCAAGGAAATCTATTACAAGGCCTTGGAGCAAAACCCAAAGATCGGTGCGGCTACCGTATATCGCATGATTCATGCCCTGGAAGAAATCGGGGCCATTGATCGGAAAAACATGTACAAAGTGGATGCCCTTCAGCCGTCAGAGGAAAGGGAAAGCGGCGGCTATATCGTGGTTTTCGATGATCATACCATGTGCCATTTGTCCGAAGACAAGCTAAACGAGCTCCTGGAAATCGGACTGCGTGCCTGTGGGGAACTGGGCGAACGGAGGGTTTCCCGCATGATCGCAAAAAAAGAATGACGGGAAAGCGATAATCTTTTTCAACAATGAAAAAAGGGTCTGGAATTATCAAAGGATAGGCGATAGAATCTCAAACTTGACAGCAAAACCAATTTTATTATGTCATATTCAACTCATTTTTGGGTCAATTCTGCAAAAAACTTCTTTTTTAGATATTTACAAATATAATTGCCTCATTGGGGAATATAAAACCCCGAGACTATTACTATTATCATTTAAAAAAGGAGGTTAAAATGTCTTTCAAAAACAAGAGAGTTGAAGATGAGATTAAAAACTTCAACTGGAGAAAGTCGCTGATAGGGCTGGTCGGTACAGTTGTGATTGCGATCATAATCAAACAGTTCCTTCCGGATGATCCTGCGGATTTCGGTGTGTTATGTACGATACCTGCGCTGTTTCTTATAGTATACATATTCGCAACAAAACGCATCATAGAAGCCCTGGTATTATCGACATTTATCGGCTGGATATTCTGTGCACAGCCCGGTGAAAATGTTCTTGCCACATTCAGCGATTCCATGACAGGCGTCATGATGGATGAGGACACAGGCTGGCTCATAGTGGTATGCGGCACAATGGGTGGCATCATTGCGCTTATTGAAAAGTCAGGCGGCGCTTATGCTTTTGGAGAGTGGGCGGCAAAGAGAGCCAAGTCGGAAAAAGCGGCGCTGATGTGGACATGGATCCTTGGATGTATCATCTTTATTGATGATTATCTCAATTCGTGTACAGTAGGCTCCTGTATGGCACCTCTCACGGATAAGCACAAGACTCCCAGGGAAATGCTTGCATATATCGCTGACTCGACAGCTGCTCCTTTGTGCGTATTGGTGCCTGTTACAACATGGGCTGTATTCGCAGGAAGGATCATCATAGATTCAGGCTGGCAGGAAGGTGATGCTACAGCGGTGGGAATGTTCATAAGGACGATTCCGTTTGACTTCTACGGCTGGATTGCAGCACTGATTGTACCGCTGGTAATATTCGGCGTTATTCCTAAGATAGGACCAATGAAGAAGGCCTACCAGAGAGTTGCGGACGGCGGTCCTTTAGCACCTCCGGGATCAGATAAGATATCCATCATCGCTTCGGATAAAGAGGACATGCAGCTCCCTGAAAATCCAAGGGTAATAAACTTTTTCATTCCGATTTTTGTTCTTATCGGAGCAACAATTATTTTTGGTACAGAAATGCAGATGGGTGTTATATGCACGGTAATTGTTATGTTCGTCCTTTATATGGCACAGGGACTTATGTCGGCTGAGGATTTCTGGGATGTATTCATCAAGGGAATCCAGAACATGGTATTGCCGTTGCTGCTTATGGTAATGGCATTTGAATTCGGCGATATGAATGTGAATATCGGATTCACAAAATGGTGCATCGAAACAGGCACGCAGTTTATGTCCCCTGCAACGGCACCTTTGATTATATTCCTGATCCTTGCGTTTACCGAATTCATTACAGGAACTAACTGGGGAATGTATATCATAGCGCTTCCTATCGTTATTCCTCTTTCCTTTGAGCTTGGATGCAATACAGCGCTTCTTACGGCAGCTTGCCTTTCAGCCGGAGTATTCGGAAGCCATATCTGCTTCTACTCGGACGCTACGGTAATAACATCGGCTGCATGCGGATGCGACAACTTCAGACATTCGATTACACAAATGTCGTATGGCTTCATAGCCGCAGGCATTTCGGCAGTGCTGTTCGCTGTAATGGGGTTTATAATGGCATAAAACGCATGAACCATAACATGTATAAATAATAAAGGAAACAGAGGGCACCGCATCAGGAAAAGGGAAGGAATATGCAGATGAAGGTCACCTGCAGAAACCGTATCATACCCGCAAAATTCTTAATGCGGTGTTCTTTTGCCAGGAAACTGGAAAGAAATAACTTGAGCAAATAGCGCAGAATAAACCGGTATAGGCCAGGCGGAGAAAGGGGGCGTAGCCGTAGCTACGGTGATTGACGACAACAACGCATAGGAGCCAGATGTTCAAGTTATTGATGGACAGTTCCTAAGATGGCTATAGGCGGTCAAGGGGGTAATTAACGAGCATTTTTACTGAGAATATATTTTCATCCGATGAGTAGTCTATGATCCCATCGTAGCTTTCGATAAAAGCTATGACAGATTTTGTGCCTATCCCATGGCCTTCTTTTCTTGAGACCGGCAGCCCCTTGTCGTCAAAGCTGACTTTTCCTTCAAAGGAGTTCTTAACATTTACAATAAGGCTCGCACCTGTGTCCCGTGCTATCACGGTAATAAATTTTCTGTTTCCCATACTCATTTTTTCACAGGCGTTTATTCCGTTTTCCACCAGGTTTGAGATTACCACAGACAGATTATAAGCATCAAGATCGATATTTTCCGGAATATCTGTTTTGACGTCTATTTTTATTCCCTTTTCTTCGGCCTTTCTGGCGCACATTGCAAGGGCTGCATTGACATACATATTTTCACAGAATCTTATGCACTTGCTCTTTTCCAGTCTCTCGTCCGTATCATCCAGCAGATGAAAGGCTTCATCAATTTTTTCTTCCTCGAGAAGTTCCCTGATAAGTCCTATCCTGTGGCGCATGTCGTGCCTGAAGATAGCGATCTGCTTTTCGCTTTCCCGGAATGTAGCAGCTTGATCCTTGAAGGCGCGGGCCTGCTGCTGTATCATCTGATCCTGATGGCTTTGTTCCTGTTCATACAGAGATTTTGCCGTCATAAGGCAAAGCGCAGTGAATATAACGAGCATCAATATTTCAAGTCCCATCCGTATAGGCAGGATATTGTAATCGGCCAGAGTTACTATCATCATATACATTATAAAGAAGTATATGAGGAAGGACATGTCCATAGATATCCAACCGGAGTTTGTGTACCGCATTGCTGACAGGAAAAAGCTCTTGAGGAAAAACTGCGTCACCGCAAGGGATATGGCAAGGCATAGGAGTTGTACGATTATCAGTTGGAGCCTGTTGTAGCCGATAGTGCTGATGATGATATCGATGACAGAGTCAGCTACGGTCACGAAGAATAAAGATACCAAAAACGGGAATACCGCCTTGGCACCGTTATGGGGTGAAATGTATATGGAATAAAACATTCCAACCATAAGTCCGGTTATCGGGAAATAAAACATGAACAGTTCCGAAGCCAGAACTCGATAAAGGTAACAGTGAATGCTGAGAAAGCCTATGAGACTCAGGATCCCTGTTACAAGGCATCTCAGGAGGGATCGGATACGCTCGCATACCGTCAGTATATATGCAAGGCAGAACACTGCATAGATGGCAAATGTGCTGAATGACGAAATAGTCATAGCTCTTTCCTTAGAAGAAACTCCATATAGCGTCTCTTTGTCTCATGGTAAAATTTCTTTGAAATGCGGATTTCATTACCGTCTCTGAGCAGGAATCTTTCGGCGTTCATCCCCTTTACCTGATTCATATTGACGATAAATGATTTCTGACATTGAACGAAGCTGCTGTCCTTCAAAACTTCTGATGTGCTGCTTTCGAAGCTTTCCCTGATGACACGGCTGTGGATAATCTCTCCATCCCACGTATGGATATTCAGTCTTCTGTCCAGAAGCTCAATATAGGATATAGTATGTATCAGAATATTTACAAGTCCATCCGTTGTACGTACGGTAAACACTTTGCTGTTTCTGTCAGCCAGTTTTGAGATGATTTCATCGAAGGCTTTGTAAAGGCTTTCCTTTTTTACCGGCTTCAGGAGATAGTCGGATGCCCTGACTGCAAAAGCATCAATGGCATGGTCAGTGGACGTTGTCAGGAATATGATTCTGGTCTGATCGCCTTTTTTGCGCAGCTCCTTTGCAACTTCGGTTCCCAGCATCAGCGGCATATATACATCAAGAATCAAGATGTCGTAGCTTTCCTTGTTCTCAAGGTAGGACATAAGCTCTATAGGATCCGAAAAGGTTCGGATCTTGCAGGAATATTCCGTTTTTTCAAAATACTCGCTTACCAGTCTCTCAATATATTCCGCACTGGAAAATTCGTCATCACAGATACCGATTCTAAACATGTTCATTTCTCCTGCAATTGGGATAGATTGCGGCAGTGATTGTAATGCGCAAGCTTGTCACAACAACTATTATAACATATCTGCCCCACCAATACGCATGCAAAGTTTATTTTTGCATAATGTCTGCTCTTTGCGGGGAACTAGTATAACGTTCGCAAATTAACCGGACGTAATACTTGTCTAAGTTTCCATCTGCTGCGTTGTCGTCAATCGCCGTAGCTACGGCTCTACGATGAAAAGGTCGTGCTCGCAAGCTTGCTGGCTTTTCCAGCATAGATTCTGTCGGCAGCTCGCTTCGCTCGCTGGACAGAATGCTACACCTCATTCCTCCACCTTGCAGGCTGAAATTTGATCCAGCGTCTTCCATCCAGTTATTTGGAAAACGCTATACTGGGCAAACGGAGGGTTTCCCGCATGATCGCAAAAAAAGAATGACGGGAAAGCGATAATCTTTTTCAACAATGAAAAAAGACTTGGAACTGTCAAAAATAAACGATATAATACATAGATACGTTTTAGTGCCTGGCATGGATTATGCTTGAGAACTGTTCGGAAATCATGTTGCAAATTCTGAACGGTTTTTCCATGAGAAAGAAAGGGAGGAAAATGACATGTGGGATTGTTTTGATAAGGATCATTTGAAAAAAGGAGGACTGTTTGCGGCAGGCGTGGCCTTTGGAACAGCGGGAATCAAGCTTCTGTCCAGCGGCGACGCAAAGAAGGTATACACCAAGTGTACGGCGGCAGTGCTGCGAATGAAAGATGCGGTCATGGAAACGGCAACGACCGTGCAGGAAAATGCGGAGGACATTCTGGAAGAAGCGAAACAGGCCAATGAAGAGCGGGAAGCAAAGAAAAACGCCACCGTGGAAGAGGGGTAGGTGCACCCTTGAAATTTATCATCAAACATGAGATGGCAGGTCGCATCCGCGTCCATTTGATACAGGCAAAGATGTCCTGCCAGCAGGCTGACATGCTGCAATACGAGCTTTCATGCCTGGAGGCCGTCAGCAAGGCCAAGGTGTATGAGCGAACCTGCGATGTAGCGATTTGGTTTTCCGGCAGCAAAGAGGACGTGTTGGGCAAGCTGTTGGCTTTCCAGTACGATTCTGCGAAGGTGCCTGCGGCTGTGACCGAACATTCAGGGCGGGAATTGAACAGAAAGTACCAGGAAAAGATCATGGGTCAGATCGCTCTGCGGGCAGGGATGCGATTGTTCCTGCCCATGCCGTGCCAATGCGCCTACACGGTGCTGCGATCCTTGAAGTATGTGTCCAAAGGGATTCGTAGCCTTTCCAGGCGCAAATTGGAGGTGGCGGTTCTGGATGCGGTGGCGATCTCCGTTTCCATACTGCGAGGGAATTTAAATACTGCCGGTTCCATCATGTTCCTCTTGGGGCTGGGTGAAACCCTGGAAGAATGGACGCACAAAAAGTCCGTGGACGATCTTGCGAAATCCATGTCGCTGAACGTGGACATGGTTTGGGTGATGCAGGGGGATCGGGCGGTGACGGTTCCGGCTTCCCAGGTGTTGCCCGGAGATTTGGCCGTGGTGCAGATGGGAAGCATGATTCCATTCGATGGCATTGTGACCGATGGGGAAGCCATGGTGAACCAGGCCTCCTTTACGGGAGAGCCGCTTCCGGTGAAAAAGGAAGCGGGCGGCTATGTTTATGCGGGAACCATCGTGGAAGAAGGGGAATTGACCTTCCAGGTGAAAGAAGTTTCCGGCTCCACCCGCTATGAAAAAATCGTAACCATGATCGAGGAATCGGAAAAACTGAAATCCTCGCTGGAAAGCAAGGCGGAGCATCTGGCAGACAAGCTGGTGCCTTATACTCTGCTGGGGACGGCGCTCGTCTGGCTTTTCACCCGAAACACCACAAAGGCCTTGTCCGTGCTCATGGTGGATTTTTCCTGCGCACTGAAGCTGGCAATGCCGGTTTCCGTCCTTTCCGCCATTCGGGAGGCCAGCACCCGGCATATTTCCATCAAAGGAGGGAAATACCTGGAAATGATGGCAGAGGCGGAAACCATCGTGCTTGACAAGACTGGAACCTTGACAAAAGCAAAACCTGCGGTAAAGAAGGTCGTTACCTTTGGTTCCGGCAGCGAAGATGAAATGCTGCGAATCGCAGCCTGCCTGGAAGAACATTTTCCCCATTCCATGGCCAAGGCAGTCGTAAGGGAGGCAAAAGCGCGGGCACTGGAGCATGAAGAGATGCATTCCAAGGTGGAATACATCGTGGCTCACGGGATTTCTTCCCGCATCGATGGGAAAAAGGCGGTGATTGGAAGCTACCATTTCATCTTTGAAGACGAGGACTGCATCGTTGCGCCGGAAGACCTGGATCAATTCGAGGCTCTGCCCATCGAATATTCGCACCTCTACCTTGCCATTGAAAATCGGCTGCGGGCAGTCATCTGCATCGAGGATCCCCTTCGGGAAGAGGCGGCTGACGTTATCGCCCAATTGAAAAAATCCGGCATTCCCAAGGTCGTCATGATGACCGGGGACAGCGAGAGGACCGCTGCGGCCATTGCGAAGAAAGTAGGCGCGGACGAGTACCATTCCGAAGTGCTGCCGGAGGACAAAGCGCGGTTCATCGAAGGGGAAAAGGCCGCTGGGAGGCGGGTCATCATGGTAGGAGATGGCATCAACGATTCGCCGGCCTTGTCCGCTGCGGATGTAGGCATCGCCATCAGCGACGGTGCGGAAATCGCCAGGGAAATCGCAGACATCACCATCGCTGCCGATGATTTGTCGGGACTCCTGACCCTGCGAGCGCTGAGCCAGCGGTTGATGAAGCGGATCCGCACCAATTACCGCATCATCGTGGGGTTCAACGCCGCATTGATCCTCATGGGAGTGACTGGCGCCATCCAGCCTGCGTCCTCGGCTTTCCTGCATAACATGTCCACGTTAGGCATCGGCATTTGGAGCATGGGGCGCTTGCTTCCAGCCGACCCGGAAGAAAAGACAGGCCAGAACTGCAGATAAGCTGCCTGCGCAGGGTTTATCCTGTGAAAATTTGATGAAAAGAATTAAGAGTGCGGGAACATGTTCCGATAAATAAAAGTGGAGGAATGACGATTTCTCCACTTTTCGCTATTGAAATGGACGTTAAGGGGAATGCGAATTATGATCACCATCAGCCTGTGCATGATTGTGAAAGATGAAGAGGATGTTTTGGCGCGCTGCCTGGATTCCATCGCTTATTTGATGGATGAAATCATCGTTGTGGATACCGGTTCCACGGACAACACGAAAGAAATCGCAGCTCGTTATACGGACAAAGTTTATGATTTTGAGTGGGTGGATGACTTTGCCGCCGCCCGCAACTTTTCCTTTTCCAAGGCAACCATGGAATACATCTATGCGGCGGATGCGGACGAGGTTTTGGAAGATCCCAATTGCGCCCGCTTTGCCCAACTAAAGGCGGCCTTGCTGCCGGAGATCGAAATCGTGCAGATGAAGTATGTGACGCAGGGCGAGCATGATACGGTTTTGAACGTCCAAAAGGAGTATCGCCCCAAGCTGTTCAAGCGGCTGCGCACCTTTACCTGGATCGACCCCATCCACGAGACGGTTCGCCTGGATCCGGTGGTTTTCGACAGCGACATCGAGATTTTCCACAGACCCCAGACCCTGCACAGCAAGCGGGATTTTTCGATTTTCACAAAAGCCTTTCATGCGGCTGGAACCCTTTCTTCCAGGCTGCGCAGCATGTATGCGAAGGAACTGCTAAAGACCGGACAGACAGAGGATTTTGCCCAGGCAAAGGGGATTTTCCGCCATATTTACGAAAATGATACCGCAGCCGAAGGGCAAAAGGAGGCCGCCTGCGTGCTGGCAAGGGCGTATCGCCTGGAGGACGATCAAGACGAATTTTTCAAATTGATCATCAACAGCATGGCTTTCGCTCCTTGTGCGGAAATTTGCTATGAACTGGGGGTCTATTTCCACCATCGGCGGGAATACGAGGAAGCGGTGATCTGGTATTACAATGCCGCCTATGAGACGGAAAGCCTCCTGGACGTGCATGCCGGTGGCGACTTGCCGCTGCGGGGGCTGGTGGATTGTTACAAGGCGCAGCTGGAGCAGGCGAAAGGGGAATCCCCGGTGGATCCACAGATCGTTTCCCTGTGCGAAGAGCGGCTGCAAGCCTCCGAACGCGACCTTCGGGAATGGAGCATGCCCACAGAGCTGTGAGAACCGTGAGGGCTGTCAGCGGAAGAAATCCAGAAAACCACGGGAGCCTCTGCGCAACGGTCCAAAAAGGGAGCTTAGAAAAGAGAACTTGAATCTGCGCTTTGACAACCCAGGGAAATATGGTAAAATGAACCCATGTGTGGGTAAGCGTTGACAACGGAATAAGCCAAAAGCGGGAGCCGAAAGCGGGAAGGGACGGATCAATGCCCAACAACAAAGAAGCAAAGAAGCGCAGTTTGATCCCCTGCCATGCAAAAGGATGAAAACGCAGGTTGTAATTTGCGGAAAAACAGGGAACGGGAAAGGAAGGTAAAATAATATGGTTTATGTACATTTAGCGGACGGTTTTGAAGAAGTGGAGGCCATGACCATCGTAGATTTGCTCAGACGGGCAGACATGGAGACGCAGACCGTTTCCATGAACGGGAAAAAGATGGTTTCCGGAACCCACGGCGTTGCCATGGAAGCGGATGTCCTCTTTGAGGATGCCGATTACGAAGCCTGTGACATGATCGTGCTGCCAGGGGGCATGCCGGGCGCAGAGAACCTGGGAAACCACGAAGGGCTTGCGACCCATATCCGAAGCTTTGCGGAAAACGGCAAGTACCTGGCCGCCATCTGCGCCGCGCCTATGGTGTTTGCTGCGCAAGGCGCGTTGGAAGGGAAGAAAGCAGTCATTTATCCGGGAATGGAGGATCATCTGAAAAAGGGGAAAGCCCTGCCTCAGAAGGAAAACGTCGTAGTGGATGGGAAAATCATCACATCCAGGGGACCGGCAACGGCCATGCCCTTTGCCCTCAAGCTGATTGAAATTCTCAAAGGGGCCGCTGCGGCCCAGGAGGTGGCAGACGGTCTATTGTGGAGCCAAAAGTAGGGTTTCATCCAAATGCGTGAAGGGAAATCCATTACCACTTATCGTTGCAGCACATCATGGAGCATTGGGAAAGCAGGGAGAAAATGAAAGCAATCATGCTAAAAGGCGTTTCCAATACTGGAAAGACAACGACCGCAGAGGCCATCATCAGGGAACTGAAACGGCGGGGTTATACAGTCGGTTCCGTAAAAGACATCCACTTTGAGGCTTTTACCATGGAAACGCCGGGAAGCGATACGGATCGCCATAGAAAGGCGGGTGCCCAGCCGGTGACAGCCAGAGGTCGTTCGGAAACCAATATCGTATTCGACCGTGCCTTGGACATCGAAGACATACTGGACTGTTACGACCAGGATTACGTTGTCCTGGAAGGAGACAGCGGGGCGAACTGCCCGGTCATCATCACTGGCGCCACGGTGGAAGAGCTGGACGAAATCGTGAGCGACAGGACGATTGCGGTTTCCGGCGTGATTGCCGGGAGGCTGGATCGATACCGGGACATTCCCGTATTCGATGGGCTGACGCAGATCCAGGAACTGGTGGATTTGATCGAAGCAAAAACGCCGGAATGGAAGCCGCCGCAGGAGGGACGTGCGGATTAAAGGGCATGGGTTCCAAACGCAGGCTGCGGCGTCAGGCGTACCCTTGTCCCATAGCGGGACATTTTGACGTTTCCCTGCCCCACGATGACAGTCTGCTCCAAAGACAGGAAATCCGGGGACAGGCCGGAAAGTTCGTCTGCGCCAAAGTCAAAGAGCACAGGGGAAATGGGCGTGCTGGGACCCAGCACGATGGCTTTTCCGCCAACGGAGAGCTGCAGCAGGCGAGGGAGCGTCTTGTTGACAAAGGCGGAACCGGTGATGAAGACGAAATCCTGCCCAGGCAAGATGTATTCACAGGCAGAATCCGGATAATCGCCGGGCCATGGTTTCCGTTCCAACACGGAGACGGAAGCCGCTTGGGCAAGATGGTTTTCCAAGGTGAAAAAGTGGCCGATCACGGCTGCTTTTTTGTTTGCCACGGCATCGGCGTAATCGATGAATCCATTTTCCGTCGTTTGCAGGCCGGGAAGGGATCGGAGCGTTTGGGGGCTGTTGTAAAAAGCGTTCAGAGCCGCCGTCCCCACGCTGGCCATGGGAAAATCCCAGGACTTGCACAGCCTGGCAACGTCGCGAAGGCTGGCTCCCACAAGATGGGAGCATGGCGGCAGAAGGGCTTCCTGTTCGTTCACCGTCACAGCAATGCCGCAGTAAGATCCCGCATGGACGATGGTCCACACGGGTCCCATATGGACATGCTCCACCAAAACATGTTCGGGGACATGAGAAATCAATGTGTCATACAGCTTCCACATCGGCAAAGCTCCTTTCCGGCATAATCATCATGTGCGCAAATCCTTCGCATGTGCGATGTGCGCAAATCTTTGCGCATCTGTTGTTAGGGCATTTTTGGCATTTTTCACGCCCTCATTTCAAAGCCTCTTTCCAAACCTGCTGCAGGAACCCCTGGATTTTTCCCTGCAGCGCCTGCTGATTGCTTCTGGAAAAAGCAAGTATTTCGCTGTCGAATCGCAGGAGCAAATCGCGTCGCAGCTGCCGATTGCGTTCCACCAGTTCCGCCGGATATCCGGCGGTTCGACCCATGAAATCAGCGTTGTCAGACAGTTTCAACACACCAATGCATGGAGCGGAACCAGCCAACACCTGGTACAGCTTGCGGCGAAAGGCAGGAACCAGAAGCTCCGCACCGCCGATTTCATCCAACAAAATGAGCGGTTTGCCAAGGCTTTCCGAGAGGAGTCTGACCCCCAGGGTTTCAAAGACCGTGGAATCTTTCAAGGAAACATCTCCAATATGCCCTGCGAAAATGCCGGAAAGGCCAGGTTCGTACTCTCGATCCAGCTCCAAATCTTCCGCAGGCACCAAACGATAACCGCAGGGTTTTCCCTCGTGCCACAGCCGCTGGCTGGAAAACCCTCCGAGTTGGCAGGCATGGGTTGCGATGCATGCGCGCAGCAATGTGGACTTGCCAGCTTGAACGGATCCTTCCAAAAATAGATGCATGATCGACTCCTTGTAAATTCTTGCGTTCGATGGCATGCCTTTGCAGCCACTGAGGATGATTCTGAAATAGCCCTTATGGGACAGCCGTCCTCCTGGCCTGCAAATTTCTGAACGCCAGCCTTATTCTACCACACTGTGGGCGAAATTGGAAATCCTCAAAGCAAGAAAGAAAATCCTGTTCAAAACGTTGTCAAGGCAACAAAGAGAAGCGATCAAAAATGGTATAATAAAAAAATCTATAGGGATATGGCCATAGGAGGTTTTGAAGCATGGGATATCACAAGAGCAGGGGAAGGCCAGGGGTTGCAAGGGTTACAGCCATATGGCTTTGCTTCCTGTGCATGTTGACGATGATTTTTTCGCTGGGCGTGCTGACCGTCAGGGCAGCATCGTTTGACCCTGGCGCCAACGGAACCAATTTTGCCAGACAGGAAGCGGCCGCATTGATTGTCAGCGTAGGGCGGGCTGGAACGGGCGATGGCTTCACAGGGAACTATCGATACCTGACGCAGGATCAATTGGATTCGATTGCCGATGAAACATCTGCGGATCGGTATTTTCCCTCCGAAAAAAGGGAGACGTACTTGCGAAATGTGGGATACTCCGCCAGGACAAAGGATTCCCAGGGCGGATGGGGCAAATACGTTTTCAGCGGACTGGATTTGGCGGCGGTGGCTGACTCCCTGGGCGTTTCCGTTGACAGCGACCCGATGGTTTATGCAAGAGGCAGCGATGGCTATGCCAGCAGCCTGGCAAATCTGTTTTCAACGAAGCGCTATGCCTTTGACACAGGGACTGCTGCGACTGGCAGCATCGTGGAGCCTGCGATTGCCCTTAGCGGCCAGGATGTGGCAAAATCGCAATTCCCGCGCCTTGTCATGGGGCAAACGAGCGTCAACGACTTCAACATGCTCAATTGGGTCAAATATTTGGATACCATTTGGATTGGAGAGAAAGAAACCGCATTGACGCTCAAGGTGGATGGAAAGCGCATCGCTTATACGACAGCTGACCTGATTGGAACGAAATCCGGTCGATACACGGCGCAGTATCAATATATGGATGGAGATGCGCAGGTGACCGCACAGGTGACAGGCGTGCCGTTGGACAAGTTCCTGGCAGATGCGGACATCGCCGGAAATTTCCAAATCACGTTGGAAAATGGCACTTCAATCGCAGATCCTTCCAAATGCATGCTGGCATACGAAGCTCAGGAAAACGGCGCGCCAGTGAAAGCGGAAAGCCAGGTCTTGCTGTATGGGCCGGGAACGACGAAAGCGCAAGTCGTGACGGAAAACTGCGACAGCCTGACTGTAAAGGCGGCTGCGCCTGCGGCAGTTACAGGATTGAAAGCGAAAAAACAAGGCTTCGACAAAGTGCGGCTCCACTGGAACAAAACCTCAGGCGCCCAGGGATACAACATTTACCGCTACAACAAAAAGACAAAGAAGTACAGCCTCTTGGACTGCAATGAGGGAAACGGGAAAACATCCTATGTGGACAAGGGACTGAAGACAGGGAAAAAATACACATATCGCATCAAAGCCTACGTCACGGTGGGCGGGATCGATTTGGAGAGCAAGTACAGCAATGCTGCCAGCGCCACGCCCGCATTCAAGAAACCTGCGGTGAAGCTTTCCAAAGCCGGGGCGGGAGCCGTAAAAGCCAAATGGTCCAGGGTTCCAGGAGCTTCCGGCTATCAGCTGCGGTGGGGAACGAATAAAAAGATGACCAGGGGCAAGAAAACCTGCCTGATAAAAAAGGGAACGACCACATCCAAAATCATTCCAAAGCGGGATGGACAAAGACGCTGTTATGTGAAGGTGCGTCCCTATGGCGTCAGCAATGGCAAGAAGACATATGGCGCATACTCGAAAGTTAAAGCAATGTAACGAAGGTAACGTTAGGAGGACAAAAAATGATGAAACAAAACAAAAGATGGATCGGCGCGCTCACTTGCGTCGCACTGCTGCTGAGCTTGGCCGCATATGGGCAAATCGGGAAGGAGACGGCGTTTGCGGGGTCAGCCGTAGAAACGGCACAGCAGCAAACCAGCGCACTGACAGAAAACAAATCGGATGTTGCGACAAAGGTGGGCACAAAAAAGCCCGCAGGACATGTATTGACCGTAAAAAAAGGGAAGAAAAAAGTGTATTTCACAGCAAAGGCGCTTTCTAAGATGGGAACTGTCACCTACCGATATTCCTATCGCAACAAAGAATCGAAGCATCGGCAGTTCGTCACATGCACCGGCGTCAAGCTTACCAAGGTTTTAAAAAAGAGCGGCCTGTCCGGGACGAAAATTCGAGTTCGCGGTTCAGACGGCTACACGAAAGAATTTTCTGTGAAAGCACTGAAAAAGAAAAAGAAAGCCTTTTTGAAAACGACCGGCACTACGGCCAAAAGCGTACCGGCGATCATCACGACAAAGGGAAAAGGCGCTTATCGGTTGTGTTTCGGGCAGTCGGCCAGCGACACGGACAGGAGCGGTGATTACAATGCGCAAAATTGGGTCAAGTGGATCGACACCATAGAATTGAGATAGGAGAAGGAGCATGAAGAGGAAAAGATATGGCGCGGCGATTGCCCTGTTGCTGGCAATGCTCCTGATATTAGGCGGCTGCGGCGGCAGTGAAAACGATGCCACAAAGGGCGCAGCGGAAGAAAGCGCATCAAGCCAGGCTGACAGCAGTCCGGTTTTAACCATCAGCAGCGACAAAGGAGAGACGGTTTACACCCTGGCAGAACTGCAGGCGTTGGGCATGGAAACGCATCAATACAGCGGTCGGAACAAAGAACAAAACAACGAGCGGCAGGTGCGGGAATATACGGGGGTCCTTCTGGAAAAGCTGCTAAAGGACGCAGGCATCAAAACAGAGGGCGCGATCCTGAAGGTGACCTGCAGCGATGGGTATGCCAGGGAGTACGAAATGGACAACTTGTCGGAGCTTTATTTTTTCGATGGGGAGGATGCCAAAAAGGGTGAGGCGGTTCCTCCCATGCTGGCCGTGATTTCAGAGGGAGACAACATGGGAAACGACAAAATCTACCATAAGACGGATGGAAGCCCCTTGCGACTGGTCTATGGGCAGGCGGACTACGATTCCGATTACACGAAAGACTTTAACATGCAGGGATGGGCTTGTTATGTAGAAACGATCGAAGTGGAATCGTCCGATGAATAGGCTTTTGCAGCGGTTCACCGTATACGATTTGGTGATTCTGGCGGTCATGGCAGCTGTGGGCATTGCCATAAAGCCGGTTCTGGTGCCGCTGGCCCATCTCGTCAGCGGCCCTCTGATGATTCCAGGCGGGGCATTTGCAGGCGGTCTTTACATGATGTGGCTGGTGGTGGGCTATGGAATCGTAAAAAAGCCGGGCTCCGCATCCCTCATAGGGCTGGTTCAAGCGCTGCTGGTGGTTTTGACAGGCGTAGTCGGCTCCCACGGCATGATGAGTTTTGTAACCTACATTTCGCCTGGCCTGGCCATGGACGTGCTCCTGCTGCTCATTGGGCATCGGGTATGCTGCCGGAGCTGTGCCGTGCTTGCAGGCGCAGCGGCTAACGTGACAGGAACGATTTGCGTCAACCTGGTGTTTTTCCAGGCTCCCGGCGTATACTTGGTTTTGATGGTTGCCATTGCGCTGCTTTCGGGCGGAATTGGCGGGGCTTTGGCATGGGAGCTGCTGAGAATCATGGAACGGTATGGTTTGGTTGCGAAAAAACGAAAGAAAGGGAGAGACGCAGGTGAGGAATCCAAGGAAACTGGAGATTAAGGGCAAATATTTGCTCGTGGCATGCGCCGCGCTGCTCCTGATCATCTGTGCAGCTGTCTGGTACAACCTTTCGCAGCAGGATACGGGAGCCGATGGTTACACCCTTTCCATAGAGGAAGAAGGGAAGGTCCTGAAAACCTTCAGCCTGCGGGAAATTGAAAAAATGGATCAAATCCAGGTCTACGCCAATTTGCAGTCCGCCAGTCACGAAAATGCGGAGGGAATTTTCCAGGGCGTGGAATTGAGGACTTTGTTGGAATTGGCGGATCCCGATCTGCTGGATCGGTGCGACACGTTTATCTGTACGGCAGGGGACGGATATTCTTCGGCCATTTCCGCAAAGGAGGCTGCTGAAGAGAAAAATGCCATTGTGGCCTGGGCAAAGGACGGAAAGCCTTTTTTGCACTTCAATGAAGGAGGCCAGGGGCCGCTGCGACTGGTCATGGCCGGCGACACTTATGGAAATCGGAGCACGAAATTTTTGGTGCGAATCCAATGCCGTCCCACATGAGCGCATAGCGCATGGCCGGTTTCGCTGGCTTTGTCCCCAAGGCAGGCTTTGCCGTTGGTTCAAAGCTGGTTGGAACGACATTTTTCGTATTAAAAAAATTTTCAAAATGTTGCCGAACCAACAGCAAAGACTTGCGACAACAGGTATAATCAAAGATAGTTTCTATTACAACGAACAAGACAAAAGGAGGTATTTATGCAAGTTACAACAAAGAAACGGTACAAGGCGATAGCGATCCTTGTGGCGGCGGCGATGCTGTTGTCCTGTTTCGGCCTGATGCAGAGCAATGACGTATTTGCGGCGGACAGCAGCAGCACAAAACAGCCCTACAAAGATGGGGACAACATCAAAGACGCCGTCTTTTATATCGCTGTGGATGCCAATGACGACGGTGCGCTGGATGATGTTTACTACTATACGGAACAGGAAATCAAGGATTACAATGAAACCGTGGAATACAAGTATAACAACCACGGGCAAACGCAAACGGATTCCGTGAAGGGCGCGAAGCTGTCCAGTTTGATCGAGAACCTGGGCGGCGAGGCCAAGGTGGAGGATACGGACACCATAATATACATGGAACATGATGCCTACCATTCCACTCCAAGCCTCAGTCAGTACCATGACACGGTCGCTGGTTTGGAAAAGGATGAAAGTGGCAATGGATCAGGAGCAGGCGTGCCTGTGGAAACAATCATAGGATATTGCGTCATGACCACCTTTGAAAAGCCCGATGAGAACAATGTGGACGATACGGAATACACAAACTTCAAGGACTTTTTGAGAGAAAATTCCCCAGTGCGAGCCTACAGGCAGACAGGCAATGCTAATTCTGTTGTTAACAAAATGCTGATTGGCGTCGTGATTACCGGCAAGGATGCACAGGACAAGTATGGAAGCGGAAGCGAAACCCAAGGGGGGTATTACATCCATCATGTGAATGAATCAGGAGAAACGATCACGGACGATTATGAAATCGTAGGCCTGGTGGCGGGCATGAAATGGCCTGCAGCGGAGGATCCTCTGGAATGGGCTACGATGACGAGCGACGTCCAAGTGATCGATGTCACAAACTGTGAAGCAGGAAAAGCGAACATGGAGGTTACGCAAACATATAAGGAAAACGATTTCGTCAAAGTGATGAAGGATGACTCCAAGTCCGCCCTTACTCGCTTGCAGCTGCGGGAGATCGGGGACGAAGAATTCCCTTCCAACAAGGATGCAAGCGGCACCGAATACACCTATTATGGATATAACAAGCCCATGTACCTTCGCTACCAGGGCGCATGGCTCAAAGATGTGGTTGGATCGGTCGGTTCCAAGGAAAAGGTCTATATCGCAACCAGCGATGGAACGACAGTGGATATCACAAACAGGCTGGACGATTTCTTCGTTGCCTACTATTATTCGGAATCCAAGAGCAGCACCAATATCTCCAACGGCAAGCGGGTTCCGCTCAATTATGCCCATGCAGTCATCGTAGACACGGCCAGTGCGGATGTGGAATACAGCAACGATGGCGAGGATTATGAGGCGATATCCGGAAAATCCCCAACCACCTATGAAGATCCGGAAGGCATCGTTGTGACAGCGGGCATCGCTGCGCCCACCTCAGTGAAAGCAAAACTGAAGAAGTACAACAAGGCTTCCGTTTCCTGGAAAGCCGTAAAGGGCGCAAGCGGCTACACGGTATCTTACAAGAAGGCTTCCGCCTCCAAATGGACGGTTGCCAATACATCCAAGACTACTTTCACAAAAGGCAGCCTGGCAAAGGGTAAGAAATATCAGTTCAAAGTAAAAGCCTACAAGGCGTTTGGGAAAGCCAAGCTTTACAGCAGCGATTCCAAGACGGTCAAGGCCACTACGCTGAAGGCTTCGACCCTGAAAGTGAAAAAGAGCGGGCGGGCAGCCGTCAAAGTGAAGTTTTCCAACATCAAGGGGGAAAGCGGCTACCAGGTATACCGCTCCTTGAAAGCGAAAAAGGCTTACAAAAAGGTCAAGACCTTGAAAGCCAATAAGGTTACATTCAAAGATACCAAAGTGAAGAAGGGCAAAACTTATTATTATAAAGTGCGCGCATATCAAAAAGCAGGCGGCAAAAAGGTTTATGGCCCGTGGTCAAAAGCAAAGAAAATAACAAGATAGCGAGATGGCATGAAAGGTTGCTTTTGTGCTGGACAGATAGCCGATGGAAGCATCCATCGGCTATCTGTTGTACCATATAGAAAAGAAAGCAGGAACGTGATGCAGAAAAGAAAGAACATGACAAAGCGAAAAAGGCTGGTTGCCATGGTCGCCGCTTGCTGCCTGGTTGGAACTTTGTTCCAGACAGGGTGGAGCGAGCGAGTTTGTGCGGCAGCCGATGCCGATGCAGGCGGCACGGTAGACAACGTGCAGTTGAAAAGCCAATTGGGGCTTTTGATAACCGGGGACAAGGTAGAGGGAACCGTGGGGTTTTCCGAGGATATCATCCGATTGACCCCGGAAGAACTGGAAGAACTGAAGACAAACAAAAACCCGCAAACCTATGGGCTGGGCAACAGCTGGAAAGAAAATCAACGCTTTTCTTCTTACGATAACCATGGGAAAGGCACTTACCACTATTCCATCGTTTCCGGACTGGACATCGAGACTCTTTTGGAGGCAGTCACCTCAGGCGGATTTGCGGCTGTGGAATCCTATTGGATCTGGTCCGCCGACACCTATGCAACGAAACAAGAACCTCGACTTACAAAGGATCTGAAATATTTTGCGCCGGGAGATACAACGGGCGTTTCGGCGCCAAAGCCGATGATCGCCTGCTACAAAGCCACAAATGAAAGCGCAGAATCCGCAAATGGGGTGGTGCCGTCAGAAAGCGACATGCAGCGGCTGCCCGCAGGGGAAGACGTATTCGTTTATGGGCAGAACGCAATCACGGACGACAACAACTGCCATTTCATTAAAAAGGTAAATGCCTTGTATGTAGGGGATCCCCAGACCTGGCTGCGCACGGATCAGGATGCTTATACGCTCAAGCGGCTCAAGGATTTGATGGAGCTGGGGATCTACCAGGCCCGTTACAGCTGGAACCAGGATGGCGAAGAAAAGACCGCCCAGCTGGAGGGCGTGCCGCTGAAAGCAGTGCTGGAAGACATGAAACTGGATGCCTATCTGGCAGCCAGCTCCCAAAACCAGGTTCAGGGAATTTCGGAGGACGGCAGCAGCCTGCAATTGTCTTACAAAGACCTGGAGGGCGCATTTGTGGCCTGGGACTGCGACAGCCAGGATGCGATTCCAGATGGGCAGAGCGGACAGCTCGCACTGTATACGGCAAAGGGCGTCGTTTCCAACCTGATCAAATTAAACGTGGTCGATGCGCAGGGCGAATTGGCCACTCAAACGCCTGAAACCGGCACTTCATCCCTTGCCGCACCAGCATCTTTCCGGGCGGCAAAAGTGGGATACGACAGCGTTCGGCTTGCCTGGAAGAGCCAGAGCGATGCGGATGGATACATCATCCAGCGGTACGACAAGAAGACAAAAGCGTGGAAGCAGCTCAAAACCCTGTCCGCCGGAAGCACCTCCTATCGAGACAAGGGGCTGACGCTCAATGCCACATACCGCTATCGGATACAGGCCTATGCCGTAGTCGAAGGCCAGTCTTATGGAGGAAGTTTTTCCGCTGCGGTTTCCGCCAAACCCGCATTGGGAAAAACAAAAATCAAAAAGATTTCCAAGAGCGGAAAAAAAGGCACAACGCTCAAGTGGAAAAAAGTCGCAGGCGCAACCGGCTACCAGGTTTATCGGTCTGGCAAAAAAAACAGCGGATACAAAAAAATCGCAACCGTCAAAAAAGGGAGCAAGGTTTCCTATGCCGACAAAAAATGGAAGACCGGAAAATCTTGCTATTATAAAGTGCGTCCCTATCGTTTGGTAAACGGCAAGGCCAAATATGGAACCTTCAGCGCAGCAAAAAAGGTCAAAAGGCGCTCGGCATGATACAAGTGAAAAACCTGACGTTTTCCTATGAAAACGAAGGGGAAAAGCCGGCATTGAAAGATGTGACGTTTTCTTTGGACAGAGGGACCATAACGGCTGTCCTTGGTCCCTCCGGCTGCGGAAAGAGCACCTTGTGCCAGATTTTGTGCGGCATCATTCCAAACTGCATAGATGGAAGCTTGTCCGGGGAAACGCTTTTGGATGGGGAGCCTGTCCTGGGAATGCCCCTGAAAGATTTGTCCCAAAAGGTCGGCTACATGATGCAGGATCCGGATCGCCAGATCATCGCCTCTGCCGTAGAGGATGAACTGGCCTTTGGACCGGAAAACCTGATGCTTCCCCCCGGGGAAATCCGCAAAAGGGTAGATGCGGCGATGAATTTCCTCGGCATTTGCCATTTGGCGGAAAAGAACCCGATGCAGCTGTCAGGCGGGGAGAAGCAATTGGTCGCGGCAGGCGCGGTTCTCACCATGGAGCCGGAAGTCCTGATCATGGACGAACCCCTCAGCCATGTGGATCAGGAAGGGCGGGGCAAGATGCTGAGGCTGATGAAAAACATGCGGGACAAGGGAAAAACGGTCATCGTAGTGGAGCACGCTTATGAGCTTTTGGACTTTGCCGATCGATGGGTGTTCCTGGAGGAAGGCCGGGTGAGGTTCATCGGATCGCCCGCCCAGATGCGCGCAAAGGGCTTGTCAGGCTGAAACCGAACGGAACGACAGGATGCGGCTGGAATGCCAGCAAGGACGGGTTCCCGGACAGTCTGAAGGGGGGGGCAATGGACAATATCCATATGCTATAAGGAGGGAGGGTCGTGAGCCTGGAAGTAACAGAAGTGACGTTTCGATATGGAAAGAAGGAGCCTGCGGTATTGGAGGCTTTTTCAGCTTTTTTTGAAAAGGGGGAAATCGCAGCGATCCTGGGACCAAACGGCGCAGGCAAGACCACGCTTGGCAAAGTCATCATGGGCATACTTAAGCCGGAAGCAGGGAAAATCCTGCTGGATGGCCAGGATTTGCAGGATTGGTCCCTGGCAGAGCGGGGAAGGAAGATCGGCTATGCCATGCAGAACCCGGCCAGGCAGATTTTTTCGCCCACCGTGCGGGAGGAAATCGCCTATGGTCTTGAAAACCTAGGACTTTCAGAACAGGAGATCCAAGAGAAAAGCCAGGCGTTTCTATCCCTCTTTGGACTGGACGGGATGGAAGAAAAGTTCCCCTTTCGGCTGAGCCATGGGGAAAAGCAGCGGTTGGTCCTGGCCTCCATTTTGGCGATGGAGCCGGAGTATCTGCTGCTGGATGAGCCTACCAGCGGGCTGGATCAAAAGAGGAAAGCGCAGCTGGGACATTACCTGGATCGCATCTGCGGCGAACTGGGCTGTGGAGTCCTGCTCATCAGCCACGATTTGGGATTCGTGGAGCGTTATGCCAAAAGAACGTTGACCCTGGGAGGCGATTCCCATGCTTAGCGTGGAGCAAAAGCGCAAAACACAGTCTGAGTCGAAAGCGAGTTCCAAGAGCCATGCCAAATCGAAGCGAACAGCAGAACCCATATCTGACGCAAGTCCTGCGTTTGGGCTGGCAGGCCTGGATCCCAGGACGAAGCTGGTGATGATCGCAGCCATTTCCACGGCAGCCATGGCTGTAAAAAACCTGGCGTTTTTGCTGGGACTGCTTTTGTTCACGGTTTTGTCGCTGGCACTGGGCGGCGTGAAGCTGGGACGGCTCCTGGCGCAGGCGAAGGCAGCCTTTGGCATGGTGGCGTTTCTTTTCCTTTTGCAGGCCTTGTTTGGGCAAGCGGAACTGGGCGCATTGCTCTGCATACGGCTGTTGGTGGTAATCCTCTCGGCTCTGATTCTCATGACCGGTGCGCCCCGCGACTACCTTCTGGGGCTGGTTCAGTGGAAAGTGCCATACGAAATCGCTTACATGGTGCTCATCGGCCTCCATTTTTTTCCGATTTTGCGGGAGGAAGCGATGGATGTATCGTACAGCATCCAGTTGCGGGGGACGGAGCTGCAAAAGGCATCTCTCAAGAAAAAGCTGCGGACGTATTTGAAAATTTCCCTTCCAGTGCTGGCGGGAGCCATGGAACGGGCAAAGGATACGTCCATTTCCATGGAGGCAAGAGCCTTTCGCGCATACCCAAGGAGAACATACATGCGAAAACTCAGATTGAAGACGAGGGACATTTGTTTGATGGTGATTTTCCCCATCGCAGCGGCAACGTTCATCTTTGCAGGCTGCGCCAGCCCACAGGAAAGCGTTGACACAGCGGACGCACCTTCCCAGATCATCCTTTCCCAAACGGCTGAACCGGCCGCGTCCCAGGCGATCAGCTGGCATGGAAGCATCGAATATGAGGGGTGCGTCCAATACGGAACGACAGATGCCATGGACGAAACTTGCTCTGCGCAGATGGTGGCGGTGCGTCCTGACGAGTATTATCGGTACCAAGCGGTGCTTCGGGACTTGAAGCCGGGAACCCGGTATTTTTATCGGGTCGGGGACGGAACGAACTGGAGCCGGACAGGGGAATTTACCACTGCAGGCGGCGAGGAAAGCACGGAAGAAACGACCTGCCTGTACATGGGAGACATTCAATATCAAGTGCGAGACAAGGATTACGGAGAATGGGGCCAGCTCCTGGGACAGGCATGGGAACACAAGCCGCAGCTGGGGATTTTCAGCGGGGACATGGTAGAAAAAAGCGGCGACACGGAGGACTGGTCGGCATTCTTTTCCCAGGCGCAGCCCGTATTTTCATCGATTCCCATGGCCACGGTGCCGGGAAACCACGAAACATCGGTAATCCCATATACCTACCTGCAAATGATGCCCGTGCCGCAGGAAAGCCCCCTGCCGGGCGAGTGCTATTCTTTTGACCGGGGAAACTGCCATTTTTTGATGCTCAACAGTTGCTTTTTCATGGAAGAGAGAGTCCGGGACATGGGGAAAAAAGCCTGGAAGAAAAAACTGAAGCAGCTGAACGGCTGGATTCAGGAGGATTTGCGCACAAGCACCGCAAAATGGAACGTCGCAGTGCTTCATCATCCGCCTTATCCCGCAGCGGAGGACGATGCGATTTATCGCCAGCTTCGCAAACAGTGGGTGCCTCTGCTGGAGCATGGAAAGACGAACCTGGTGCTCTGCGGCCACCAGCACCTGTACATGCGCACAAAGCCCATCCATGGCATTACCTATCTGATGGGAAACGCAGGGCAGAAACCGAGCTATTACGGGAAAGCGAGTGGCGGAAAACCAAGCTACGCAAAGGTTCTCCAGGAAGCGACGGGCATCTATGTCATTCTGAAAATCGGGGAAACATCGCTGAAGGGGGAGACTTTCAATGAGGAGGGGCAAGCCATCGACACATGGGAAATCGCGCAGTAGCGTGTGCATATAGGGAAGAGCATGTTTGTTTCCTGTGCGCAAACAAAGAACAGGTTTGCGCCCCGCCCCAACGATCAACCAGGAAAACAGGGATCAAGTCGTGGAAATGCAGTCCGTTCACCCATTCCGGCACGCCGCATGACGGAATGGGAAAAATGGAATATATAGAATCAAGAAAACAGTCAGCGTTTACATCGTGAACTTTACCCTGTTTGAATGCACGGACCGCTTCCATTGCAGGTTTCCAGGTAGCGGCCAGAAAGCCCTGCGACCAGCGCAAGGGCATCCCAAGGGGATCCTTGCGCTTTTTTAATGCCTGGATGCGTTCCCGTCCAGGTTGGCCCTGGGTGCGCCGCCGCACAAAAACGTTGCAAATTACAGAACATTGTGGTACAATCATGTGCAGTTTGATGAACAGGAACGCGGGGCGGGATGCTCTCGAAAAAGGAGGCAGGTACGATGGCTTTGTTAGACGAACTGCGGGAAATGGGCGTTGACGTGGACGAAGGAGTGGAGCGGATGATGGGCAATTCCAGCTTGTATCGGAACATGCTCGTCAAGTTTTGGGAGATGGTGACGGCGTATGCGGCCAGCGTTGATTTTGAAAGCGGCGATTACTCCAAACTCATCGATGAAACCCACAAGTTGAAGGGCGCCAGCGGCAACCTTTCCATTGTACCGCTCTATGAGGCGTACTCCGAGATGGTTTCGCTGCTCAGGGACGGCAAGGCACAGCAGGCCGCGGCGGTTTATCGGCGATGTCTGCCTGTCCAGGACAGGATCCTGGGCTGCATCCAAAAGGCGGAGGAAGGGCAAGGCGATGCGGGCCAATGATGCGGGCGCATCCGGGTTGGACACTTCTGTGAGCCTCTTTGAGATTATCCATATCCCGGCAATGATGCGGACGCATCCGGGTTGGACACAGGCAGAGGGCGATGCCGGGGATGCCGTCAGGCTTTCCCTTTGAAAAAAGAGATTTGTGGAGGATTGCGATGAGTGAAAAAAAGACGATCATGGTTGTTGACGATTCCGATGTGGATCGCACCATATTGACGTCCATGTTGAGCGATGAATTTGAGATTGTGGAAAAGAACAGCGGCTTTGCCGCCATCAACCATTTCAGCAACGATCTGGGCAACCCGGACGCATTGCTGCTGGACATTTCCATGCCTGCGGTGGACGGCTTTGCGGTCCTTCAGTTCATGAGGGAGTCGGGCATCCGCAGCGTGCCCGTATTTTTGGTTACGGCGGAAGCGACCCGGGACAATGTGGCAAAAGCGATGCAGTACAATGTGGCCGAATTTATCAGGAAGCCCTTTGACAAGGATTATATCATAGAGCGGATCAAGCTGCAGCTTGGCATCATGGGCAAGCATGAACTGACGAGCAAAGACCTGCGGGAGACGAATCGGTACATTGCGGAGCTGGGGACGGTGTACAAGCGGTATCTTCGGAATTTTGGAGGCGATCACACCCATTGCCAGCGCGTCTCGGATCTGGTGGCGATTTTGCTGAGGGAGCATTCCCGCTCCTTCCCCAAGCAGGCGTTGGACGATGCCCGGATCGACATCATCAGCAAGGCCGCCTATTTCTACGACATCGGGAACATGGTCGTTCCGCCGGAAACAGTGAAAACCCAAGCACCATCGAAGGCTTATGTGGATTCGTACACGCAGCACACCATATTGGGTGCGAAGCTGGTGCATTTGAACATTTCCGCCCATTGCGGGTATTTCATCGATGTCTGTTCCGACATTTGCATGCACCATCATGAGCGCTACGATGGAACGGGATTTCCCCATCGGATCATCGGGGATCACAATTCGATTTATTCCCAGATGTGCAGATTGGCCGATCGGTTTGACAGACTGTTTTTTCCATACGAGACGCACAGCGGGAGCCACTTCATGTTCGTGATGCACGAGATGGAAAAGGATGAAGGAAACGTGGGCAGGGACATTTTTTCCACACTGGAATACGCCAGGGACGGGATCCTGCGCTACTACCAGGAAAACGACAAAGAGAAATAAGCCGGCAAATAAAAAGCGAGGGTCAAATTCGAGAGGCTTTGAAAGCTTGATCATCGGTATCATTGGTTGAAAAAGAGGCGTTAAGATAACATGGATGAAGAAATAGAAAGAAAAGAGTCCGCTGAAATGGAAGAGGTGGAAGAGAAAAAAACGGTTCGGTTCATCATAAGCAGTTTTTTCATCGTCATGATCGTCTGCGTGGTGACGTTTTCCGGGCTAAACTTTTTCATGTCCACCAGCACGGAACGATCCGTGGAAGATGTCAGCCAGATTTACATGGCGGAGGTATGCGAACAGATCCAACAAAAATTCAATTCCATCGTTTACCTGCGCCTTTCCCAGGTGGAGGGAGTCATCATGCGCACGCCGCCGAAATCCGTCCGGTATGGGAAGCAGATGCTGAAAGAATTGAAGGTCAGCGGGGATGTGAGGCGGTTCGACTATATGGGGTTTTATACCGAAGATGGGAAGCTGGAAACCATCTATGGAAAGGATATGAAACTTGAAAGCGCAGATGAATTCAGGATTTCTCTGGACGAAACCGGCGATGGGATCTCAAGCGGGGTCGGCGAAGATGGACAGGATTACCTTTTGCTGGCGGAAAAAGCGGCTTATCCCATGGAGGACGGCAGCCGCAGCGCAGCCCTGATTGCAGGGATTCCGATGCAGTACCTGGATGAGGCGCTTTATCTGGATACGGAAGGGGGAAACGTATATTCCCATATCATCGACAAAGACGGGAATTTTGTCATCCGAAACACGGGCGAATTTGGCACTGACTACTTTGCCCGGATCGACAAACGGTTCGACAGCTTTGATGGGAAAACTCCCAACGATTACAAAAAAGAACTCCAGGAAGCCATGGAGAAACAGGCGGATTACTTTGCCACCATGTCCGTTGACGGAGACGTGCGCCACATCTATTGTGCGCACATTGAAAATACTCCTGGATGGTATCTGATCGCCGTCATGCCAAATGAGGTTCTGGAGGAGCCCATTGCCAATCTGGATCGGCTGCGGATCTTGGTCACCATCGGCTGCATGGCCATCATCGTGCTGACCATGAGCTTCCTTTTCCTGCACTATGGCAGGAAGTCCAAGCGGCAGAGAGAGGCAGTGGAAAGAGCCAGCAAAGAGGCTATCCGGGCAAACCAGGCCAAGAGCGAATTCCTTTCAAGCATGAGCCACGACATTCGCACGCCGATGAACGCCATCATCGGTATGACGGACATCGCCCTGGCGCACAAGCAGGATGTGGACAAGGTGGAGTCCTGCCTGCGGAACATCCAGACCTCCAACAGGCACCTGCTGGGGCTGATCAATGACGTGTTGGACATGTCTAAGATTGAGAGCGGAAAGATGATGCTCAACATGAGTTCTCTTTCCCTGCGTGAGACAGCTGAGAGCCTGGTGAACATCATACAGCCCCAGGTCAGGGAAAAGCGGCAGTCCTTTGACATCCTTGTGAAGGACATCGAAGCGGAAACCGTGTTCTGCGACAGCGTGCGGCTCGATCAGGTGCTGTTGAACCTCTTGTCCAATGCGGTGAAATTCACGCCCATGGGAGGAAACGTCAATGTGGCCATTTCCCAGGAAAAATCACCTCTGGGGGACGGGTATGTGCGAACCCATTTTGTGGTGGAAGACGATGGAATCGGCATGTCGGAAGAATTTCAGAAGAAAATTTTCAACAAATTTTCCAGGGAAAATACGGAGCGGGTGCAAAACACCACGGGTACCGGGCTGGGCATGGCTATCACAAAGCAGATCGTCGATATGATGGGTGGAACCATCGCCCTGGACAGCGAACTGGGAAAGGGCAGTAGGTTCCATGTGACGCTGGATTTGCAGAAGGGCGCGGATCAGGCAGAGATGCGGCTTCCCGCCTGGAACGTGCTGGTGGTGGACGACAATGAGCAGCTATGCGCCAGCGCAGTGGAAAACCTGCGGGAGCTTGGCGTCAATGGAACCTGGGCGAGCAGCGGGATGGAAGCGGTGAACATGGTCGAGGAACGCCATCAAAAAGACGAGGATTACCAGTTTGTGCTCATCGACTGGAAGATGCCGCAGATGGATGGCCTGGAGACGATTCGGGAAATTCGGTCCCGGATCGGGGAGGGAATCCCCATGTTCTTGATTTCCGCCTACAACTGGAGCGATATCGAGGGAGAGGTGGACGAAAATGAAATCAACGGCTTCATCGGTAAGCCGCTGTTCAAATCGACCATCTATTCCTGCCTGAGCAGGTATGCGGGCGCGGATGCGCCGAAGGAAGAACCGATCGGGCAGCAGATCGATTTTACCGGAAAACGCCTTTTGGTAGCGGAAGACGTGGAAATCAACTGGATCGTCGTCCAGGAATCCCTTTCCGCTTTCGGCTTTGAACTGGAGCATGCTGAGAATGGACAGGTGTGCCTGGAAATCCTCCAGCAGCGGGAGCCGGGATTTTATGATGCCATCCTGATGGACATCCGCATGCCGGTGATGGATGGGTATGAGACTACGAGAAACATCCGAGCCATGGATCGGTCGGACAAGGACATCCCCATCATCGCCATGACTGCGGACGCTTTTTCCGATGATGTGAAGGTTTGCCTGGATTGTGGCATGGATGCCCATGTGGCAAAGCCGCTGGATCTCAAAGAATTGATTCGCACCTTGCAGAAATTCCTGGGCGATGGCACGCCTGGCGGGCGGGAACAAGGGTGAAAAAATTTCCAATGGGTTCATCGGTGCGCATGAAAAGCAAAAATTTTCGTTTTTGCTGATAAATTCCTCTCGAAAGGCAAATAATATCTAACGTAAGCGAAGGGCCTGGATCATTTGGGACGGGTTCTGAGAGAGGAGTGAAAACATTGAAAAAAGCAAGAATTTTGTTAGCGATGCTGCTGGCCTTATCGGTATTCACATTTGCCGGGTGCAGCGGAAACGATGCCAGTGACAATGCAGGCAGCGAGACCACGGTGGAGGATAGCGTGGATCAGGATGCCGAAGACGTGAAAGACGATGCGGAGGACATGGGCGAGGACATCAAGGACGATGCGGAAGACATGGTGGATGGCGGCGATGCCGATGACGATGCGAGCGACAGCACAAAAGAAACGAAGAATTGAGGGATCGGGGCAAAACCGCCAGCACCGGCGTTCGATGGACGGTTCCCCAACGTCCCTTTGCAGGAAAAGCCAGCGTTTTGCAAAAAGAAACGCTGGCTTTCCTGTCACAATGTGGTAAACTATAGGTATGAAAAAGAGCAAAAGACCTGGAATCACAGGCACACTGTCAAAGCACAAGCGGGGCTTTGGCTTTGTTGAGAGACAAGACGGAGAAAAGGACATTTTTATTTCTCCCAGGGACATGGGAGGCGCGATGGATGGAGATTTGGTCCTGGTGGACTTGATCCCTGAATTTTTCCGCAGCGACTCCCCGGAGGGCATCATTGTAAAGGTCCTCCAGCGAAACACAGCAGAATTGGTGGGCACGTTTAAAAAAAGCAAACGCTTTGGATTTGTCGTGCCGGAAGAACGAAAGCAGGAGGATGTTTTCGTACATAAAAAAGATTTTGCCGGTGCGCGGCGAGGCGACAAGGTGGTGGTGCGGCTCACCCGTTATCCCGACAAGGAAAACAATGCGGAAGGCAAAATCACGGAAATCATCAGCAGGAGCGGCCAGCCGGGCGGGGACATCAAGGCGCTCATGCGCAGCAGGGGGCTGCGGGAAACCTTCCCCAGCCAGGTCAATGCGGAAGCGAAAGCCGTCAGCAAAAGGGGGATCGCAAGAGAGGACTTGCGGCAGCGCAGGGATTTGCGCCACAAGACCATCATTACCATAGATGGAGCCGATTCCAAGGACTTTGACGATGCCGTATCCGTAGAGCGGCTGCCGGGCGGCAACTATCTGCTGGGTGTCCATATCGCTGACGTGAGCCATTATGTGGAGGAGGATGGCCCGCTGGACATGGAAGCCTTGAAGCGGGGAAACAGCGTTTACCTTATCGATCAGGTGGTGCCCATGCTGCCAAAGCGGTTGTCCAATGGCATCTGCAGCCTGAACCCTGGCGTGGATCGGCTTACCCTGTCCATCGACATGGAAATCACGCCGAAAGGAGACGTGGTGGATCACGACATTTATGAAAGCGTCATCCGTTCCAGTGCCAGGATGGTCTACACGGACGTTTCGGATATCCTGGAAAACAACGATGTGCCTTTGATGAAGCAGTACCGGGACATTGTGGAAGATCTCCTGGTCATGGACAAGCTGGCGAAGATCCTGGAGGGAAAGCGGAAAGAAAGGGGCAGCTTGGACTTTGACCTTGATGAGGCATATATTCGCCTGGACGAGCGGGGAATCCCCACCAGCGTGGACGTAGCGGAGCGCAGGACGGCCAACAAGCTGATTGAGGAGTTCATGCTCCTTGCCAACCAGACCGTAGCGGAGCATTTTTACTGGATGGAAGTGCCCTTCGTTTACCGCGTCCATGAACCCCCGGCGCCTGCCAGGATGGAAGAGCTGCGGACATTTCTCCAGAGCCTGGGCATCGTCCTGAAAGGGGCGGCGGATTCCGTGCATCCCAAAACCCTCAGCCACATTTTGCGGCAGGTTCAGGGGGAACGCTATGAGAACGTGGTGAACACGGTCATGTTGCGGTGCATGCAGAAAGCCTTTTACGGAACGGAGTGCGGGGGTCATTTCGGGTTGTCTCTGAAATACTACTGTCATTTCACTTCTCCCATTCGCAGATATCCGGATCTGATCGTCCACCGCATCATCAAAAAGTCCATCTGCGGGAAGCTGGACGGGAAAGCGGTGCGAAGCTTCCGGGCAAAGACCCAGGAGGCCGCGGAAATCGCTTCTATGACGGAACGCCGCGCCGTGGAACTGGAGCGGGACGTGGAGAAGATGAAAAAAGCCGAATACATGTCCTATCATATTGGACAGGCCTTTGACGGCGTCATCAGCGGCGTTACCAGCTTTGGCATTTATGTGCAGCTGGAAAACACCGTGGAAGGGCTGGTTCGACTGGCCTCCATGGAGGATGACTACTATATCTATGAAGCGGAAAAGTACCGCATCATCGGGAAGCGGACCCATCGGGCGTACATGTTGGGACAGCGCGTCCGCATCGCTGTGGATTCCGTTTGCGTGGAAGATCGGGAAATCAATTTCACGTTGGAGCGGGACTTGGAAAACCGCGCCGCCGGAAAAGCGGGCAAACGAAAACCATCCCACAATTGACCCATGGCTGGCAGGAAGCATGCTCCAAACGCATTTCCATAGGTTCGCTTACATGGCGCCGCCGCCGGGAGCCACTGCGCATATGGCGGACAATGCGTCCCCTGCCTCATCGATGAATACCGGCTTTCGGGCAATGTCCGCCATGGACAGCATTCCTACCAGTTTGTCGTTTTGGGTCACAGGCAGCCTGCGAACCTGGTATTTGGCAAGCAGCAGCGCGGCATGGTGGGTATTCATGTCTGGGGAAGCGCAGACAATGTTGCTGGACATCACATCCCCGGCCTTTAGCCTGGAAAAATCCCCGGCATCCCGCTGTTCCTTTTTTTCTCCCGCACGGTCGCCGATTTCCCGAGCCAATGCCCGCAAAACCAGATCTCGATCCGTCACTACGCCCAGCACTTCCCCCTTGTCGTTGCACACGGGAATCAGCCCTACGTTTTCCTGTCTCATCTGCTTTGCCACCTGCTTTAGGCTTGCCGTTTCCTTGACGCAGCTGATTCCTGTCGTCATCAAATCTTTTACCAGCATGTTTCTCGACCCCCACGTTTCCCATGTCAAATTCCAAATTCCAAAGGGCTTCGTTTTCTGCGCCCACGGCTGCGTCTTCGGCTGCTGCGCCCATGGCCGCTTCTTTGGCATCGGACAGAGATTCGGTTTCTGTATCCCTGGCCGCCATTCGTCCAGCGGGTTTCACGCAAAACGGACGCCCTGTTCATAGGGTGTCCATGCGCTTTCTTTTTATGCGGTTTTATGCGATGCCCCCTTCGATTTCAGCGATCCCGCCCCCAAAAGCTCCGGGTAAAGAGGATGACGATGGTAAACAGTTCCAGCCTTCCCATGATCATCAGAAGGCTCAGGTACAGCTTGAGGGGGTCGTTGAAGACAGCGTAATTGCTGGTGGCTCCGATTTCGCCAAAGGCGATTCCCGCATTGGACAGCATGGCCAGCGCCGTGCTGATGGTGGTTTCCAAATCCAGGTTTTGCAGGGATAAAACGAGGCAGGAAAAGAGCAGCAGTCCCATGAACATGAGGACGAACACGGTGATGGAGGAAACGATGGGAGCCGGAACCGGTTTGTCTCCCAGTCGCACTGCCACGACGGATCGGGGGTGGATGCGCTTGTAAAAGCCGCGCCAGACCAGCTTGAGCACCACCAGCACGCGGATGACCTTAATGGAGCCGCTGGTAGAGGCCGCGCAGCCGCCGATGAACATGAGGACGAACAGGATCATCTGGCAGACCGTGGGCCACGAGGTGTAGTCCGCATTGGCATAGCCGGAGGTGGTCGATACGCTGACTACCTGGAAAAAGGAATCCCGCAGAGCCTTTCCGATTCCAGGGTAATCGCCGGAAAGATAGAGCGCCGCAGTACATAGCGCCGTGGAGCCGATGATGATTCGCAGGAACGCTTTCAGTTCGATGTCCTCCAGCACATATTTCCATTTTTTCGTAACCCCATAATGGTACAGGACGAAGTTGATGGATGCCAGGATGGTAAAGATACTGATGATGGTTTCCACATAAACGCTATCGTAGTAGGATACGCCTTCCGCATGGGCGAAAAGACCGCCGGTGCTGATGCTCCCCAGCGTGTTGATCAAGGCATCGAAGGTGGTCATGGACGCACTAAAGCAAAGGAGCAGGAATTCCAGGACGGTGAGGGAAAAGTAAGTGACGTACAAAATCTTTGCCGAATCGCTCATGCGCATGGTCATTTTTTCAAACACCGGGCCAGGGGCTTCGGCTCGCACAATGGTCTGGCCGTTGATGCCCAGCGCTGGCAGGATGGAAATGACGAAGACCAGGATCCCCATGCCGCCCAGCCAGTGGGAGATGGCTTTCCACATGAGCAGGGATTTTGGCATGGCGTCGTAGTCGATGACTGTGCATCCGGTGGTGGTGAAGCCTGCCGTGGACTCAAAGAACGCATCCACGAAGTTCCCCGTAAAATGGGAAAGGAAATAGGGCAGCGTGCCCACCAGGGAGGCGATGAGCCAGCAGAGGGCAACTACAATGTAGCCTTCCCGCGCACGGAATCTGGCTTTGACTGGGTGAACCAGCAGGGAGATGCCGCCGCCTGTCAGGATGGCAGCGGCAGCGGAAATGAGCAATGCCCGGGCATTGTCGGATTCCCCGTAGAGACAGGCGCAGAGCAAAGCAGGGAGCATGGAGATTCCAATGATCAGGACAATGATCCCCAGGATTTTCACGATGGCTTGATAATTTAGCGTAACATTCAAAGACATGGCTCACTCCCTCAATGGTTTGGGTTCCAGAATTTCGGCATCAGCAGCATGAACAGGGTGAACAGCTCCAACCTTCCCGCCAGCATGAGGAAGGATAGCAGCAGTTTGGCAGGTGCGGCAAATACGCTGAAATTTCCGGCAGGACCGATCAGATCAAAGCCCGGTCCGATGTTTCCGATGCAGGCCAGAACGGAGGTGATGCTGGTGGTGAACCCCAGGTCATCGATGGAAATCAGCAGGATGGAGAGGAACACGACGACCATGTACAAAAACGCATGGTTCGCAATGGCCGTCACCGTATCGGCGGGCACATTCTTGCCGTTCAGCTTTGCCGTCACGATGGCGTTGGGGTGGAGCCTGGTGGCGATGCCCCGGCGGATGAGCTTGAGCAAAATCAGAACGCGCACCACCTTCAGGCCGCCCCCCGTGGAAGAGGAGCATCCGCCGATGAACATGAGCAGCAGGAGGATCATCTTGCTGAAGGTGGGCCACATGTTGAAATCATCGGTCGCAAATCCGGTGGTGGTCAGGATGGACGAAGCCTGGAACACCGAGCTGCGGAGGGATTGGGCGATGCTCCCGAACGTCCCTGTCAAATACAGGTTGGCGGCGATCAACAGGGATGCGGACGCAAGGATCAGCAGATAAAAGCGAAACTCCGCATCCTGGATCAGGGAAACCGGATTGCGCTTTAAGGTCATGTAGTAAAGGTTAAAGTTCGCCCCGGCCAGGATCATGAAAACCGTAACCACGATATCAACGTAGGCACTGTCAAAATGGGCGATGCTGGCATTGTAATTGGAAAAGCCGCCTGTTCCCACAGTGCCGAACGCATGGATGAGGGCATCGTAAAGGTTCATGCCACCAATGCGCAGAAGCAGGGTTTCCACAATGGTAAACGCAATGTAAATGGCGTAAAGGGCCTTGGCCGTATCGGACATTTTAGGCGTGATTTTGTCCAGCGTAGGTCCGGGCGTTTCGGAAACGGCGATGTTTTGGCCGTTGATGCCCAGAGATGGCATCAGGGCGATGGCGAAAATCAGGATTCCCATGCCGCCGATCCAGTGGGTAAAGGAACGCCAGAATGCAATGCTCTTTGGCAGGGCTTCCACGTCCGTCAGCACGGATGCGCCGGTGGTGGAAAAGCCGGAACAGGATTCAAAGAAAGCATCGACAAAACCGGGGATGCTGCCGGAGATGAGAAAGGGAACGGCTCCCAGCAGGGCGGAAACTATCCAGCACAGGCTTACGATAAGGAATCCATCCCGCACCTTCAGTGCGGCGGAGGCACGTCGGCCAAACCGCAAAAGGCCACACCCCATCAGAACTGCGGCAGCGATGGTAGCCGCAAACGCCAACAAGGCGGGCATTTCTTTGTAAATGCCCGCCACTGCCAGAGATGGCGCCATGGAAAGACCGACTACCAGGAGAGCCAGCCCGATGATTCGACAAACGGCTCGAAAACTCAAATTCATGTCTCAATTTACTTTTGTTTCCGAAAAAACGACAGTTTTCCTCCCACTTTTAAAAACTTTTCCAGTTCGGGCAACTCGGTGAGCAGGCTGAAAATGATCACCCGGTCGTCCTCCTGGATGGTAGTGTTGCCCTTTGGTATGATGACTTCCAGTCCCCGGTGGATGGCTGCGATGAGGATCCCATCGGGAAGCTCCAGATCTGTCAGGGGCGTGTCGATGAGTTTCATGTTGCCGGAAGCGACGATTTCCATGATTTCCGCCTGTCCCTGGATGAGGACGGAAGAAATGACCCGCTTGGAACCCTGTACGAACCGAAGGATGGTGCTGGCCGTGATGTCCAGGGGATTCAGGGCCATGTCGATTCCCATGTTTTCGATCAAACCGGAATAGCTTTCCCTGCTGATCTTTGCAATGACGTCCTCGATGTCGTGCTGCTTTGCCACGAGCGCCAGCAGCAGGTTTTCTTCATCGAAGCCGGTGGTTGTGACAACCGCATCCATCTCATCCAGGTTTTCCTCTTCCAACAGATCCAGGTCCGTCGCATCTCCGTGGAGGACCATGACGTCCTCCAGGTGGGAAGAAAGGTAATAGCACCGCTCTTTGTTCATTTCGATGATCTTGACTGCGATTCCAAACTCCGACAGCTTTCTCGCCAGGTAATAGCCGGTCTTTCCACCGCCTATGATCATGGCCTTTTGCAAATCCGTGTATTTGCCCTTTTCATGGACATGGGCGTTCAATTCCATGATGGGCGTTCGTTCCCCGATGACATACAATCCATCCCCGCCCTGGATGACCGTGTTGCCATGGGGGATGATGACTTTCCCGTTCCTGGAAATCGCGACCACCAGCATGTTTTCCAGCACAGAGCCAATGTCGCACATGGAAATGCCGATGAGCTGCGGCATCTTTTCCACTTCAAACTCCAGCAGGGAAACCCTGCCGCTGGAAAAGATCCCGTTGCTGAGGGTGTACTTTTCGACCAGGTATTTGTAAATTTCCACAGTGATGGCGAGATCCGGGTTCACGATGCTGTCGATGCCCATGTGCTTCTTGATGAAGCCTAGCTGATCCATGTGTTCCGGATCCCGGATGCGGGCGATCACCTTGGCGCATCCCAGCTTTTTGGCAAAAGACGCAATGACGATGTTCGTGTCATCGCTGCCGGTCACGGCAATGAGATAATCGTAGGTGGCTATGCCCAGGTTCTTCAGTATTTTGATTTCCTTCGCGTTTGCGTTTACCGTCATAACGTCCAGGTGGGAACTGAGCTTTTGCAGGATTTCTTCATCCTCATCGATGATGGTGACGGCGTGGTCGCCGCCCAACAGCGCTTCCGTGACCTTCAGCCCCAGCTTCCCGGCGCCGACAATGGCAATTTTCATCTTTTACCATGCAATCCAATCGCCGCAGGGGGGGCAATTGGATGTTTCCTTTCTCCCAGTATTGCTTTCAATTGAAACAACACACCTATTGTATCATCATTTGTCCATTTGACAAGGCTTATTTACAAGATATGCAAAAAATCGCCAAAGGATTGTGCTGGCTGTGAAAAATGTGGTACAATAGTGCCTGTGGCGGGATGGGAAAGCCGGGAGGAAACAGGGATCCTGCTGCGGCGCATCGATGGGGAAAGCGTGTGCCAATGGACGGAGGGACTGTGGTTGGAAGCTCTTTCGAACCATCGGGCGGCAGGCGGCAAAACCAATCTGCAGCATTTCCAAACGGTATGGCGCATAAACCCTGGAGAGGATCCGTAAACACTACTACTTTATGATGCGAGGTGAAAGGTTTGAAGGTAAAGCGATATGTTGGCGGCATGCTGGAGAGCAACGGCTATGTGATTTATCAAAGGGAGGGCGGCTCTTGCTACGTCATCGACCCTGGCTATGAGGCAAAGAATTTCACAGGGTTCATGGAGGAAAAACGGTTGGAGCCGCAGGGCATCCTGCTGACGCACCATCATTACGACCATACGGGCGCAGTGAAAAAGCTGCGGGCCATGCGGGAATGTCCCGTCTACATGCACAGGGCGGACATGGACAGGTACAAGGGCACGGTGGATCGCCCCCTGGAGGATGGGGATGTGATTCTATTGGAGGGCGAGGACATCCGGGTGATCCATACGCCGGGACATACGGCAGGCGGGGTCTGCTTTTTCTCGGAAAAAAGCAAGCTGGCTTTCACCGGGGACACGATTTTCAACGTTGACCTTGGGCGCACGGATTTGGAGGACGGTTCGGCGGCGGACATGGTTCGTTCCTGCAGGGAAATCATCGATGGCTGGAGCAATGAGATTTTCATTTATCCAGGGCATGGCGATGGCTGCACCATGAAAACCGTCAGGAGCATCAATCGGGAATTTTTGGAGATTGTGGGGGAATAGACATGGCGATCAAACTCATAGCATTGGATCTGGACGGAACCACCTTGAACGATGATCGGGTCATCAGCGATGCCAATCGGCAGGCCTTGGAGGCGGCCATCGACAAGGGGGTGAACGTTGTCATTGCCACTGGAAGGGCGTTTTCGGCTCTGCCCGAAGATGTGTTCCGCATACGGGGAATCCAGTATGTGCTGACTTCCAACGGGGCGGTGATTACGGATTTGCGGAGCAATCAGGCGATTTATGAAAACTGCATCGCGCCTGGGGCAGTGGAAGAGGCGGTGGCGCTGCTGCGGCAGTACGACTTTATGATCGAAGCCTTTACAGGCGGCGGCGCATATATGGAAAAAGCCTTTTACGATCGCATCAGGGAGACGGGACGCAGCTTTCGCAATGTGGATTACGTCCTGACGACCCGCCAGCCCGTGGAAGGGCTTTTCGATTTTATCCTGGAGCATCGGGAACACATCGAAAACATCAACGTGAATTTTGAGAATCAGGGCGACAGGGCCATGATGCGGGAGGTTCTGGGCAGGCTGGAAAACACCACCCTTACGTCATCCTTCGACCACAACCTGGAAATCGGGGGCAGCACCACCAGCAAAGCGGGCGCTTTGAAAGAGCTGGGGAAAATTTTGGGCGTTTCGCCCCAGGACATGATGGCCATCGGGGACAGCCCTAACGACATGGCCATGATGCGGCTGGCAGGAATGCCGGTGGCAGTGGGAAACGCAAAAGACGAAGTAAAAGCCGTGGCAAAGCATGTGGCCGCTTCCAATCATGAAAATGGCGTGGCGGAGGCGGTACGCAAATTCGTGTTGTAAAGAGAAAACCGCAACATGCCTTCTCAACTTTAATCGCCATGCCTAACCCATCGGTCAGTCCTTTCAACGTTTCCAACGACAGGTTTCCGTTTTCGTTTTAATCGCCATGCCTGACCCATCGGCCAGTCTTTTCAACGTTTCCAACGATGGGCTTGCGTTTCCGTTCTCCAAACGGCTGATATCCACCTGTGCGATCCCTGCAAGTTCTTTCGTGTACGCCGCAAGTTGCCTTGGGCTTGCTGATATCCGCCTGTGCGATCCCTGTAAGAGCCGCCAGCTCCTTTTGTGTCATCTGCTTTTTCTGCTGCGCATTCAGCATAGTCCGAATAACTGAAACTCTGGCTCCAGAGCTTCCCATTCTTTTTTGAAGTCCGGGTTGCGGAGCTGCTCATTCAAGGACTCTCTAAAACTTTTGCTCATAAATTCCGCTCCTTAAAATCTACGCTAAATCGTGTTATCTCCGGTTTCCCCAGTATGTGTTTCTCCCCATGGCTCATGACTATGTTCTTTATTCCCTATCATCGACAGTTTGTTTTCATGCCGCTATGTCGCCATTTAGTTAGGAGTTGAATGGAAATACAAAATATGGGATTTATTGAAAAAAATGCTTGACAAATAAAAATCCACAATGTAGTATATATAGAACAATATGGAAATTAAAAACGTTTTCAGAAATAGCTTTGCCATGTGGGCAGCGGTACCGGCGAGGGTTCAGGAGCGCCTGCGCATGCAAGCCATGGACGGGCAGTTCCTTAGTTCCTTGGCGAGAAAGAAGGGGGATAGGATGACAAACCAGCAATTGGGAGCGTTGGGGGAAAAGACGGCGGCGGAGTACCTGGTTCAAAAAGGGTATCGAATCCTTTGCAGGAATTTTCGGTGCAGGGAAGGGGAAATCGACATTGTGGCGCTCAAAGAGGACACCTTGCACTTTGTGGAAGTGAAGACGAGGCAGGGTCTTCTGTTTGGCCACCCCCTGGAGAGCGTCACCAACAAGAAAGCGGCACACATGCGGGCGGCGGCTTCTCGCTTTTTGTCCCAATGGCCAAGGGAGTGGGAGCGGCCGAGACATATCCGCATGGATGCGATTGCCATCGAAATCGACCATGTGGCGAACATTTAAAGGAGGGGTTTGCGATGCTGACAAAAATCCTGACCGCCTCACTCTATGGCGTGAAAGCGGAGATGGTCACAGTGGAAACGGATTTGCAGTCCGGCCTTCCGGCCATGAACATGGTCGGCCTTGCGGACACGACCATTAAGGAAGCGAAGGAGCGCATCCGCGCCGCCATCGTCAATGCGGGATGCGAATTTCCCCGGCGGCGCATCACCGTAAACCTGTCTCCTGCGGGAACGCCGAAGGAGGGCAGCCATTTTGACTTGCCCATTGCCATGGGCATTTTGCTGCTGGGAAGCGGGCGGCAATCCCTGTGCCAACAGGTAGCGTACATTGGGGAATTGTCCCTGGATGGAAAAGTCCGGCACGTCCGAGGCGCGCTTCCATTGGCAATGGGGCTGCGGGAGCGGGGAATCCGCAAGCTGGTACTGCCCAGGAGCAACCTGCAGGAAGTGGCACTGCTGCAGGACATGGAGCTTTATCCGGTGGACGATTTGCAGGCGTGCATCGACTTTATCATGGAAGATGGGCGGACGCTGCCGTGGGAGCGGACGGAGCGCCCTCTGCCAAAGAGAGGGCAGCGGGAAGATTTTTCCGATGTATTAGGACAGGAAGCTGCCAAACGCGCCATCGTGACAGCAGCTGCGGGGAACCACGGGCTGCTGATGATGGGAAGTCCCGGTAGTGGAAAGACCATGATGGCCAGGCGAATTGCGGGAATCATGCCGGAAATGAGCTATGAGGAAACCCTGGAAATCACCAGGATTTACAGCGCTGCGGGGCTTTTGAGCGAGAAGGAACCCTTTGTCCTGGAACGTCCCTTTCGCGCACCCCACCATTCCATCTCCAAAGCTGCCATGATCGGCGGGGGCAAGCGACCCCTTCCGGGGGAGATATCCCTGGCACACAATGGGATTTTATTTTTGGATGAATTTGGAGAGTTCGATTTGTCCCTGATAGAGATGCTGCGGCAGCCCATGGAAGAGGGAGAGGTTACCATCAGCCGCGCCTGGGGCAGGGCCGATTTTCCCTGCCGTGCCATGGTGGTGGCTGCGGCTAATCCGTGCAAATGCGGCTACCTGGGGGACGAACGCCATCTTTGCACCTGTACGGAACGGCAGCTCAACGCTTATTTGTCCCGATTTTCAGGACCCATCCTGGACAGGATCGATCTGCATGTGCGGGTTTTTCCCGTTCCCCATGGAGAGGTCGGGACAAAGGCGCGGGGCGGCCTTTCCACCGAGGCCATGCGCGCTCAGGTAAAAGCGGCGGCGGACATACAGCGGGAACGCTATCGAAATTCGGACATTCGCTATAACAGCAGGCTGGATTCCGGGCGGATGCAGGAGTTTTGCCCTATGACAAAAGAAGGGGAGGGGCTTTTGAAGGAAGCGTTTGAAAGGCTGTCCCTCAGCATGCGGACTTATCATAAAATCGTGAAGGTTTCCAGGACCATAGCGGATCTCCAGGAAAAGGAGGTCATCGATGCCTGCCATGTCGCAGAGGCTCTGCGGTATCGGTCGCTGAATGAATTTTACAGGAGGACAGGGCATGAAAATTAACAAAGTGTGCGTTCATGAGACAGGCTATCCCTCCAT
This sequence comes from uncultured Zhenpiania sp., assembly GCA_964625475.1. Taxonomy (GTDB): domain Bacteria; phylum Bacillota; class Clostridia; order Peptostreptococcales; family Anaerovoracaceae; genus Hominibacterium. Next base: position 8,005 of record CAZVBL010000006.1, on the reverse strand, counting down.
GCTGAAAGAAATCCACAAGCCGCCCAATCCGCTCTATTATGCGGGGGATTTGGGGTTGGTGGAACGGACGTGCGTTGCCGTGGTGGGATCCAGGAGAGCCACGGCATACGGGTGCAGGAATGCGGAAGCCCTGGGAAAAAAGCTGGCGGGCAGGGGTGCGTCCGTAGTCAGCGGCATGGCAAAGGGCATCGACAGCTGCGCCCACAGAGGCGCGCTTTCTGTCCAGTGGCAGGGAAGCAAAGGCGGCACTATCGCAGTGCTGGGCTGCGGCATCGATGTCTGTTACCCGGCCTCCAACAAAGGGCTGCGGGATGAAATCTCACAGTCCGGGCTGATCCTTTCCGAGTATCCGCCAGGAACCCGCCCCGCCAGGTACATGTTTCCCCAGAGGAACCGTATCATAAGTGGCCTTTCCATTGCAACCGTGGTAGTGCAGGCGCCGGGCAGCAGCGGTGCGCTGATTACGGCGGAAACGGCGGCAGAGCAGGGAAGGAGCGTCTATGCGGTTCCCGGAAACATCGACAGCGCATCCAATTTGGGCAGCAACAAGCTCATCTGTGATGGAGCGGTTCCCCTGGCGATCCTGGAAGATTTGCTGACGGATCTTGGACTGGGTCAAGATGTGGAGCAGGCGTTTGACAAAAAACTGGGAGATGAAGAGCGGCTGCTGGTTTCCATCCTGGCGAGAGAAGGGGAAATGACGGAGGATCAGCTTTGTGCCGCATCAGGCAGGCCCGCTTCGATTGTGAGCGGAATCGTGACGATTCTGGAGATAAAAGGAGTGGTTTGCATCTATTTAGGGAAAATTTTTATTGCAAAATCATAAAAAAGGGATATAATAGTAAGCATTTAGGAACTGCCACGAGAGAATCCTGGCATTTGACAAGATGAGCGTTGCGCCCAGTTCATTTGGGAACGTTATGCCAGTTTTGCGGCGATTGCCCTACAAGAAACGAGAAACGGGAGGATGGAGATGGCTGCTGCCAAAAAAAACCTGGTGATTGTAGAGTCACCGTCAAAAGCAAAGACAATCGGAAAATTCCTGGGAAGCAGGTACAAAGTGGTCGCCTCGGTAGGACATGTGCGGGATTTGCCCAAGAGCAAGCTGGGCGTTGACATAGAAAACGACTTTGAACCCCAATACATTTCCATACGGGGAAAGGGGGATGTCATCAAGGGGTTGAAAAAAGAAGCCAAAAATGCGGCAAAGATCTACCTGGCAACTGACCCGGATCGAGAGGGCGAAGCCATCTCCTGGCATCTGGCATACCTTTTGGGGATCGACCAGAACCAGCCCTGCCGCATCGTGTTCAATGAAATCACCAAGAAAGCCGTGCAGGCCGCCATCAAAAATCCAAGGCCCATCGATTTAAAGCTGGTGGACGCACAGCAGGCCAGGAGGGTTTTGGATCGCCTGGTTGGATACCAGATCAGCCCATTGCTGTGGCGAAAAGTCAGGAGGGGTCTTTCCGCGGGCCGCGTCCAGTCGGCAGCGCTCAAGATCATTTGCGATCGGGAAAATGAGATCAAAGCCTTTGTGCCAAAGGAGTTTTGGACCATCACCGCCGAGATGGAGAAAGGAAAAAAGTTCACCGCCAAGCTTTCCGAACACAATGGAAAGAAAATCACGGTGGAAAACAAAGCGCAGGTGGATGAAATCACAAGGGCTTTGAAAGACGGCGATTATGTGGTGCGAAAGGTGGAAGAAAAGGAGCGGCAAAGGCGGCCGTATGCGCCTTTCACCACCAGCAGCCTGCAGCAGGAAGCGTCCACCAAGCTGGGGTTTTATACGAAGAAAACCATGCTCATCGCCCAGCAGCTCTATGAAGGCATCGAAATCAAGGGGCGGGGAACCATAGGGCTGGTTTCTTACATTCGGACGGATTCGGTGCGGGTTTCCGATGAAGCGCGGGCTGCGGCAAAGGATTACATCATCGAAACCATGGGCGATCCTTATTATAAAAGCAACGTTTACGCCAACAAAAAGAAGGATGTACAGGATGCCCATGAAGCCATTCGTCCCAGCCATGTGGAGCTGGCGCCGGACAGCATCAAGGACTCTCTCAGCAAAGATCAATACAGCCTGTACCGGCTCATCTGGAGCAGGTTCATGGCCAGCCAGATGGCTCCTGCCAAATTCATGAATGTGTCCGCAATCATAGAAAACAGCGGTTACGGATTTCGAGCGACCGGTTCCAAGCTGTTGTTCGATGGATATCTGAAGGTGTATTCCCCGGGCAAAGAAGATGATCGGGACAAGCTGCTTCCATCCCTGGAGGTGGGAGAAAAGCTGGCTGTTGCCGAGCTTTTGGCCGAACAGAACTTTACGCAGCCGCCAGCCAGGTTCACAGAAGCCAGCCTGGTAAAAGACCTGGAAGAAAAGGATATCGGCAGACCCAGCACTTATGCGCCGATCATCGCCACCATCATTGACCGCAAGTATGTGACCAGGGAGAAGAAAACGCTGATTCCCACGGAACTGGGGTTCATCGTCACGAAGATGATGGAGGACTATTTTAAGGAAATCGTGGATACCGGGTTCACGGCTGACATGGAGGACAAACTGGATGAGGTAGAAGTCAAAGATACAGATTGGAAAGACATTATTCGGGGCTATTATGGGACATTGGCCAGGGAACTGGAGATCGCAGACAAGGAAATCAAGAAAGTGGAATTTGAAGTGGAACTGACAGGGGAATTGTGCGAAAAATGCGGAAAACCCATGGCCATCAAGCATGGACGGTTCGGCGAATTCATCGCCTGCACAGGCTATCCGGAATGCAGGAACACAAAACCAATCGTCAAATCCACTCATGTAAAATGCCCAAAATGCGGAAAAGACATTGTAACCAGGAAGAGCAAGACAGGGCGCGTCTTTTACGGATGCAGCGGCTACCCGGACTGCCAGCAATCCTATTGGAACAAGCCTATTGGCAGGATGTGCCCAAAATGCGGTTCCATGCTGGTGGAAAAGAAAACGAAGGCAAGCCAATACGCATGCTCCAACAGCGAATGCGATTACAAGGAATAATAGTTCCTGGAGGTTGGAAACAGGAGACGGAGTAAAGGAATTTGAACAGCTTCTCAGGGGGAGAGGCATGAATGGAGGTATGAAAATGGTACAGTTCCATGCGACAACGATCGTCGCGGTAAGAAGGGGGCCTGACGATGTATGCATCGGCGGAGACGGACAGGTGACGATGGGAGAAACGGCCATCATGAAAAACGGGGCAAAAAAGGTAAAAAAGATTTATAAAAACGGAGTGCTGACGGGGTTCGCAGGCTCTGTGGCAGATGCCTTTTCCTTGACGGAAAAATTTGAAAGCAAGCTGGATGAGCACAGCGGGAACCTGAAACGGGCAGCGGTGGCGCTGGCGCAGCTATGGCGTTCCGACAAGGCTATGCGCAGCCTGGAAGCCCTGATGATCGTTGCGGACAAAGAAAGCTTGTTGGTGGTTTCGGGAAATGGCGAGGTCATCGAACCGGATCAGGATTTCATTGCCATTGGATCCGGCGGCAATTATGCGTATGCAGCGGCGAAAGCGTTGTACAACAATACGAACATGGATGCGGAGGAAATCGTCAGGGAAGCCCTGGACATCGCTTCCTCCATTTGCGTTTACACTAACGACAATATTTCAGTAGAAAAACTCTAGGAGGGAACCATGGCAAACAAATTATACCAAATGACTCCCAAGGAAATCGTAGGGGAATTGGATAAGTACATCATCGGCCAGGATGAGGCGAAAAAATCAGTAGCCGTTGCCTTGCGCAACAGGTACAGACGAAGCCTGCTTTCCGAAGAAATGCAGGAAGAAATAACGCCGAAGAACATTTTGATGATGGGGCCAACAGGCGTAGGAAAGACGGAAATCGCAAGGCGGCTGGCAAAGCTGATGGATGCGCCTTTCGTCAAGGTGGAAGCCACGAAGTTCACGGAAGTGGGCTATGTGGGAAGGGACGTGGATTCCATGGTTCGGGATTTGGTGGAAGCCGCCGTCCGCATTACCAAGCAGAGCCAGATGGATGAAAAATACGCCATCGCTGAGAGCATCGCGGAGGAGAAGATCATCGAAGCGATCATCCCAGGCAAGAAAAAACGGGCAGGTTCACAGAACGCTGCAAAAAATCCCTTTGATCTTCTCCTCAACAGCGGCGGATACCAGAGCCAAAAGCAGCAATACGAACAGCAGCAGCTGGAGCAGCAGGGAGATGTCAACGCCGGAGAAGCCGGAGAGAAAGAGGACGTGTCGCTTGCCAGGGAGCAGGTGAGGCAGCAGCTTCGGCAGGGTTTGCTGGAAGAACAGTTCATTGAAATCGAAGTGACGGAAACGCCGAAAGGCGGCACTATCGACCTGAACGGAGAGAGCATGGGCATCGCCATCGGCAATATTTTCGGGGACATGATGCCACAGAAGAAAAAAACGAAGAAGGTCAGGGTCAAGGATGCCAGGAAAATTTTACGGGAAGAGGAAGCGCAGAACCTGATCGACATGGATCAGGTGGTGGAAGATGCGCTGCATAACGCAGAGCAAAACGGGATCATTTTCATCGATGAAATTGACAAAATCGCATCAGGTTCCAGCTATCGTTCCGGTGCGGACGTTTCCAGGGAGGGCGTGCAGCGGGATATTCTGCCCATCGTGGAAGGAAGCGTGGTAAACACCAAGCATGGGCCGGTCAAGACGGATCACATTCTCTTTATCGGCGCAGGCGCATTCCACACGGCAAAACCTACGGATCTGATCCCAGAGCTGCAGGGACGGTTTCCCATTCGCGTGGAGCTGGAAACCCTGGACAGGGAAACCTTCTTGAAGATCCTTACCATACCGGAAAACGCACTGGTGAAACAGCACAAGGCACTGCTGGAGACGGAAGGCGTGGAAATCGAATTTACCGACAGCGCCATTGAAGAAATCGCAACCATGGCCTTTTTGATGAACGAACAGACGGAAAACATCGGCGCCCGAAGGCTGCATACCATTTTGGAAAAGCTGCTGGAGGACATCTCTTTCAACCTCCCTGACATGGATGAGGACAAACTGGTCATTGACGATGCTTATGTAAAGGAAAAGTTCATGGAGAAAATCCACCCGGAGGACATCGACCGATTCATTTTGTAAAAAGGGTTTCCCATGCCTTAGCAAGTTTGTTGCGGAAGAAAATTAGAAATCGCAAACTGGTTGCAATTGTTTTGCGACAAAAAACTTTTTAGAAAACTCAAAAAATACTTGCCATATTGACAGAAACCAGATATAATGTTTTATGCTAGGGGTAGGTCATAAACGTTAACTCATTGACAATCGTAGGAGGCAAGATAAATATATGGAAAACCAAATTTTGACAAAAGTGAGAAAGCTTAATTGGGTACTTCAGGAGAGCACATCGGGAGCGTTTTCTTTCAACGAATTGTGTTCAATTTTAAGTGAACTGATGGATGCCAACGTATATATCGTGGATCACAAAGGCAAGGTGCTCAGCGTTTACTACAAGATTAAATCGGACAGCTCAGCGATCGAGGATCCGGAGACCGGAACGGAAAAGCTCCCAGTTGAATACAACGATGCGTTGATGAAAGTTACGTCTACGCAAGCGAACCTGACGGAAGAAGAGGCGCTGAAAATTTTCAAATACGATTATGATACTTCCGACAAGCTGCACACGATTATTCCAATCCTGGGCGGTGGGCAGAGATGGGGAACGCTGATTATGACCAGATACGCACCGGAATTCAGCGATGAAGATTTGGTATTGGGCGAGTATGGCGCAACGGTAGTAGGGCTGGAAATCCAGAGAAGGAAAGCCTTGGAGGAAGAGGAGGAAGCAAGGCAGAAAGCAGTGGTCCAGATGGCGATCGGAACTCTTTCCTATTCGGAAATCGAGGCCGTGCAACAGATTTTTTCGGAGCTGGATGGCACGGAAGGGTTGCTGGTGGCGAGCAAAATTGCGGATCGTTCGGGCATTACCCGTTCCGTCATCGTCAATGCTTTGAGAAAGTTGGAAAGCGCCGGCATCATCGAGTCCCGTTCCCTGGGAATGAAGGGCACCCATATCAAAATCATCAACGACAAGTTCAATGAAGAGCTGGAAAACCTGAACATTTAAAGAAAAACGGAGAACGAAACACCTGTGGCAGGCATAGATTAATGAATGGCGGAGGTGTTTTTATGAGGGCGAGGCACAGGCAGGGGCAGAAGAAATCCAAGGCAATCCTTTTGTCCCTGTTTTTGTTGCTTTTTTCCTGTGGGATTTATTCGGTCTGGCTGGTTCAAGGCATCGTGGAACCCAACATGGAGGAAATCGGAAGGCTGCGTGCGAAAGCATTGGTCACCAGGATGGTGACGAAAGCCATCAACGACCAATTCCAAAGGGAAACGGATGCGGAAAAGCTGATCCTCCGAAAGACGAACGATGAGGGCGAGCTGGAGATGATCCAGGCGGACACAAAAGCGATCAATCTGCTCATCACCAATATTTCCAGAGAGCTGCAGGAGGAATACGCCAGTATGGAAGAAGCAGTCGTAGATGTTCCAATCGGAAGCCTTTTGGACAGCAAATTGCTTTCCCAGACCTGGCCTTGCATCAAGATGAAAGTCGTTCCCCTGAGCGTGTCGGGCATGGATTTCAAGACGGAATTTGAAACCCAGGGAATCAACCAGACAAAGTACAAGGTGTACATTGCGCTGAAGAGCGAAGTGAAGGTGCTGGCTCCATTTTCCTCCAGGACATTCCAGTCCTCCAGCACGGTTTTGTTGGCGGAAACGGTCATCATCGGAAACGTGCCGCGAAGCTACATCCAGGTGCCGGAAGAAGATGTTTTGGATGTGACATGAGGCCGCAAAGCATTGCCATGGAGATCGCAAAGGAACAGGAACGCCAGCTGACGCAGAATTGGAAGCGGCAGAGTACGACAGGTGAAAGGATCATGATACAATACAACACAGTCAGGCAAGAAGCCCATGCGGAGCAGACCATTGAACGCTCAAGGTTCATCGCATATGTGAAGCCGGTAGGGAGCAGGGAAGAAGCCGAGGCTTTCATCGCCACCATTCGGAGCATGCATAGAGCGGCGACCCATAACGTCCCTGCCATGGTAATCGGCGACCAGTTCCAAATCCAGTGGGCCAGCGACGATGGCGAGCCGCAGGGGACGTCGGGGGCACCCATCGTTCAAATGTTGGTCAAAGAAGGAATCACAAACGTGGTCGTGGTCGTGACCCGTTATTTCGGCGGCATCAAGCTGGGAACAGGCGGGCTGGTGCGGGCATATACGGGGAGCGCGCGCCTTGGGCTGGAAGCGGCTGGAACGTGCATGGTGAGAGAAATGGCTGCATTGCGCTTTAAAATCGATTATTCCTTTTTGGGGAAAGCCCAGAACCTTTCCAAAGAAGGATTGTTTGCCATTGAAGACATTACCTACGAGGAACAGGTGACCATGAAAGTGGTCGCAGAGCTGCAGGATGGGGAAAAGGTAAAAAAACTGTTTGCCAATCTCACATCCGGGACAGCGGTTTTGGTGGAGGAAGCCAGGGAACTGGCGCGCCGTCCCATTGACCGTTGAGCAAAGCCGCTGCCGCTTCCTATCGTCGGGAATCCTGGGAAAGTCCGGCTTTGCTTCGATGCGTCCCAGAAGCGGAAATCGATGTCCCCTTATTTGCGATTTTTGCAGGAAAAAACCTAAAATTCCGATTGACACGCCGCAATTGCTGTGCTAAGATAAAGAAGCTGCGGACGTTCCAAGGTAGCTCAATGGTGGAGCAACCGGCTGTTAACCGGTAGGCTGTGGGTTCGAGCCCCACCCTTGGAGCCAATTGACAGAAAGCTTGGATTACATTGGAGGGCACCCCATCGTTTTCAAGCGGTACCGATGATGAAATTTGAAAAAATAATGCTTGACAATTGCCAATGTTTTCTCTATAATATACAAATGTGTCGAGAAGATAAAAATGTGGGCGTTTAGCTCAGCTGGGAGAGCGTCTGCCTTACAAGCAGAGGGTCATAGGTT
>CAZVBL010000005.1:49217-69116 GCA_964625475.1 uncultured Zhenpiania sp. | reverse complement strand
TCTGAAAGGAATTTGCAAAATTAGCCGATTCCGTTTATAATGGCTTTTATAGGGAACTGGAAGGGAATCACTGGCGTCAATCACGCAGTTCCTGACTACACAGAAACAAGGAGACATGATGATGAATTACAAAATCGCAGTTGTGCCGGGCGATGGAATCGGTCCGGAAGTCATTGAACAGGCCTTGCGGGTCCTGGACAAAATTGGGGAAACATACAATCACACGTTTACATATACGAAGGTCCTGGCGGGCGGTGCAGCCATCGATGCCACAGGCGGCTGTCTGCCGCAGGAAACCGTGGACATCTGCAAAAGCAGCGATGCCGTGCTGCTGGGCGCAGTTGGCGGCTGGAAGTGGGATACTCTGCCGGGCGATGAGCGGCCGGAGCGTGCGCTCCTGGGGCTGCGAAAGGAATTGGGCTTGTTTGCCAACCTGCGGCCAGCCATTCTCTTTGAGGATTTGGCGCAGGCCTGTCCGCTGAAGCCGGAAATCATCCGGGGCGGCCTTGATTTGGTGGTTGTCCGGGAACTGACCGGCGGCATTTACTTTGGCGAAAAAGGATGCAAGGAAACGGATCTGGGCCCTGCGGCTTATGACGTGGAGCTTTACTCCGAGGAAGAAGTGCGCCGCATTGCGGTCGTTGCCTTTGACATGGCCATGAAACGGGGCAAGAAAGTGACCAGCGTGGACAAGGCGAACGTGCTGGAAAGTTCCCGTCTTTGGAGAAGGATCGTTGCGGAAGTGGCAAAGGATTACCCGGAAGTGGAACTGAACAACCTTTATGTGGACAACACGGCCATGCAGCTGGTTTTGAACCCGAAGCAGTTCGATGTCATCCTCACCAGCAACATCTTTGGGGACATTCTGTCGGACGAAGCCAGCCAGATCACGGGTTCCATCGGCATGCTCCCATCCGCCAGCCTGGCAAAGGGGAACTTTGGCATGTACGAACCTGTCCACGGTTCTGCGCCGGACCTTGCAGGGCAGGACAAGGCAAACCCCATGGCCACCATTTTGTCAGCGGCAATGATGCTCCGTTATACGTTCGGCCTGTCCAGGGAAGCCGATGCCATTGAAAAGGCAGTAAAAGATGTGCTGGCGCAGGGTTATCGCACGCCCGATCTGATGGCGAACGGGGGAAAAGAAATCGGAACAAAAGAAGCCGGGAACTTGATCGTCGCTGCCATGTCGTAAGCGGCTTGCATGGCATGGAAGGGTGGGGCTATCGACTACGGCAAGAAAGGCATCTTGTTCTTAGTTTTCCACATCGCACATCATATGGTAAGCCATGTCCACGCGGACGATTCCGTCCTCCAAACGCTGGGGCGACGTTTTCTCGAATCCCATGGATACAAAGAACTCCTGCAAATATGCCTGCGCTTTTATTTTTATCACATCGTTGTCCAAATAATTCATGATAAAGAATATGGCTTTTTCCATCATGTACCTGGCGAGGCCGATGTTGCGGTACTCATAATGAACTGCCAGTCTGCTGATGTCGATTGTGCCGGATTCCCCATCCTCCTCCAGAATGCGCAGGCAACCCCAAACATGCCCGTTTTTCTCAACATACAAATGGTAAGCGTTTCTGTCCCGATTGTCGCAATCCGCATACGGGCATTGCTGCTCCACGATAAACGTATCTGCCCGCAATTTTAAAATCTCGTATAATTCATCCGTCGTCAACTCGACAAATTTTTTAATTACGATTCTCATTGTGTGTTCTCCGGTTACTTTGTCATATATATTCTTTATTCTATCAGAAAATTGCTATCGTGAAAAGCAGAAGATTTGCGAGTTTTTGCAAGTTTTAAGGTTCATGGCTGTCAATCGGGAGTTTGCGGCTATGGCATCGATCAGGAATCCGTAACATTTTCAATGAATTGCACCATTTTTCTTTCATACATCAGCGGATGATCCCAATAGATGTCCGTGTGGCCGCTGTCCTCTACGGTGACGATTTCCTTCTGGTTGTTTTCCATGGCCTTGTACAGGTCGAGTCCCATGTGGTAGGGCGTAATCTTATCCCGTTTCGTGTTGAAGATCAGGGCCGGAACCGTGGTTTCCCGCACATAATCGCAGACATTGGCCTCTTTGTAGCTGTAGCCCAGCCGCAGCTGCGTTGCCAGGCTTCCCATTTTTAACTTAAAGCCTCTCGGAATCCAAGGTTCTTTTCTCGTGAGATACACATCGATGATGGTCGCCATGTCGCTTACTGGGCAATCAAAAATGGCAAAATCCAGATTTTTTTCGGCATCTTCCGTCCCCAGGTAATAACCGATGGTGGCGCCTCCGATGGAAGAACCCCACCCACCTACGACCTGCGAGTCGCCGACCCGCGCCCGTACGTAATCCACGCAATCCTTGAAATCCTCGCTTTCCCAGAAGCCGCAGGTCATGTATTCTGCCTGGTTTTCGCCCGAATCCCGCTGGTCGTATGTGAGGATATTGTAACCGTGGGACAGGAGCATCTTTGCCACTGGGTAGCCGGTCAGCCTGTTTCCGTTGAGGCCGTGAGCCAGGATCACCGTTTTTCGCTGCAAATCGCCGTCAATGCTCAAATAATTGGCCGGAATCATGTGTTTGTCAAAGGTGGATGGGATTTCAATCTCATCTACATGGTACTGGCTTTCAAAAGCATCCACGTCAAACCCATGCTTGGCAAGAGTCTCCTTTTTGCAGGACAAGGGCCTTCGCTCCTGGTTGACCGCATGAATGGAAGCATCGTATACATAAAGGCCTGTCGCTGCGCAGGCGGCTCCTGACAAGACCAAGAGGGCTATGATCACAATCGCTGTGATTTTTACGGTTTTCTTTTTTTTCATATTGGGGATTTTCAAAAGTTTCGTTCTCCGCATGGCAATCGATCCCTGCTTGCCATTTCAATTGTAGCTTATTGCGGTTGTTTTTTCAAGGCATATTCTCTCTTGTCCTTTACCCCGCGGTTTTGCGCACAGGGATCAACGCAGCAAGGTCTTCCGAAAAAGCATACGGCGACCTTTCCCACAGTTGGGCGCACAAGGACCAACGCAGCGGCCAGGATGCACTTGGCGACTGCCCTAATCGGCAAAAGCGGCTGGAAAATATCCAGGATGTGGTTGAACGAATCAGGAATGTCTCCTTCCCGACCCACGATATTGGAAAGCCTGCGTTTTTGGCGCTGCGTCCGATCTATTTCGCAATCCCCATGCTACCATAAAAATCGCAATGATTCAATATTTTGCCGCCAAAATCGAATCCTGCGGCGCATTACGTTTCTTCGTAAGAAGCAACCATGGAAAAGGTCTTTGCTTTTCTATCGTAATGGTAAATGGTGCTGGACAATATCTCCGTCTCCAGGCTGCATGTCCTGTTTCCCTCTTCCAGCATGCGAACCAGGGACGCTGCCTCGGTTTGCCACTCCGGTACGGCCATGATTTCATGGATGGAACTGGGAATTACGAAGAAATTTCCGCCTATTTTCTCCGCCAGCTTTTCTACTGCCTGAGGGTATGCCATGGTAGTGGCGCCGTGGATTTTCACTTGATTCGTCATGACGTACAGCAAATCGGACAGCTTGAAAATTTCAACGGGAAACATCTTCCTCGTGTTGGCATATGCCAATTCATCCAGCTCCTTTTGGCTCAAACCCAACTCTTTCATGATATGGTTGTCCACCAAGACAGTGGCCATTCCGCCATCGTCTTTTCCCATGACGATTCGATAAATAATGGAAAGATCCATCATGTCCCTGTGAGGCACGGTTTCCAACAGTTCCTGGTTTCTCCTCCGATTGATCAGATTCATCACAATGGAATCCTTTTTGTTCCTGATGTCCAGATCAACCTGTTCGGCGGTAAAACTGCCGGTGTAATGGATGACCAATGCCGCAATCAGGCGCAGCATTTCCTCCATGTCCTGCTTTTCCTGAAACTCCTCATACATATCATCCAGGTAAATGTTGGGCATGGCCGTGACATGCTCCCCCTTGGGCGGCATCAGCACCAAGGCTTCTTTGACCTGGTTGACTTTCCGCACGGTTGAGATGCTCACCTCATAAGTTTGGAACACCGGCGGCAGGAAATCTTTGATTCTCTCGGAAACAATTCGCTTAAAAACTTCATAATCCATCATTTTTTACCCCTTTGCTTTGTTTGGAAATATATTACATTCATAATATACCACGAGCGGATCTGGTTTGTCAATTATTTCCTAGCATTTTTTTCCAAATTGTTTCCAAAAAAGAAGCCGCATGCAATATGCGGCAATTTGAATCTGACAGGATGCTTCTAAGACGGACAAGGCAATCCGTTTCATTGTCATTGCGGATCGGCGCATTTCACTGAAAGGTCTTCCTTTCCGCCCGGCCTTTTAGTAAAAAAAACACTTCCCGCACGCTTCCGGCGAAGGGATGTACGGGTCGATGGATTTGCAGTGTTCCTGGCAAACCTTTCGGTCGATGCCATCCTTGCCAATGGCACCGGCGGGACAGGCATCGATCATTTCCCGGCTGCAGATCACGCCGACCGCACCCTTGTCGCAGCACTGCCTTTGGATCTCCTGGAACGCATGCTCCAGTTCTTCATCGCTGAGGGGCGGCATGGGCTGCGCATAGCTGCCATCTGTAATGATGGAGCCGAACCTTCCTGCAAAACCGTTTTTCGTCCGCAAGCAGCCAGCCGGGCCGAATTTGCCCATGCCTGCCGCATAAGCCGCCATCTTGTGGGACCATTCTTCTCTGCAGAGTTCTTCGTCCCAGTCCGTGGGCGTATTAGTGCCGGAGGAAAGCCGTCCTACCGTGTCCAATGCCTCCCGAATCACGCCATTGAGGCGCATGGAAAGCCACATGGAATCCTGCACGGCGGCAGTCCAGGCATCGGATGGCGCATCGCCGCCCCGATTGCTCTCGGCGACCTCCGGCGCAAAGGGCACAAAGTGGATGACGACTGTGTTCCCCGGCCTGTATATGTTCTTGGGATGGTTGCAGAGCCTTCTGGAAAAGTACATGTCAAAGATGGAATCCTTGGTATCCACATAGCCGATCAGCGGCTCGCCGAACCTGGTCTTTCTTTCCGGGTTTTCCTGAAAAAGCCGGATGGCTTCCTTCACATCTTCCAAAATCTTTGCTTTGATATCTACTCCAATATGCATCTTCTTATCTTCTCCTGATTCATCGTTCATTAACGTTCGTTTCTGTTGCTGGCAGCAATGGCCGTCCCTTCTACCCGCTCTATCCGAAACACGTTGATCACCCTTGGATCCGGACAGCAGAACAGGCACTCGTTTTCGCTGGCCTCCCCTGGCACGGTTCCCCCATATCGCAAAATGTCAATATACGGAAAAGCCGTGTGCGCCATCATGGGGCACATGCGCCCCCTGTCCCTGCTAAAGTCAAAGCTGTCGCCAATTTGATGTCCGTAATGACAAGCGCCTGATCCTTTTTTGTCCACCATGGTAATGATGATATTTGGTCTTTTTGCCATGCTCGTCACCTCTATAACTGCCAGCTGTTGAGATACTGTTCCTGCTCTGGCGTGAGCGCATCGATTTCCACGCCCCAGGCTTCCAGTTTTCTTCTGGCGATTTTGTCATCGATTTCCGCAGAAACGTCGATCACCTTGTTTTCCAGTTCCCGATGATGCTCCTTGATGTACATGGCCGACAAGCTCTGCACCGCAAAGCTCAAGTCCATGATTTCCGCCGGATGGCCGTTTCCCGCCGCAATGTTGGCCAGCTTGCCTTCCGCCAGCACGTTGACCCACTTGCCGCTTGACAGCCGATAGCCCATGATGTTTTCCCGCGTTTCCTTTTTGGCCTCCGCTGCGGCTTCCAATCCCGCCATGTCGATTTCCACGTTGAAATGTCCCGCATTGGCGAGAATTGCCCTGTCCTTCATGTGCAGCATATGATCCACGGTGATGGTGTGTTTGCAGCCTGTGGCGGTCACGAAAATGTCGCCGTGTGGAGCCGCCTGTTCCATTTTCATTACGTCAAATCCGTCCATGCGGGCTTCGATGGCCTTTACCGGGTCGATTTCCGTCACGATGACCTTTGCACCCAGGGAGGACGCCCGCATGGCGATTCCCCTGCCGCACCAGCCGTAGCCGATTACGACTACCGTTTTGCTGGCAACAATCAGGTTGGTATTGTGCATGATGCTGTCCCATACGGACTGACCCGTTCCGTAACGGTTGTCAAAGAGGTGTTTGCACTGGGCATCGTTTACCGCAACCATGGGGAATTTGAGAACGCCCTCCTTCTCCATGGCCTTTAGCCGGATGATGCCTGTGGTCGTTTCCTCACAGCCGCCCCAGATGTCTGCCGCCAAATCCGGCCTCTGGTTGTGGAGACAGCCTACCAAATCGCCGCCATCATCGATGATGATGTGGGGCTTGTGCTCCAGGCACATTTCGATGTGGCGCCTGTATGCTTCGTCCGTAGCTCCATGGATGGCAAAGGCTTTGATGCCGGAATCCGCCAGCGCCGCCACCACGTCATCCTGGGTGGAAAGGGTGTTGCAGCCAGTGACGGACATCTGCGCGCCGCCTGCCGCAAGGACAAGGCAAAGGTATGCGGTCTTTGCTTCCATGTGGACGGAAAGGCTGATTTTCACGCCTTCAAAGGGTTTCGTTTTGCGAAACTCTTCCTCCAGCCCTCGCAGGAGAGGCATGTTGTTTTTAACCCATTCGATTTTTTGGTGACCCGAAGGAGCCAGCTTGATGTCTTTTACTTCGTAATTTTTCATGTTTTCTACTCCACTGTTACAGATTTCGCAAGGTTTTTCGGTTTGTCAATGTTGCATCCCCTGAATTTTGCCACGAAATAGGCAAAGAGCTGCAGCGGCACAACGGCCAGCAGCGGCGTCACTTCATCCATGCAGGACGGAATGTAAATCACTTCGCTGCACTGCTTTTCGATTTCACGATTGCCCTCCTTGGCAATGCCCACTACGTTTGCGCCCCTGGCCTTGATTTCCTGGATGTTGGAAAGCATCTTTTCAAAGAGGAAATCCTGCGTCGCCAGAGCGAACACCAGCGTCCCTTCCTCGATGAGGGCAATGGTTCCGTGCTTCAGCTCCCCCGCTGCGATGGCAAAAGAATTGATATAGGAAATTTCCTTCAGCTTGAGGGAGCCTTCGTAAGAAACGCTGGAATCCACGCCTCTTCCAATGAAGAATACCTGCTCTTTCCTACAGTGCTTCCTGGCGATGGCTTCAATCCGGGATTCCGACTTGAGCAATGTTTCCAGCTTGTCAGGAATCCCCCTCAATTCTCTGATGAATTTGTCGTAATATTCCCGATCGATAATGCCTTTCGTATGACCCATGTACAGCCCGATCAAGTACATGCACATCAATTGGGTGGTGTATGCTTTGGTAGAGGCCACGGCGATTTCCGGTCCTGCCCAGGTATAAAACACGTCATCCGATTCCCTGGCTACGGAACTGCCCACCACATTGACGACGGAAAGGATCCTTGCGCCCTTGCGCTTCGCTTCCCTGAGGGCGGCCAGCGTATCCAGGGTTTCCCCTGACTGGCTGATGGCGATGAACAGCGTCTTGTCGTCCACGAAAGGATCCCGATATCGAAATTCGGAAGCGATGTCCACTTCCACCGGTATCTTCGCCATCTTTTCAATGACGGCTTTGCCCACCAGCCCCGCATGGTAGGCCGTGCCGCAGGCTACGATGTAAATTCTGGCGAAACGTTCGATGTCCGCTTTTGTCATGGAAATGCCATCCAGCTTGATGGCGTTGTCGTTGCCCAGCCGCCTTGTAAGCGTCTCAAACAACCCCTTTGGCTGCTCGTGGATTTCCTTCATCATGAAATGCTCGTAGCCGCCCTTTTCCGCAGCGTCCGCATCCCATGTGACGTGGAACACATCCCGTTTTACGACTTTCTGGTTTTCATCGTAAATTTTGATGTCGTCCTTTGTCAAAACCACGGTTTCGTTGTTTTCTATGAGATAAATCTTCCTCACGTATTTCAACAGCGCCGGAATGTCGGAGGCGATAAAATTGCACCCTGTTCCGATGCCTGCCACCATCGGCGCGTCTTTTCTCACAGCTACGATCTTGTCAGGTTCTCCGGCGGCGATAACCGCAATGGCGTAAGCCCCCCGCATCTGTTCCACCGCCCTGTTTACGGCCTGGTGGAGATCACCGTCATAATAAATGCCGATGAGATGCGCAATCACCTCCGTGTCCGTGTCGGACTTGAACTTTACGCCGTAATCTTCCTTGAGCCATTCCCGCAGTTCCACGAAGTTCTCGATGATGCCGTTGTGCACCACTGCGATGGTATCATCGCCGTTGCTGTGGGGATGGGCGTTCAAATCGGAAGGCGCGCCGTGGGTAGCCCACCTGGTGTGTCCGATTCCTACGGTGCTCTGGAAATCCGCATCGCCTATGATTTTTTCCAGGTTGCTGATTTCTCCCACATGCTTCCTGGTCTCGATTTTGCCACCCTTGCAAAGGGCGATGCCAGCCGAGTCATAGCCTCGGTACTCCAAGCGTTTTAAACCTTGGATGATCACATCCTTCGCATCGCTTTCCGTACCGATATATCCAACAATGCCGCACATATGGTTCTACCTCCTAACCAAACTTCTTTGTAAGCAACTTTGCCAGCTCCTGTGCCAAATCCGTAATATGCTCCACATCCTGCCCTTCGAGCATGACCCTGACAAGAGGTTCTGTGCCGGATGGCCGAATGAGCACCCTGCCGCTGCCTTCCATCTCCGCTTCCACCTTCCGGATAGCCGCCTGGACGTCCGGGTCGCTGGCATACTTCGACTTGTTTTCATTTTTTATCTTGGCATTTTTCAACACCTGCGGATAGATTTCAATTTCGTCCGACAGTTCTGATGGTTTCTTCCCGGATTCCAAGACGGCTTTCACAAGCTGCAGGGACGACAAAATTCCATCCCCGGTGGTGGAATGATCCAGGAAAATGATGTGCCCCGACTGTTCGCCGCCGATGACGCAGCCTGTTTGCACCATGCGTTCCAGCACATATCGATCCCCTACGGCAGTCACATCCACCGTGCAGCCCATGGATTCGATGTATTTGTGGAAACCCAAGTTGCTCATGACCGTGGCCGTCACTCGGTTGTCCTTCAGCTTTCCAGTGTTTTTTAACATTCTGGCGCAGATGCAGATCAATTTGTCGCCATTGATGACCCGACCCTTTTCGTCCACTGCGATGAGCCGATCTGCGTCGCCGTCAAAGGCCAGCCCCATGAAAGCCTCCTGCTCTACGACTGTCCTTTGGAGCCGTTCCGGATGGGTGGAGCCGCACCCATCGTTGATGTTCATGCCATTGGGCCTGTTTCCAATGATAGAAACGTCCGCACCCAAAGCCTTGTAGACCATTTCTGCGACCTGATAAGAAGCGCCGTTGGCGCAGTCCAAAACGATTTTTAAATGGTCCAGCCTGCGATCTATGGTTCCTTGCAGGTACCTGGCATACGTTGTCAACGCGCCTTCGTCCGCCTCCAAGCATTTTCCCAGCAGTTCTCCTGTGATATGGCTGTTTACATCGATGTTTCTCAGAATGATGTCCTCGATTTCGTCTTCAATGTCATCGTCCAGTTTGAAACCATCTCCGTTGAAAAATTTGATCCCATTGTATTCAAACGGATTGTGGGAAGCGGAAATCACCGCACCGACATCCGCCTGATAGTATTTCACCAGGTATGCGATCGCCGGCGTTGGCAGAACGCCTACTTTGATCACGTTCCCCCCCACTGCCAAAATCCCTGCGCTGAGGGCATCCTCCAGCATGTCGCCGGAAATCCTGGTATCTTTGCCGATTAGGACGACAGGCTTTCCCTTCTTTTTGCTGAGCACATAGGCTCCGGCTTTTCCCAGCTTGAAGGCCAGTTCAGGCGTAAGCTCGGAATTGGCTACGCCCCTTACGCCATCTGTTCCAAAAAGTCTCCCCATTCCTGTTCTCCTTTTCTGTGTATTGGCAATCGACAGCCGATCTGCCGCTCCATGCCATTCTCGCCTTGCGCTGCCTTTCAGCAATGCCTTTCATTTGCGCAGGATCCCCATGGACTCGGCATCCATCGATCTAATCTCAAACCCTTTATTCGGTCGAACGTTTTATTTTTATTTCAACCTCCGGCCTTTTAGAACCTTTTGCCAGCTCTGCGCCGGATGGAAGCGCAGGCTTCAATTTCACTGTGGTATCCTCTTTGATTTTGCTCAGGTTCACCGGTGATGTCTCTACCCGATTGATGCTATCCAAGACCTCCTTCAAACCGCAAATTTTGATTTTTTTTGTTGCCGACCATGCTTCCATCTCGTATTTTTGGGGCAAAGCCCCCTTTGTCTTCACTTCCAGCGGCACGGTTTTCGTATAGTACAGCGCAGCATCAACCTCCACGGTTTCTGCGGAAAGCGTCACGTCATAGACCTGATCCCCATCCTCGTTGAGGACTTGCAGGTCTTGCTGGAACGATTTAGGGCTGTCCGTCAGTTGTGCCGCATTGATCTCCACCTGTACGGTTTTGATGGTATCGATCAGCTTTTTTGCGCCTTTTACTTCTACCTCGATGGGACTCATCTCGATGGCTTTTGGGTCTGTGCCGTCAGGAGCCTTTCCTATGAACTTCACGCTCACTTTTTTGTTGATGGATACCAATTTGTCCACCGTCACGCTGATTCTCGCAGGCTTGACTTCCTTTAGCCTGGTATTGTCCGGCACAGTCACCTGCACTGGTACGGAGCTTTCTCCTTCCTCGTATCCGAACAGATCGGCTGTCGCCCTGATTTCGTCCTTGTCCATCTGGTTGAGAACGGAGCGATTGCCCTCCAACACCACATTCACGGAAAAACCGGCTTCCTCCCAAATGGCCAGTCCCCGATCCTCCAGCGTATCCTGGTTCAAAAGCTCCACGGGAATGTTTTCTACGGTTTGCCGGGTGGTTGGATTGATGCTTCCTGTCACATACATCCACAGCCCGATGGCAATGAGGAGCGATAGGATTTTCAGCACCGTTTTATTTTTCAGCATCCTTCTTCCTCCTCATCTTCTTGAAAAAAACGGGCGGAAAAAACTTGTTGTGTTCCGACTCGCCGCTGCCCAGGTACATCTTAAGCAATGTTTTTTCCACAGTCTTGGTGTCCAGGAATCGGGAAAGCTTTCCATCTTTAACCATGGAAATGATGCCCGTTTCTTCCGAAACGATGAGTGCCAGCGCATCGGAATGTTCCGTGATGCCGATTCCGGCTCTGTGGCGAGTTCCCAATTCCTTGCTGATGGCTTTGTTTTGAGACAAAGGCAGAACGCAGCCTGCTGCGAAAATGCGCCCTTCCCGGATGATGACCGCCCCATCGTGGAGCGGCGAACCTTCGTAAAACAGGTTCCCCAGGAGCTCGGCAGAAACTTCAGCATCGATGATGGTTCCCGAATCCGTCATTTCCGTCAGGGACGTTTGGCGTTCCATGACGATCAGTGCACCGGTCCGCTCTTTGGAAAAAGTTTCGATGGCGCAGATGAACTCCGTTGTGATATGCTTTGCCTTTTCTTTGTCCACCTTGCCGAACCCTGGATTGAACAGCTTCATGCGGCCCAGGTATTCCAGTCCCCTGCGCAATTCCGGCTGGAAAAGCACCACAAGCGCAAAGGCTCCCAGCGTCATTATGCTTTTGAGAAGCCAGTTGAGGGTGTAAAGATTGACAAACTCGGAAGCAAGCGTGACAAGTACCAAAACAAGCAGGCCCTTGATCAACTGCCCTGCACGCGTTTCCAATATGAACCCCAATATCTTATAGATCAGGAAAGCAACGATCAGAATGTCCAACACATCCCAGACACCGATTCCCGACGTAATTGCTTTGAAAAATTCCTGCATCGTTCATCCTCTTATACGTTGTCTTATTTATTGTACAGAAATCTCCCAGGTTTTTCAATAGCATCGGGGGAAGTTTTCCAAGTTCCTGGTTTGACGATGCGCCACCATACATTTGCACTGCGCCTTATCCTACTTTCCGTTTTTCACCAGCGCTTTGTGGATGGACTGGTATCTTCCTTTCTTCATTTCGTTTTGCAGTTTCTGGTAATCCGTTGTCTGGCGACCGATGCCATTGCTGGTTCCGATGTTGCCATCAGCATGGTAGACTGTGATGGCGTTGTTTGTGATTTCCATCTGTGCGCCCTGTTTGGCAAAGAAAGCCTTCATTTTTTTCAAATCCTTTTGATAGGATTTGATCTGTCTGGCATACCGGCTTTCCATTTGCCGATATGCCTTGCAAAAGTTTTTGTTTTTCGCAATTCCCTTGTACACCTCCGGCTGGTGTTTTTTGGCGTAATACAAGTAGTGGAGGATATAGTATTTAAATTCCGCATAAGCGAGCCGATCGTTTTCGCATTCATTGATGAACGTGCGCCAAGTTTCCCAGTCCGCATTCTGGCTCTCGTAATAAGGATACAGGGACAGGATCGTGTGCATCCCGGTGCGATAGGCCATGAATTCGTTGAGCAACCCATATGCGCCCTCCACGTCAGAGGACAGGTTCGCCGTTGGTTTCCCTATATATGTGGAATAGCGAAAAGTCCGAAGTTTTTTGGGTATCGTTTTCGCCATCTTTTTGGAGCGATAAACCTTCGTATGGACTACCTGTATCGTTTTCTTGCTGCCGATGAAGTAGGCAGTTGCCATCGTCCCGCCTGTCCTGGCATAGGCAAAGCTATAGCCGTGGGTTTCTTCATGGACGGCGGTTTCAATGTTGTCAATGATCCGCCCCTGCGAAAACCACGTCATGACATCGTCGCCTCTGGCCATCTGCTTCTTCATGATATAGGCTCCGTCCTTGTCGTATTTGTTCAGGATTTTCATGACGTTGTTCTTCGTGGCTTTCGCATTGATTCCCGGCATGCTTGTCGCAGCCCAGGCTGTCTGTGCATTGGCCGGGATCCATGCGAGCATGCTGCATACGGCCAGCAGGGCAATGAATCTTATTTTTATTTTCATGGTTGAGTTCCTTCTTTCCCATATGTCAAGGCGTTGTTTGCTCCTGCCCCCCTCTGGCACAGGAACCGAATAAAATATTATATCCCGGCTTCCTGCATTCTGTCAATTCTTATCATGAAAAACAGAAACCGCAACCGCCGTAGTTGCTTTGTCCCCGTCTAACCACCCTTTTGCTTTGACTTCATAAACCAACTGCTCATCTCCGTTGGTATGGACTTGGTGGTGCCGCTCCGACCCGGCATATCATCGAATAGCAGCAATTGTCCCTTGACAAAATCCTACAAAAAAGTATATTGTTAATAAGCGGTATCGTTGGATCGCGTTTGAAAAGGGCTTTCCTGTTTTGCGCAGACTGTTTTTTGAAAACACTGCTTCGGCTTCAAATTCAGCTTCAAACCTGCGAACGCAGCAGCGCAGCAGGGGCTTGAGCTGGGGAGCCATGCCGTCAGGGAAAGGGACGAGCGAAACATCAAAAGCTTCAGGTTGTTTGGCGCAGATGATACGATACGGGGAGGAAATGCAATGAGACTCAGAAAAGAATCCGACAGCATGCAGGACGAGGAAGTCCTGCTAATCGCAAAAGTATCCGATGCACTGGCTCATCCGGCCAGGATCAACATTTATCGCTTTATCATGCAATGCAACCGGGAACGGGTCAACGTATGCAACAAGGATGTGGTAGCGGCTTTCGATTATTCCCAGGCCACCGTTTCCCAGCACATCAAAAAACTGGTGGATTCCAGCCTGATCGAAGTGAAAAAAGTGGATCGCTTTTCCTATTATTTTGCCAATATGGGCGCACTTGCCCATTACTTGGCGGCTACGAAGAAATTTGGGCAGGGACAGATATGAGCCTTGCGGAACGGATGCTTTTTTTCTGCCTTTGCTTCGATGCAAGCATCTCTGTCTGGATTTATGCGCAAGGAGCAGATGCTTTCTACTTCTGCCTTTGCCCTTGCTCTTTTCTGTGTCTGTTGTGTCTGCGCTTGCGTCTGTGTTCTATTCACCGATTCGTCTGTTCCTTGCCCTCGCCCAATGCCCCCGCTTTTTCCGCCGCAAAATCAAAAACGCCCCGATTCCCAGGATGTGCGCCGCAAAGACGCCGAACGCTGCGATGGCCATGCCCGAAAAGCCATTCCCTTTTTTTGTCCATCTGTCGATGATCTGCCCCTCTTCATCGTATGATGTGACGGAAAGTTCCTTCTCTCCGACCCTCACAATCTGGTAGTTGCTGTTGGTGGCATCGATGGCTTCCATGTAGTCAGGCGCATTTTCCCCATCGAAATATGTGCTGCGCCGTTTTCCGGAGTTTCCCATGATGTAAGTGATGCCGCCGATTTCCTCCGTCCTGGCGTACAAATGCTGGTGGCCGCAGAACACCACGTCCACGTCTCCGGCTTTCAAAATCGGCTCCCATTGCTGGCGGATTTGGCGATAAATGGGATCCCCGTCGGAAATTCCATAGGCCGGATGGTGTATGACTGCAATTTTCCACGTTGCTTTGCTCTGTGCCAAATCCTCTTGCAGCCAGCGGTTGATCTGCTCCCGTTGGATTTCCCATTTTGCTTCCGACTGCGGCTCCTTTGGCAACCCGTCTGGCAATCCACCTTCTGACAGCCCGTCTTTTGACGATGTTCCCCCCGATGATGCTTCCGATAAAACTTCTTCCGTAGCCCTTTCTTCCGACAAGGCTTGTCTTTCTTCTTCAAAAAAACAGGAATTCAGGATTACCATGTGGCAATTGGCATAATCAAAAGAGTAGAACGCTTCTTCCAACCCCTCCGGGCCGTTTTCCGGTAGCGCCATCAACTGCAAATATTGGGAATCGGACGCTGCTTTTAAGGAAGCATCATGGTTTCCAATGGCAGGCATCAACGGGATATAGGAAAAGACAGGCTCTGCACTTTGCAGAAACAGTTCCCACTCCTTCATTTGCCTGCTGGAATTTACCATGTCCCCGCCGGAAAGGGCGAATTTGATGCCGGGATGCCGCTCCCGAATGTCCTGGGCGAGCTTTCCCCAGACTTTGTAATCCCCATATCGATCCTGGTACTGCACATCCCCCAGATAAAGAAATTCAAACGAGCTTGCCGCATCGGTTTCGCTCCAGCCATCTGTTCCCGTGAATGCGGCGATTGCCTGATCCAGCGCCTCGCGTACCCGTTTCTTCATGGAGGCAGCAGCCGTATTGCCGTTTCCCTTTGATTCCGGCGCAGTTATGAAATTTCGCACCCTGCTCCAATTCGTTCCATCGCCGATCCGATATTCATAGGTCGTTTGCTGATGCAAATCCTTGATCACGGCTTCGTAGCGATAGTATCCTGTCTTGCCCACCTCTGTGGCGCGCGCCTTGATCTGCCGCTCCTTTGACAAAGCCTTGCCGCTTTCGTTGTATTGCACATATCCTGCTTTCCCGGAAGGGCTGTGCCAGGTGATGGTCTGGCTGTGAGCCGCTTCTTCCGACCAGGACAAGAGAATTTGTTCCCCATCGTAGCTTTCCGCATTTTCGGCATGCCCAAACGCCGGGAAAGGCCACGCCAGGAGAAAAGCGCAGGCCAGCGGCAAAATCCTGCATCCAACTTTCATCATGCGCCTCCTTGAGACTGTCGGTATTAGGATATGCAGAGAGACGCACCCCTATGCCTGCCAGGGGACAAAATGCAATGGTAGCCAAAGATGTCTCATCCATCCTTCGGGGGAGACTGCCTGAAAACGCAACGCGGGGCAGGTGAAGATGCAAGATATCGCATTGGCACACGAATCAAACACCATCATGGCGCAGTCGAAACATTAGAAAGACGTGGTTTCGGGCAGGCTGTAGAGGGCTGATGCAGTGGACAAAAATTCCCCGCATCATGAAAAAGCAGCGAATGAAAAAAGCAGCAAAAGGTTGGCTTCCTCGCTGCTTTTCCCGGCAAATTATCATTTTATATAGTTGAAGAAAAGATATGGTCGTTGACTACCATGCCTATACTATAACAGAGTTCCTTCCGCTATGTTGTTGTCCTGCCAACATTTTGTCGATTTTTTTCTAAAATGCGGAAACGATCTTTTTGAAAGTCGATGTTGAAAGAAAGCAACCAAATCCGCTGCCAGGAAAAGAAGATCTTTTCCATTGCAAACCGCCATACATTTTCACAATTATGGACAGGGTTGACAGCGTATCTATTGCTCTTGCATTCATGATGTAATTCCCTATTCCTTATTGATATACGCACCTGCTATATATAAAGAAGGAATAATAAAGCCTATGCTGGTATATAAAACATGAATAACCGTAACTCCTTCATCGGAAAGTGACCAAACTCCTGCAGCAAATGTCATGATAAGGTTTATTACGCCCCATACGAGGCATTTTCCCGCCGCGGCTTTATCATCCGAATGCTTAACGCCCATAATGCCTGCAATCAGTGCGACAATCGCTGCTGCGGTATATAATACGGCTACTCCCGTAGCTTTAAAGCCGCCATCCACATAGTTAATAACCAGTCCCACGCTTAACACCAATGTTAAAATGCCGTAAGATAGAATTCCCAGAATCCCCTCAATTACAAATATTATTCCGCTTACCTTTAAAAGCTTTCTCCCTTTAGTTTCCATTTTTAACTCCTCCCTTTTTAACTCCTCCTTCAGGTTTTCATTGTTTTCTTTTCCGGCTTAGCCAGACCGGCAAAGAAAACTATCACCCGCATAGCAGGTCGTTTTTTGTTTCGCACACTCCAAATGCCCAACCGGCTTAAGCCGTACAATTTAACCAGGTGGGTAAACACGCACCCAGCAGGTAAAAAATAATTTTGATATCTTGCAATGCATTCTGTAAACAGGCAGCAGATATCTTAAGATAAGTGAATTGTTACTCATTCAACTTCCAAAAATAAAACGACACGAACAATATACCCGCCATTACTTGTCCAATATGCCACATATTCAGGGGGTTGTCAAGTAAAGTGTGTAAGTTTTGTCTTTTCCCCTGCAAGCGCTTTTATTGCGACATATGTGTCCAGATGCCTGGTACGCTTTAGCATCACCCTCCCCCCGATGGCATCGAGTTTTTTCTTTTTTAGTGTCAAAAGGACTATAACAGTTTTTTACCACTATGTTGTTTTCCTGCCAACATTTTATCGATTTTTTCCTAAAATGCGGAAACGATCTTTTTGAAAGTCGATGAGGCCGTCCCGTTTCATTCGATTCAGCTCGTAAGAAAGTGCGCTTCGATTGACGCACAAATACTGGGCAAATTGCGCTCTGTCCATATGGATGGAAAACCATTCGCCTTTTGCTTTCCTGCTGACGATGCGCAGATAGGCCAGGATCCGATCCCGCAACCCCCGTTTTGACAAAACCTCGATCTTATTCAGCCTTTTGATGTTGTCATCTGCCAGGATCTGTAGCAGGGCAAGCATGAGTTCATCCGCAAACCGGCTTTGCCGCACCTTACGAAATGGGGTGCTTAGAACGGTCGTCTTTTGATTCGCAATATAAGTCAAGGGAGCCGTTTTCAAACGGGAAACCGTGGCTTCGGCCCCGACAATTTCCCCTGGCCCGTAGAGGTACATGAAATCCACCGTACCTTCCAAGTGGAATTTTTCTCCCCGGATAACGCCGGAATGGAGAATCATGATCTCTTCGATTTGTTCGCCTTCCAGGACTGCCATTTCCTCTTCATCAAACTGTTTGATTTGAAAGTCCAGCTGGGATACAGCGTCTGTCCGGCTGCGCCCTGCGATTTCGTCCAAAAGACCGGAATTTTCGATTGTTGCGATATGTTCTTCGCCGAGTGGCCGCTGTTCGTTCTTCATTTCTGCCACCTTATATGGTGCTTCCCCTTGATCGTTTTGTTCCTGTTGTTGCTGGAGCTCATGGCCGACACGCTGGAAATCAGGCAAACCTGCGCCGAATGTCAATGCTGCGGCACATTAGACCTGTCGCCCCAGCAATTTTTCCAGCCGCACTTTCTGTTCCTCCCTGGCAAAACCATAGCCGTATTGGTAAAAGTCCAACACATCCGCATCCTTGACGATTTCTTCCAGGGGGCTTCCCACTTCCGCTTTCTTGCTGTGGTTCTTTACTGCGATCCCCATCTGCTGGATTTCGTCTTCTGTAAAAAGCCCTGTGCCTCTGAGGAACTCCATTGCCGGTTTGTAGCCCGCCTCAGCGTGGCCTTCCTGCTTTCCTGTGATAATGCGCCCATAGTCATGAACCGCACAGGCACAGGCGGCCAGCGTTGGATCAACGCCCCGTTCTTCTGCAAAGAGGTATCCTAATTTGGCACAGCTTGAAATGTGCACCCGTTCCCAATCGATGAAATGGGAACGCTCCGGCACCAGCTTTTCGTATTTGTCGATTTCTTTCAGCAGCGCGCTCTGCAGCCGCAACAGTTTTTTCATCAGTCTTCTCCTTTCGGAACTCGTTGTGAAGAAAATTTTTAATGGCATTGCAAAATATAGTCGGATAAAACGGAAACGCACGGGTTTGGCCACCTGCGGATGCATGCTTTACTTGTGGTAGGGTTCTCCCCTTTGGATTTTGAAGCTGCGGTAAACCTGTTCCAGCAAAATGACCCGCATCAGTTGGTGGGGAAACGTCATCCTGGAAAAGCTCAGCCCGCAGTCGGAACGCCGCAGCACGTTTTTCCCCAGGCCGATGGAGCCGCCGATGATGAAAGCGATGCTGCTCTTTCCCTGGATGCCCAGGCGTTCTATCTTTTGTGCCAGCTTTTCCGAGGCCAACATTTCGCCTGTGATTTCCAGGGTGACAACGTACATGTCGTCCCTGAGGTGCTTTAAAACCCGCTCCCCCTCTTTTTCCCGAATCCCATCTTCCGCAGCTTTGCTGGCCTGCTCCGGCGTTTTTTCATCTGGAACCTCGATGATGTTCAAATCGCAGTAGGCTCTCAGCCGCTTGCTGTATTCAGCGATGGCATCTTTCCAATATGCTTCTTTGATTTTTCCCACTGCAACGATCGTGATTTTCATGGTTCGCCCATTACACCTCGTACACCGGGCTGATGCGATCCCGCAGTATCACGTCCATTTTCAGCCGATCCCCGATGTAGATGTCCGCCTCCTGCAAAATGTTCCCAATGGTCATTTTGGCAAGCTCCGGCTCGTTGTTCTGGCGGCTCAAATGTCCCAGCAGAATCCGCCTGGCCTTGTCTTTTGCTTCCATCAGCCTGCAGATGCAGTTGCCTGCGGTCACATTGGAAAGGTGTCCCCGATCGCTCAGAATGCGCCGCTTGGTCTGGTACGGATAGTTGCACATCTGCAGCACCTCCACTTCGTGGTTGGCTTCCAGCACCAGCAAATCCGCATCCATGATTTCCGCAAAGATGGCATCCGTCACGCAGCCGGAATCGGTCAAAATGCTGATTTGCCTGCCGTCCGCATAGAGGGAAAAGCCCACCGGGTCGGCGGCATCATGGGAAATGGGGAAAGATCTGACGAGAATGTCTCCTATGTAAAATTCTTCTCCCGTGGCGAAAAGGGCTTTTTTCTCTTCGGCCACCTTGCGGTCGATGCTCTGCCAGGTCTTTTCATTGGCGTAGGCCTTGATGTTGGGCGCTTTTTTCGTGACAATGGGAAGGCTCTTGATGTGGTCGATGTGTTCATGGGTCACAAGCACCGCCTCCAACAGTTCCAGCGGCGTACCCGTGCGCTCCATGCTGTCAAAAATCCGTTTCCCGCTGATTCCCGCATCGATTAAAACAGCCGTGTCGCCATGGCGCACCATGTAACAGTTCCCGCTGCTGCCGCTGGCGAACGAGCAAAAATTCAATTGCATGTCGTATCTATCCTCTTTCTTTGGTCTGTCGTAAAAAAAACGAAGCCAGTTGTGTTCATTATATTATAGGTTTCCGCTGAAAACCCAACCGTGGCCGCGATTCAATGGACGCTACCCTGCGGCAACGCCGTATCGATCAGTCGCGTCCATTATACCAC
>CAZVBL010000005.1:28838-49117 GCA_964625475.1 uncultured Zhenpiania sp. | reverse complement strand
CGGCAACGCCGTATCGATCAGTCGCGTCCATTATACCACACCACGGCTTTTCTTTGAACAGGAAGCGAGAACAATTTTTGCCAGCGGCATCGTTGGGACGCTTTCGGTTTTCGCTCAATTCTACTTTAGATTTCTACATTTAACCATAGGCGCATCAATAAATGTGGCCAGGGGAATCCTATGTTTTCTTGCATTTCTTGAAATTTTCCTATTGACAAAGCCCCTCAAAAACCCTTATACTAGAAAACACATTTTGAAATTTCATATCGTTGCGTTGAAGGGAATAAATCAGCACACATGGATTTCACAGAGAGCGGCCAGTCGGTGGAAAGGCTGCGGATTCGCCTGCTGGTGTCTCACCCCGGAGCAAAATCTTATGAGCGGGTCTGGGTGTTGGCCTAAGACCAATAAGAGTGGTACCGCGGAAGTTTACATAAGGAACCTTCGTCTCTTGTGCAGGGAACTGCACGAAAGGCGCAAGGTTATTTTTATGGAAAAGCGAAAATGAATGACAAAGAAAGGAATTGCCTTGAGATGAAAAACTGCGACAAGTATCAGGTGGGGTATTTCCCCCCTCCCCAACAGGAATTTGAGTGGCACAAAAAAGACCACATTGAAAAAGCGCCCATTTGGTGCAGCGTCGATTTGCGGGACGGAAACCAGGCGTTGATCGTTCCCATGACCCTGCAGGAAAAGGTGGAGTTTTTCCAGTTTCTCATAACGCTGGGCTTCAAGGAAATCGAGGTGGGGTTCCCTGCCGCTTCCAAAACCGAATACAGGTTTCTTCGGAAATTGATCGACGATGACCTGATTCCGGACGATGTGACGATCCAGGTTCTGACCCAGTCCCGAAAACACATCATCGACCGCACCTTCAAGGCTCTGGTCGGAGCGAAAAAAGCGGTGGTGCATCTGTACAATTCCACTTCGCTGGCGCAAAGGGAGCAGGTGTTCAAGGCCAGCAAGGAGGAAATCATCGAAATCGCCACATCGGGCGCAAGGATGATAAAGGAACGGGCAGCCGACTACCCGGACACGGAATTTCAGTTCGAGTATTCGCCGGAAAGCTTCACCGGCACGGAAATGGAATTTGCCCGGGACATTTGCAACGCCGTCATCGACATTTGGGAACCAACGCCGCAGCAGAAAGTCATCATCAACCTGCCTGCCACCGTTTCCATGTCCCTGCCGCACATTTATGCGAACCAGATCGAATACATGAGCAACAATCTCCACCAGCGGGAAAACATCCTCGTTTCCCTCCATCCCCACAACGACCGGGGAACCGGCGTGGCCGATGCGGAGCTGGGCATGCTGGCGGGAGCCGATCGGATAGAAGGCACCCTCTTTGGAAATGGCGAACGAACCGGAAACGTGGACATCGTCACGCTGGCCATGAACCTGTTCTCCCACGGCGTGGATCCGAAGCTGGATTTTTCCAACATGCCGAAGGTGGTGGAAATGTATGAAAAATTCACGGATTTGAAGGTGCCTCCCCGCCAGCCTTACGGCGGACAGTTGGTGTTCGCAGCGTTCTCTGGCTCCCACCAGGATGCGATCGCCAAAGGCATGAAATGGCGCAGCGACAAGGGACTTCACCGCTGGACGGTTCCCTATCTGCCGCTGGATCCCAAGGACGTGGGCAGGGAGTACGAAGCGGACGTGATCCGCATCAACAGCCAGTCCGGAAAGGGCGGCGTCGCCTATGTGCTGCAGCAAAATTATGGGTTCGAGCTGCCAAAGGCCATGCGGGAAGAGGTGGGCTATCGAATGAAGGAGATCTCGGACAGCGCCCACAAAGAACTTTCCCCGGAGGAAATTTTTGAAGAATTTAGCGAAGAGTACATCAACTACTTTGACCCTATCGACATTACGGATGCCACCTTCAAGAAAATGTCCACCTACAAGGCGGACGATGGCATGATCGTGGACATGCATGTGGACATCAAAGGCGAGGTGTTCGAGCTTCACGCCGAAGGGAACGGGCGGCTGAACGCTGTCAACAACGGCTTGAAAAAAGCGCCCTACAACTTTGATTATTCGCTGGTCTCCTACTCGGAGCATGCGCTGGAAACCCGTTCCACTTCCAGGGCGGCGGCCTATGTCTGCCTCCAGGACAGCGATGGCAACCAATACTGGGGCGTGGGCACCCACAAAGACATCATCCTGGCATCCGTCAATGCGTTGGTGAGTGCCGTGAACCGGGAAAACAAAGTAAAACAATTCATAAAATAATCGGAAGATGCCGCAGCGGCATTGGGAAAAGCCAAGTGCGCCGATTGCATTTCAGCGACAGGCTTTGCTGCCTTTTTCCACAACGCATTCGCGACCCTGACAAAACGGACAGCACCAGCCAAAGCATCTGGAAGGCAAAAACATCTTAAATTTTGGAAATGATGCAAACGATATTTTCTACATAATATAAAGATAGGAGGAATCGCATTATGGGAATGACAATGACACAGAAAATCCTTGCCGCCCACGCTGGCCTTGCGCATGTGGAAGCAGGCCAGCTCATCCGGGCGAACCTGGACATGGTTCTGGCGAACGACATTACCGGCCCCGTCGCCATCAACGAGTTTGAAAAAGCGGCGTTCGATCAGGTCTTTGACAAGAGCAAAATCTCTCTGGTCATGGATCACTTTACGCCCAACAAGGACATCAAATCCGCCGAACAATGTGTGCAGTGCCGGACATTTGCAAAACGGTTTGGCCTGGATCATTTTTATGACGTAGGGAACATGGGAATCGAACATGCCCTGCTGCCGGAGCAGGGCCTGGTTGCCCCGGGGGACGCCATCATCGGCGCGGATTCCCACACCTGCACCTACGGAGCATTGGGCGCCTTTTCCACAGGAGTCGGCAGCACGGACCTGGCCGCTGGAATGGCAACGGGGCAGGCCTGGTTCAAAATCCCAGCCGCATTGAAATTTGAACTGAAAGGTTCGCTGCCAGAGGGTGTCAGCGGAAAAGACGTCATCCTGCACATCATTGGAAAAATCGGCGTTGACGGCGCTTTGTATAAATCCATGGAATTTACGGGCGATGGCGTAAAGAGCCTGTCCATGGACGACCGCCTGTGCATCGCCAACATGGCAATCGAAGCTGGCGCAAAGAACGGGATCTTCCCGGTGGACGAGGCGACCGAGACTTTCATGGAAGGCCGGACAAACAGGACGTGGACCAAATACGAGGCTGACCCGGACGCGGAGTATGACGAAACGCACACCATCGACCTTTCCGCACTGCGCCCGACCGTTTCTTTCCCGCACCTGCCGGAAAATGCCAAAACGGTGGATGAAGTGGGAGACGTTCCCATTCAGCAGGTAGTCATCGGCTCCTGCACCAACGGAAGGCTCAGCGACATGAAAATCGCCGCTGGCATCCTCAAGGGGCGGCATATCCACCCCGATGTGCGCGCCATCATCATTCCTGCCACCCAGCAAATTTACAAGGCGTGCATCGAACAGGGATACCTGGAAACCTTCATCGACGCTGGCTGCGTCGTTTCCACGCCCACCTGCGGGCCGTGCCTGGGGGGACACATGGGCATCCTGGCCGCTGGCGAACGCTGCGTGGCTACGACGAATCGAAACTTTGTGGGCAGGATGGGTCACGTTGACAGCGAAGTATACCTGGCAAGCCCTGCCGTTGCCGCTGCTTCTGCCATTGCGGGCAAAATCAGCGCGCCGAAAGGAGGCAACTGAAATGGATGCAAAAGGAAGGGTCCATAAATATGGAAACAATGTGGATACGGATGTCATCATTCCTGCGCGGCACTTGAACACCCAGGATCACAAGGAGCTGGCTTCCCACTGCATGGAGGACATCGACAAGGAATTTGTCAACAAAGTGAAACCGGGTGACATCATGGTGGCAGGCGACAATTTTGGCTGCGGCTCTTCCCGGGAGCATGCGCCCATCGCAATCAAGGCCAGCGGCATCAGCTGCGTCATCGCTGCGACTTTCGCCCGGATTTTTTATCGCAACGCCATCAATATCGGGCTGCCGATTTTGGAATGCACCGAAGCGAGCGAAAAAATCCAGGACGGCGATGCGGTGAGCATCGACTTTAACACCGGCGTCATCGCCAACCTTACGAAAAACGAAACTTACCAGGCACTGCCCTTCCCCGAATTTATCAAGGACATCATGGCAAAGGGCGGCCTGATGAACAGCCTGAAACAGCGGGAACAGAACAAACAGTGACTGCCTTTTCCGTTATCAAAAAAGCGGCTCACAGATCTTTTTGTAAGTCGTTTTCTTTGATTGCGCCCGACAAGCATGGAAAAAAGCACCAGTTCAACTGATGGTTTTTATTTGACACATGCGCTTTTTTCGTATCACCGCTCGATTTTGTGAAATTTTGCGGCTAATTCCTATACAGGCTTTTAATCACCGCACCGCAGAACCCGATTGCGATGATGGCTGCAGCTGTGGTGCCGCCCGTTTTTCGCTGCGCACCTCACCGCACGCCTTTCTAAAAGACACTTTTCAAACAACCAAATTTGTGCTATAATGCGTGCGAACGGATTTTATCGACATATGACACACAATATGCACACCAAAATAAGCAAAACCCCTGATTTTCGAGAAAGCTACCCAGAAAGTACGTTGGTTCGGAAATCGGGATTTTGCCAAAGGGGAGTTTTGATCAAATGACGAGAGTAACGATACGGCAAATCGCAGAACGAGCGGGCGTTTCCAGAGGGACGGTGGACAGGGTCATGAACCAGCGAGGACGGGTCAGCCCCGAAGCGGAGAAAAAAATCCGGGCAGCGGCCGATGAGCTGGGGTACGTCCACAAGGCCAGGAAAAAGGACGACACAAAGGGGCGCAGCCGCAAAATCGGCGTAGTTACGCAGCTTGCCGACTCCCCGTTCATGATGGAAATCAACAGGGGAATCCAGAAAGCCACAGAAGAGTTGGCTGCACAGGGCATCACCGTCTTCCTCGCGGAAGATCCGGGCGTGGACGAATCGAAGCAGCAGCTTGCCATGGACTCCCTCGTTTCCAGAGGCATTTGCGGCCTTGCGATCATGCCCGTGGACAGCAACGGAATCCGGCAGCGAATCAACATGCTGGTCGGGGAAAAGGGGATTCCAGTCGTTACGTTCAACTCCGACATCGTAGGCACGAGGCGCAGCAACTTTGTAGGAATGGACAACCGCAGGAGCGGCCAGACTGCCGCCGGGCTCATGGGGATGCTGACCCGCGGCACAGGGAAAATCCTGATCATTACAGGACACTTCGGCAGCCATGTCAACAATATGCGCATCGAAGGATTCATAGAGGAAATCAAAAAGACCTGCCCCGATCTGGAACTGGCAGGCGTGCATGGCAGCTTCGACCAGGCGGCGGAAGTGGAGCATATCGTCAAACACGCCATGATGAACATTCCCGGAATCAACGGAATCTTCATCGTTTCCGGCGGGCAGCCGGGCCTGGGGACGGCGTTTCGCAAATTGGGACTGGACAAAAGACCCTACGTCATCATGTACGACCAAACGCCTCAAAACGAGGACATGCTGAAAAAGGGAACCGCAGATTTCCTCATCGACCAAAACGGCTACGCACAGGGCTATCGCGCCATACACATCCTGGCCGACAGGCTGCTGAAAGGGAGCGAACCTGAGCAGGAGCATTTGTTCACCGATATTGTCATCAAAACCAAGCACAATCTTTAGAGCTGGCCGCACCGGGAATCGAGTCCCCATTTGCGCACAAACGGGCGATTAAGGCGACCAAAAGGATTCATGCATCATATCAGGTTGCGTTTGATGCGCAGCCTTTTCTTTTCCATCGTTTCGCCATTATTTTTCCGAAAAAAGCAAAATATGTGCTTGCACACATCAAAAATGTGTGTTATCATATTGGCACAGAGCAAAGCACGCAAAGCCACACCCAGAACGCAAACCATCAGACACATGCGCAACGTGTCCGAACAATCGGCCACAACGCATCGGTCGATGCGCAAAGTGCATGCAAAATGGGACAATGCACATGGAATGGCGCACCGTGTGCTAGGAAACGATGCGTAACATGCGGGGCAACAGGCACACATAAAGCACGAAACGACAGGCGGCAAACACATCCTAATTGTCAACCAGACAGGAAGGCATGAAAACATGAGGCATGCGCCAGTGCCGCCCCAACTTACGCAAACAGAAAGGGAGGAACGTCATGAAGTACATCGCATTCGATGAATCCAAGCCCATGGACTTGATACTGCTCGGCAGAGTGGCCATTGATTTCAACCCGGCTTACAACGACCAGGTGAAGGAATCGTTCAAACCGCTAAAGCAGGTACACATGTTTGAAAAATTCGTGGGCGGCTCCCCGGCCAACATCGCCGTTGGCGTGACCCGGCACGGGCTGAAAGCGGGGTTCCTGGGCAAGGTTTCGGATGACCAGTTCGGCGATTTCGTAGTGGATTATTTCAACGAACAGGGCATCGACACGTCCCACATCACAAGATGCACCGGCGGGGAAAAGCTGGGTCTGACCTTCACGGAAATGCTTTCCCCCAAAGAAAGCCACATCCTGATGTACCGCAACTGCATCGCCGATCTCCAGCTCCATGTGGATGACATCGATGAAGCGTACATCAAAAATGCCAAGGCCATCCTCATTTCCGGCACTTCCCTGGCGGAAAGCCCTTCCCGCGAGGCGGCCATCAAAGCGGTTCTGCTGGCAAAGAAAAACGACACCCGCATCATCTTTGACATCGACTATCGGGAATACAACTGGAAAAACAAGGACGAAATTTCCATCTATTATTCCATGATTGGCAAAGAGGCCGACATCATCATGGGTTCCAGGGAGGAGTTCGACCTTACGGAACACCTGATCCAGCCGGGCATGACGGATCGGGAAAGCGCAACCTACTGGCAGAGGCACAATGCCAAAATCGTGGTCATCAAACACGGGATGCAAGGCTCCACCGCCTACGTTTCCGATGGGCAGAGCTTTAGCATCAAGCCGTTTCCGGTGGAAGCGAGAAAGGGCTTCGGCGGCGGCGATGGGTACGGTTCCGGCTTTCTGTACGGCTTGTACCAGGGCTGGGAAATCATTGACTGCCTGGAATTTGGATCCGCAGAAGCATCCATGATGGTGCGCAGCAACAACTGCTCCGACTCCCTGCCGGGGCCTGCGGAAGTGGCGGCTTTCATCAAAGAAGAAAAAGAAAAATACGGCGAAATGATCGCCAGGGCGTGAACAAAACGCAAGCAATGGAGGAAACAAGGAGGAACGAGGCCATGGCAAAGACAACGAGAATGACGACCGCGCAGGCGATTGTCAGATTTCTTGACAACCAGTACGTTTCCATGGATGGCGTGGAAACAAAATTCGTGGAAGGTTTTTTTACCATATTCGGGCACGGCATCGCAGTCGGCCTGGGGGAAGCCCTGGATACGGATCCCGGCAGCCTGAAAGTGATGCAGGGCAGGAACGAACAGGGCATGTGCCATGTGGCAACCGCATTCGCAAAACAGAGTGGCCGCAGGAAAATCATCCCCTGCGCATCATCGATCGGACCGGGAGCCGCCAACATGGTGACCGCCTGCGCCACTGCCACGGTGAACAACATCCCGCTCCTGGTATTTCCCGCAGACACATTTGCGTCCAGGCAGCCTGACCCGGTGCTCCAGCAGCTGGAACAAAGCAGCAGCCTTGCCATCACCACCAACGATGCTTTCCGCCCCGTATGCAAATACTGGGACAGGATCACAAGGCCGGAAATG
This sequence comes from uncultured Zhenpiania sp., assembly GCA_964625475.1. Taxonomy (GTDB): domain Bacteria; phylum Bacillota; class Clostridia; order Peptostreptococcales; family Anaerovoracaceae; genus Hominibacterium. The sequence continues at coordinate 41,372 of CAZVBL010000005.1, read as the reverse complement.
ATCATGACGGCCCTCATCAACGCCATGCGGGTGCTGACCGATCCTGCGGAAACAGGCGCATGCTGTATCGCCCTTTGCCAGGACGTGGAGGGCGAAGCCTTTGACTTCCCGGATTACTTTTTCCAAAAGAGAGTCCACCGGATCACCCGCCCGGTCGCAGTTGAAGAGGAACTGGAGGATGTTGCGCAGGTCATCGCAGAGTCGAAAAAACCGCTGGTCATCGTAGGCGGCGGCGTCCGCTACTCGGAGGCAGGAGCGGCTGTGGAAGCGTTCTGCGAGGAATTTCACATTCCCTTTGGCGAAAGCCAGGGCGGAAAGAGCGCATGCAAATCCAGCCACCCCTACTGTCTGGGCGGCATCGGCGTGACTGGCACCTACGCATCCAACATCATCGCCAGAGACGCAGACGCGGTAATCGCCATCGGTTCCCGGATGTCGGACTTCACCACCAGTTCCAAATGGCTGTTCAAAAATGAAAACGTGCGCTTTGCGACCATCAACAATTGCAGGTACCACGCTTACAAGATGGATGCCGTCAAGGCGCTGGGGGATGCCAAAGCCACTGTGGAAGCCCTGACCCAAAAGCTGAGAAAGCGCAGCTATGTGTCCGCTTACAAGAACGAAATCCAGGAAGCGAAACAGGCTTGGGACGAGGAAATGAAGCGCCTTGCGGAAATCCAATACACGGGAGACGACTTTGAGCCGATCATCAAAGCGAGGGATCCCCGCACCATTCCGGAATTTGTCAGGCTGACGGAGGGCAAGATTAGCCAGACCGCCGCTCTTGCCGCAATCCGCAGGGTCATCGATGAGGATGCGACCATCATCACAGCCGGCGGCTCCCTGCCAAGCTGTCTGCAGAGAATGTGGACCACCGACAAGCGGGGCGGCTATCATGCGGAATACGGTTACTCCTGCATGGGCTACGAGGTGGCCGCTGCCCTGGGAGTGAAAATGGCAGAGCCGGACAACGAGGTGTACTCCGTAGTGGGCGACGCCAGTTTCCAGATGCTCCACAGCGAAATCATGACCATCATGCAGGAACGGCAGAAGGTCAATATCCTGGTATTTGACAATTGCGGCTTCGGTTGCATCAACAACCTGGAAATGAACCACGGAATCGGCAGCATCGCAACGGAGTTCCGATACACAGACGGAAAAAAGCCGCACGGCGATTTGATCCCGGTGGATTACGCCAAAATCGCAGAGGGCTACGGCCTGAAAGCCTACACCTGCAAAACCATAGCGGAGCTGGAGGCTGCGCTTGCGGACGCAAAACAGCAGGATGTAGCCTGCCTGTTCGACTTGAAAGTCATTCCAAAGACCATGACGGACGGCTACGAATCCTGGTGGGATGTGGGCATTGCCCAGACATCAAAAAAAGAGAGCGTCAGGAAAGCCTGCGAGGGCGTACTGAAAGGCCGCCAGGCAGCGCGCAGGTATTAGCGCGGCTTAGGGCAGCCACGCCATCTTATTGGGGGCAACGGGCAGCCGTGCCATCGGTAAAACAAGCAGCCGCACCATCTTATCGGAAAAACAGGCAGCGTGCCGTCAAGCAAACAAGCAGCCGCACCATTGCGCAAACAAGCGGCTGTACCATCGGGGAAACGGGCAAGGGAAGCGGCTGGTTCGTGAATTGGGAAACACGATACGAAGTTGTTTCCCATGGATGATGCCAGGCAGCACGCCGCAGGCACGTTGGAATCCTGGAAAGCTGGAAATGCCGCAAACCATAATTCCAGTAGCAGAAAGCAGTTCCAGCATCATAAACAATAAACAATATAAACCAGTTCCAGCATCATAGAAATGAGGGAGGCAGCAATCATGGAAAAGGAAACAAAAAAAGTGTTTGGATATCCGAAATTTGACCCATCGGGAGAAATGATCCTGACTACTTATGAAAACGAATACCGGGACATGTTGATGGACATTCGGGTTTATCGAATGAAACCAGGGGAACGCAGGGAATTTTTCCACCAGGGCGAGGAAACGGCGTTGCTTCTGTTGTCAGGATCCGTGACCTATGAATGGGAAAACCAGAAGAAGTCCGTCAGCCGCAAGGACGTATTTACAGAAGGCCCCTGGTGCCTGCATGTGTGTTCCGGCACAAAAGCGGAAATCGCTTCGGAAGGGGAATCGGAAATTTTGGTGCAGCGCACCCACAATGACCGCAAATTTGGCAGCCGCCTATACGCGCCCGAAGATGCGCCGTGGGGCTATTCCTGCGTGGGCAAGTTCGGAAACGTGGCGAAGCGGCGCGTCAGCACCATCTTTGACCATGACATCAATCCGGACTCCAACATGGTGTTGGGCGAAGTGCTCAACGACAAGGGCAACTGGTCCGGCTACCTGCCCCACCGCCACCCGCAGCCGGAGACATATCTCTTCAAGTTCGACAGGCCGGAAGGCTTTGGCGCAAGCTTCGTCGGCGATCAGGTGTTCAAGAGCGTCAACAACAGCTTTTCCGCCATCCCAGGCGGCGAGCTGCATCCCCAGGCCGTCGCGCCGGGATTCGAGATGTACACCTGCTGGATGATTCGCCACCTGGACGGCAACCCATGGCTCCAGACGGATCGCTGCGAGGACGAAGCCTACACTTGGCTCCACGACGCACAGTAACGAGGCAAAGGAGGAGCGAAAAGATGGCTTTAGTAACGATGAAAAAACTGCTGCGGCGCGCGTCTGGCGAGAACAGGGGCGTAGGCGCATTCAGCGTGGGGAACATGGAAATGGTGAAAGGCGCAGTGCAGGCCGCAGAGGAACTGGACACACCCATCATCCTGCAAATCGCCGAAGCCCGGTTAAACCATTCCCCCCTGGCTTTGATGGGTCCCATGATGGTGCAAGCCGCAAGGGAGGCCAACGTGGAAATCGCCGTCCATTTGGATCACGGCCTTACCGGGGAAACCGTGGAAAAAGCCCTGGATCTGGGCTTTACCTCCGTCATGTTCGATGGCTCCCTGCTTCCCTTTGAAGAAAACATACGGAGGACGAATCAAATCGCGGAGCTGGCCGCAGGACATGGGGCTACCGTGGAGGCAGAGCTTGGTCTGGTTGGCGGCAGCGAAGATGGCAGCAGCGACCATGGAATCCAATGCACCGACCCCCAGGCTGCCAGGACGTTCTGCGAAAAAACAGGCGTGGACGCACTTGCCGTAGCCATCGGCAACGCCCACGGCAACTATCGGGCAGCACCGAAGCTGGCCTTTGACGTGCTGGAAGAGATCCATCGCCAGACCGGCGTGCCCCTGGTCCTCCACGGCGGCAGCGGCATTACGGACGGGGACTTCCAAAAGGCCATTTCCCTGGGAATCGCAAAGGTCAACATCGCCACCGCCAGCTTTCAAAAATTGACCCAGCGCGCGGAGGAATATTTGAAAACCGAAGGGGAACACAATTACTTTGATTTGAACGAAGCCATGGTGCGAGGAACCTACGAAAACGTCAAGCACCATATCCAGGTGTTCAACTGCCGATGATGGGAACCTGATTTGCGAAAAGGGTTCGATGCTGCTCCATGTAAGGATACCGATCATGGGGCATGGCACAATTGGCAGAGATAGAAACAGGCGTATGATAACGATGCGTATGGAAAGGAGAGCGTCATGAAAATTGCATTTGATGTTGATGTCCTGGCAAAGCAGATGAGCATCAACGACATGGTACACAAAGTTGCAGATTGGGGATACAAGTACATCGAGCAATCCCCCCACCCAAGGATCAACCCCTTTTACAAACACCCGCTCTTTTCCAAAGAAGCGGAGGCGGAATACCGTCAGGCGCTGAAGGAAACGGGCGTGGAAATTTCCTCTTTCATCGTTGTGTACCGCTGGTCGGGACCCACGGAGGAACAGCGGCAGCATGCGGTGGCGAACTGGAAACGGATCATCGAAATCGCCGTTGACATGGGCGTTCCTGTCATCAACACCGAATTTTCCGGCGACCCCAACCAGCAGGAAATCTGCAACGGCATGTTCTACAGATCCATGGAGGAATTGCTCCCGATCATAGAACGGGAGGGCCTGCGGGTGGAAATCCAGTCCCATCCCTATGACTTTTGCGAACTGAACGATGAAGCATGCGACATCGTCAAATCCTTCCGCTCCAAGAACCTGGGCTATGTGTATTCCGCTTCACACGGCTTCTTTTACGACCAGGGCAAGGGGGACGTGCGCCACATGCTGCGGTATGCGGGGGACGAGCTGACTCACGTTCTGTTTGCGGACACGTTCAACCAGACGAAGGACTGCCGTTACATCCTCAATCCGCCGTGGCTCAACCAAAGGGGAGCAGCCGATGTCACCATTCACCAGCACACGGCGATGGGCGAGGGCGAAGTGGACTTCCCGGGAATCTTTGAAACCCTGCGGGAAATGGACTTTGCCAATCGGCAGCTGAAACCCGATGCGCCAAAGGTCGGCGGCGACAACATCGCCTGCGTCTCCTACTTTGGGTTCCCGGAGAAAATGGACCGGCAAGCGCCGGAGGCGCGGGAAACCATCGAGCGGGAACTGCTGGGCAAATAGCGGCAGGCAATGGGGGAAGCTGGCCGCACGGGTTCCCGGCCAGCTTCCCCACCAGCCATCGGGAACACTTCAGGCTGATCTTCCTGGCATAGCCGTTTACAGCGTACACATACACCTGGCACGCGCCCTTTTTCTTTGCCGTGACCCTGCCCTTGGAAGAAACGGTCGCAATTTCCTCGTTGGACGACGCATATCTGAATTCCGGCACGTGTTTCACGATTTTCCTGCCGGCCTTCGCCTTTACGGTCGCCGCCTTGATAGAAACGGACTTCCCGACCTTGATGCGATAAGAAGCTTTCCGCAGTTTGATATCCTTTGGGTTCGTCCTGGAAGCGTCCTTCTTCCCTGCCACCTGCGCCGTGATCGTCTTCGCAATCGCAACCTTCTTGCCATTGACGACCTTGTATGCGACCACGCAGCACTTGACGCTTTTCTTCTGGCGGATCGCTTTACCGCCCAGCTTCTTGACCGTCGCATCATTACCAGTACCATTGGTTCCGAACTGCACCTTGCCTATAGACTCTTCGCCTTCGCCGTCAAGGTCGAAACTTTTCATCAACTGCTCCGGCGTTTCGAAGGCAGTCACGCTTGGGGAGACGGCTGCGCCGTCCCCCGCCTTTACCGCCAGGGCGGTTCCTGCGCCTACCGCATATCCGTTGCGGCCTTTTATTAAAAGTTACTTTTTCTCGTTGTTGTTAAGCCATCTGTCTCTAAGGTTCCCAAAGCATTTTGTTATGCACCCTAACTCCATGCCAACCAAAACAGCGGCAATCATTGTTCCTATTCCCACGCTTCCAAGGCTCTTTATAAGAACAAGGCAGGTAATCAGAGAAACCGTTACCATGCCGACATCAAAGCCTACCTTGACCTTTGGAAATGCGATGCCGCTTACATCAGATACTGCTTGCACTGCTCCTTCTCCCGCTAATGGCATAATGTCAGCCGGCAAATACAGAAATATTCCAAAAGCAATCAATATGGTGCTGATTATCGCCATACATATTCTGATAATGATGTTCTGCGGATCTGTCAAAAATCCTACGCCCCAGTTACAAAAAGTGGTAAAATATCCAAACATGATGCCTACAACAATCTGCAGAAGATTTTTGAGCTTATAGTTTTTCCTTTTCAGAATAACCTGTAATAAGACTAAAAAAATATGGAGCAGAATCGTTGCTTTCCCCATTTCAATTCCCCATATGCAAGTCATTGTATATGGAATGGAACTGACAGGAGATACGCCTAAGTTTGATTTGACAGATACGGCTATCCCGATCGTCATTACAAAAAGTCCTGTGATATACATGAAGATTTTCTTGAATATATTACGATTCATTTTCATTTTGCAGCCCAATCCGAATTTATCTTTTGATAAACCTTTTCTAAAAATTCGTGTAAAGATTTTTGCTCATCGAAATCACTCGCATGCAGGACATGGGGGCGCACATGCCCGCATTGACGGTGGCCAGCTTCAATCATGCCGCAATGTCAATTTCCCTGAGTCGTTCCACAAGCGTTCTTTTGTCCAAAATCGCAACCATGACCCTCGCAATCATGACAGGAACCGCAACTACAACCATGCAATAGCCCGCCAGATACCACAGCGGAAAATGCCAATGCAGGTAATGGATGCCGACTTCTCTCGCTGCGGCAATCAAGAGACATCCTGCCGCCGTTCCGAACGTGGCGGTGATGACGATGTTTTTCACCGCCAGGATGAGCCCTTCTCCGACAATCATGTTGCGGAGCTGGCCGTTGCCCATCCCGATGGAACGGAGCATGGCAAACTCCTTTTTTCGTGCCATGGTGCTGGAGACAAGCGTGTTAGTCAGGTTGAGCAACGCAAATCCGATGACGAACGCAGACAAGCCATAAACCATATATTGGATTGACAAAAACGTCGTTTCGTTGGCTTCCATTTCTTCCTTCAACGTTCCAAGGGACAACGCTGCGTTCTCGTCAACCACGGCTTCGAGAAACCCTTTTACCTCTGTATCGTTTTGCCAATCCGCAACGGAAACAACAAACGCATCATAAAAATTGTGGCTATGGGAAACCATGTCGTCCGCAAGTTCCCTGGGAATCAGGAACCACCCGGATTCTATCTCCAATCGCTTGCCACTTTCCGAAGCTTCCCTGTCGTTATACAATGCCGTCGGATCGACGCAGCCTGCGATCCTGAACGCATCCTCCCGATAACTCGCACCATCGTACCAGCGGAGCAGGATCTTGTCCCCTGTCTGGAATCTCCAGCCAAAGATTTCCTCTACGGTATCGTTGTTCGTGATGATGATTTCTTTTTCTGAAACCATTTCATCGTAGTCAAATGCAGCTTTGCTTTCTCTGCTCCTGTTCAAAAGCGCCATCTCTTCTCTGTCAAAGGGCGTCGCACTGTCATCTGCCCGGTAATGGTTGTATTCATAGGTCACGCCGAGCTGCTCCATGGCGGTCACGCGCTTCACGCCTGGAAGAGACTCGATCTTTTCTTTCAATTCATCGTTCAGGACGTTGGAAAGCTGCAGGTCTGTGATTCCGCGTTCTGCTGCCTCCTCTGCGTTTGACGAAAGGTGCAGGGCGTATTCCCCAAAGTGAAATTCGAGCTGCCGGGAGTAGTCCTCCTGGCTAAAGGAACTGAGGATGGTTGCCCCACAGAGGAAAAGCACGCCCCCGATTCCCAAAGAAATGGCGGTCATGCGGGATTTCTTCCGGTTTCTGTCCGAACTGATTTTGGCAAGCCCCAACGGCGTCAAGACCCTGCGCTTTGAAATTTTGCCTTCCTCGTAACTGCTTGCCTTCGCTGCTTCAACGGGCGAAACAGATGCGGCGAGCTTCGCGGGCTTTCTGATGGACAGGATTACCGCAATCAAATCGGAAATGGCCGTAATTCCCCAGATCGCAAGGGTGTTCGGGAAATAAAAGCCTGCGGGCTTCAACGCATACGCAAAGCCCGTGCCGATGAAAAGACCCAGCGCAACGCCGATCATTCCAAGAGAAACGCCCTCCATGTTCACCATGTTCCGTATCTGCTTTGAAGTCGTTCCGATCGTGCGGAATTGGCCGAACTGGCGCATTTTGTCGGAGATGGATATGTAAAAAATGCTGTATATGACCAGCACGCTTGCAAGCAAAATCGCAATGCTTACGACTGCCACCGCAATGATGTCCCCGAATGTCAGGCTTTTGTTCGTGACGAACCTGTTGTTTTCAACGATATCGTGCCTTGCCACGCCGATTTGCTCACCGATGCTCCTAATCTCGTTCAGAAAATCATCGCTGTTCATTTCGTCTGCGCCACGGATTCTGACAGCTGCGGAATAAGGTACGTCTTTCAGTTGCGACCCGTTTTCGGCGTATTTCTCCGAAAGCATCACCATAAAGTCCCTGGCGCTGGTCTTGTCATCCGTATAGCCCGACACGACAAAACGCTCGGCAGTTCCGTCAAGCCATGCGATCTCGATCTCCTCGCCGATCACAGGCTTTTTTCCAATGCATGCCATATAGGCCTTGTCTACGGCGATTTCGTTCTTCTTTTGCGGATAGCGCCCCTGGGAAATTTCCGATGCGGCCGTCTCGATGGTCTTGCTGTCCGTTGGAAAGTACCCGGCGCAGAGACGGTATCCATTTTCTTCAAATGCGTCTCCCATTTTGTAAGCCATGACCTCCTCCGTGCGTTCATCCTGCCGCAAAGCATCGATCTGCGCATCGGTCACGTTCGTGTAAACCACGTGCTGCATGGTATCAAGCTGGCGTTCTTCCTCTTTTTCCATTCCCACCGTAACCCCTGCCAATCCGGAAATCAAAGCAGCGGTCATCGCAACCGTTATGATGACAAAGGCATTTCGCATTTTGCCGGATTTAAGGCTTCGGACACTTAATTTTCGCAGTATTTTACCGTTATTGTTCTTTATCATGATAAATCGTCACCCCACAATCTTCCCATCTTCCATGCGCACCGTCCGATCCGCAAGCTGTGCGATTTCAAGGTTGTGGGTAACCATGACGAGGGTCTGGTGAAAGCGTTCCGATGTCTGTTTCAAAAGCCCCAAAACCTCCTGTCCGGTCTTGCTGTCCAAATTTCCCGTGGGTTCATCTGCGAGGATGAGCGCCGGCTTTGACGCTATGGCGCGGGCAATCGCAACGCGCTGCTGCTGTCCACCTGACAGGTGATTCGGGAAGCGGTTTCGCTTGTCGTCCAGGTGCAGCAATTCCATAATGCCACCGACATAGGCCTCATCGACTTTGTTGCCGTCAAGTTCAATCGGCAGGATGATGTTTTCATAAACGGTAAGCATGGGAATGAGATTGTAGTTTTGGAAAACAAAGCCAATCTGCCTGCGCCGGAAAATCGTCAGCTCATCCGCAGTCATTTGGGAAATTTCCTTTCCGTCAACCATCACATGGCCTTCCGTGGGATTGTCAAGGCCGCCCGCCATGTGAAGAAGCGTTGATTTCCCGCTCCCGGAGGTTCCCACAACCGCAACGAACTCCCCATCTTCTACAGAAAAGTCAACGCCATCCAACGCTTTTACAATGTTGTCCCCGGAACCGTAATATTTTTTTAAACGTTCTGTTCTTAGCACATTCATATGCCGTACACTCCTTTCTGCCATAAGATCGCTGTGGTTCATATCCCTTGCAGCCAACAGGGAATTGCCCATCTTGCCTTGCTGACCGAGCCGCATCACGATGGAGCAATCGGCATAGGGGCTTTCTTCCCTGCTTCCTTGCTGCCTCTTTTTCAGCCTGAGCCAAATTTTCAAAGCCCTTCAAATTTGGCCTTGGCTTTTTATCTATGGGCTTCTCATACAGAACATCATAAATCCCAAATGTCACAAAAACCTCTCACGCCAACAAAAAAGCGCATGAAGCGATGCGCTTTTTGTTGGCGTGAATCATAAAAATTCCAGGTTTCCTGTATCATGCAAAGCGCAAGGGCGTTCATTCTACAGGAATGCCCACGGTAAATTCCGCACCGTGATTTCGCTGTGATTTTACAATCACATAGCCCCCTTGCCCGGATACAATCTGCCGAGCGAGAAATAGCCCAATCCCCAATCCCGGCACATCTTTTGCGACTTCAGAGCGGTAAAACCGCCCAAATATTTTCGCCTGTTCCGATTCTGGAATCCCTGGACCGCTGTCTTTGATTTTTATCAGGGCATAAAATTCGTTTCGTTCAACGATGATGGAAAGGTCGCTGCGCTCAGGCGCATATTTGACCGCATTGTCAAGGATGTTGAAAACGGCTTCGGACGTCCATTTTTTGTCGCAGCAGCCATGGATGTCATCCGGACAGCGGACATGCACCGCAATCCGTTTCTTTTCCGCAGATGGCATGATCTGCGCAAGACCGTCCGCAATGATGTCGATCACGGGCATCTTTTTGATTGAAAAGGAAATCATCCCATTTTCGAGCCGCGACATTTTCACAAGGGCGGACATGAGAAATTCGAGTTTTTCCGCCTGAGCCAAAGAAAGGGCAAGAAATTCGTCCCGTTTGTCTTTGTCAAGCTCCCGTTCCGCCAAAATCTGATGGTACAGCTTCAGGTTCGCAATGGGCGTTTTTGTCTGATGGGAAATATCGGAAATCAAAGCGTTCAATCTTTCTTTGTCCTGCTTTGACTCCTCGCTTTTCCGGTGCAGGATCTCATACAAACGCTTGAGCTTTATATTGATTTTTCCAAGGAGCGACTCGTCCGTAAACGCAAAATCAGGGTCTTTCCCCGCAATCATGTCATCGAGGACGTCCCCCAACTCTTTTGAAAACCTGGAAATTTCCCGCTTGTCATGCAGGATTGCGAAAATGAGCAGCGCAAGCAACACAGAGAAAACGACAACTATGATTTTCATTGCTTCTCACCGTTCCATAGATACCCAATCCCGTAAACCGTTTTGATGTATTTGTGACCCTTGTCTTCCAATTTTGCGCGAATCCGGTTGACGTTCACGGTCAAAGCGTGTTCGTCTACGAAATTGTTTTCGTTGTCCCATAAACGTTCCAGAAGAATGCGCCTTGTCAGCACAATTCCGGCATTCTGCGCAAACAGCTTCAGCAGTTTGTATTCCGTAGGCGTAAATGCGATGCTTTTCTCGCCCGCATGGGCTTCCAGCTTGTCAAAATCGATGCGCAGGACTCCATCATCGTAAATGTCACCGATGCCTTTCCTTCTCAGGGCGACCGTGATCCTCCTCTTTAAAAGCGGCATGGAAAAGGGTTTTGTCATATAGTCATCGGCTCCGCAGTCAAACCCATGCAGCTCATCCGTTTCCAGATCCCGGCAGGTCAGAAAGATGATGGGAACATCTTTCGTTTCCTTGATTTCCCGGCACAATGCAAAACCGTCCGCATCCGGGAGGTTCACGTCCAACAAAACGAGATCTGTGTCTTGTTTCAACAGCGATGCGGCGGATTTGCGGCTTCCCGCCGCCAAAACCCGATATCCCTCGGCGGAAAGGTCAAATTCGAGGCCAGCCCTGAGGGTCGTATCGTCCTCTATCAAAAGTATCGTTTTCACGGCGTTTCCCCCTTGCCCATCCTATGCGGATGCGGCCTTTGCGTCCTGTGAGGCCATCTCCCCCTGGAGCTCACGGCCATAGGTCGCCTGGAAAGCTTGGATTGTCCATTTTCACCTATGCCCAGCAAATCGCCTTCATTATATTTATCAAGTGCCAGAAAATCAATGATTTTCCCATTCAAAATTTCTACCGCATGCATCCGTATGTGATTCATCCGCCCAACCCATCCTAAGGCATTTTCTTCCTTTCGGCGTTCCGTGAGACCCGATGCATGTTTCATCCATCCTATGAGCCTGCTTCACACTATCCAATGATTGTCAATTTCATTTTTAAGTGTTTCAAACAAAGGGATGTAATGAGATTTCAGCTTTCTTATTACACACAAAGCTTGTTCAGAACTGTACATGTGAGCAAGGACATTTCTTGATTCCAGCAGTTCAAGCCAGCCGTCCTCATCATCAATCATTCCGCATTGATAGGCAATTTTTACAATAGCCCTCGGAGAGCCGATCTTTTCCTCGAACCTACCATGTTTTTCGATCATTTCTTTCATAAGCTTCCATGACTGTTCAAAACAAATTTCAAACAGTCCAACAATGCCGGTTTGTTCTACAATCGTATAAGGTTCTTCAAGTAGGGAGCCTTCCTTTAGATTGGCAATCGCCTCGCAGAAATTGTCAATCTTTTTCATATATCATTACTCCATCCCTGTTTATTTCAGCTTGTAATTCTTTGGAAATTCCTTTGTCAAGCTCCACAACATCGAACATAAGCAAAGTGTGGGTTTTTCTTCAACATCGTAATAAAAGTCAAGTGCGTTTCCACCGCTTACCGCAAGGTCAATATCGCTTCTTTTCGTATGCGTGCTTCTTGCGCAGGAACCGAACAATATCACTTTATCAATATTATGTTATTATGTTGACGCACGAGCAGCCTGACTTCCCTTAAAACCACTTCCGGAATGTTATATTTCATACACGATCGCCCCCAGCTTTCTCCTGATTCCGTCCTCCAACTCATGCGATTTGGCGAACATATCAGGAAGTTCTGATGTCAGCCTTATCTCCGCCATCGTGTGACCACGGTACAAAGTCGGTCTTGCTCGGAAAGCTGTCTGTGCCATTGCCATTTTGCACCCTCCTTCCCGTGAAACTACTGCTACCGCAGATAAGCCATGCTTTGCATAAAACTCCCTCTTAGTACAAGCAAAAGCGAAAGACGGGAAAGCCTGACGAATCAAATTCTAAAAGCCCCAATCCAAAGAAACCGGTTTCCAGAATCTGCAACAAACAGCTTACAGGGTCTGGATCATTTGTTTTGTGAGGCCTGTGTATTCCATGACTTTTTCCACGGGAATCCCATCGGCCAAAAGCCGTCTCGCCAAGTCCAATTCTTTTACTTGGTATCTTTTCTCCAAATGCTTCAATTGTTGCTGACCTTGGGCAACTGCTTGTTCCCTTTGGGTAAGATCTTGCTCCCTTTGAATCAGTTC
>CAZVBL010000005.1:24200-28738 GCA_964625475.1 uncultured Zhenpiania sp. | reverse complement strand
CCAATTCTTGTTGGCCTTGAGCCAGTTCCTGCTGCCCTTGCGCCAATTCCTGTTGGCCTTGAGCCAGTTCCTGTTGCCCTTGGAAAAGTTCTTTCTTTCCTTGGGCAAGTTCCCGCCGACCTCTGGAGAGGGCTTTCTGACCCTCGGAAAGTTCTTTCTGCCCTTGGGCGACCTCCCGCTTTAACTGGTCATGTTTTTTGATTGACTCCTGCCTGCTGATTTCGTCCCGCAGGTACTTTTCCCTGGCCAGTGCCTTTTCCCTGAGGCGTTCCTCTTCCGTGACCTTTTCCAGAATGTGCTGAGCCATCTTTAGCTCCTTTCCCCCATGGCGCACCAAGGAGTCCGCATACTCGCTCCCCTCCTCGTTGGCATACTTGATGTATTCCAGGCAAAGCTCCAGCGGCGTCAGTTCCTTGGCGGGTTTCCCCTCCCGGTTCACCTTGGGCAGTTCGATCAGGCAGATTTCGGTCGCATCCGTGAAACGGGCATGGCTTTTTTCCTCCATCAGGAAAAAGCGGTTCAGGTACCCGTCCGTTCCGGGGAAGACGACCTCGTCCACGATGCAAATGGTTATCGTCTTTGACATCTTACCATAATCATCGCCCTTTTTCAACGATCCCCGTATCAACCCTCCATGGTAATACACCAGCCGGTTCCTCAGGTATTCGTGGGCATAGACTTGCATCTCAATGTCGATCAACTCGCCGCTGTCCGTGGTGACCTTGATATCCAGGACGCTGCCCTTTTCTTCCTTGTATTCCCCGATGATGAAGGGGTTCTTGTACTCCAACTTCACGATGGGATCCTCCTCCCGGCCCAAGATGCGGTTCAAAAGAGCCATCAACACGAATTTGCACTCCTCCGTGTCCCTGCCGAAGACGGCTTTGAAAATTAAATCGTTCTTTAACGACAGTGTACAGCGTTCGTTGCGGATCATAATTTCTCTCCTTTTATTTCTTGATTTGGAAATTTATTACTTTCTATTATACAACGAAACGCTGAAATTGTAAATATTTTACATTCAATTTTTTTAAAACAATATGATTTTCTTTATTTCCTTACCTGGCTAAAATTTCAATGAGGAATCGCATGCGAAAATCCTGAACATCGCTTTGTAAATTCCACGGCTTGCCCAAAGCACATCCGGTATCCTGCAGCCGTTGAGGCCAACAGCAAGATTCATTTTTCCTGTCATCAATAGCTGGATAGCGCTATGGTCCATTTCCGATGCCAACGCTCTGTCTCGTGCTGAAAATGATCCTTCCCTTTGCAAATGAAACATAGATGATGGTAGAAAATAGATGGAGGTAGAAACATGACAGAAATGCATGGGGATCCAGGCAAATACATGCAAGGATATGGGGAAAAGGTGGCATCAGCCCTTGTTCTGTAGTGATCCGAGTTGAAAGTCCATATTGAAGATGCCATCAAAAAGGGCAACATCTGAAGCTATGTTTTCAAAAGCTGCTCTTTCTGCTCTTTTGGCAAAACACTTCGAATGTGCTGCCTTGCAGCAAAACTGCGGGTAATTAGACCCTGATAGATTCATGCGCCAATATGGGGGCGAACCGTTTTCGTATCATTCCGATTGCTCCACTTTCCTGCATACCAGCTTTCCGCCGCATTTGCAGCGATACTCATCGATGTGGGCAACAAGGCGCGAACGCTTCTGCCGATACATTTGCTGGCCGCAGTTTTGACAAGTAATCACATAGTTTATGCGCTTGTTTTGTTCGGGCGCATGCAGCCCCAGGGCTTCATAGGTCGTTGTGGTGCTGATTTCGTAACCATACGCTTGATTCATTTGATCCGCATATGTTTTCCATGTACTTCCATGATTGTAACAGCCCTGGCATGTATGTAAAATTTCGTGAGCCAATATGCTTTTTACCAGCTTCTCATTTACCCGCAAAAGCATCTCCCCCACCTCTATCTCATAGTTGGAGGATCCTTTTACACGTTTGCAGGCAGCAAATCTTTTGCGCGCTCGCATATTGATCGTTACTTTTGGATTGATATGGTGGCTAACCGGTATGTAAATGGCACGACATTCTTCGATAATCTGTGCCATATGCAATTCTATTTCTTCTTTCGTCATTGCTACGCTTGAGAATTTCTACAAAATAATATCTTGTTTTCTTGGCAATTTCCTGTCTAATAAATTTCTCCAGGCAAGTCCCAAAAGTCTGGATGCAAGCAATTGCAACTGGATTTCCTGTCTAATACACTTCCCCGGGCAAGTTCCTCAAAAAAAGACCCACCGAACTTTTTCCGTCTGCAATGCTTGCAAGAGCAGGGTACTAGCCTTAACCAACTAAAACGTTACGTCTTACATTTTCTGGATATATCCTTTTTGTACTTTAGTCGTCCATCATGGCATACATGCTGGGCTACAACGCAAGCAGCGTGGAAATGCCTATCTTGGTTATAGTAAGCGGCTTCCATATTGTCCGTTTTCTATTTTATGATTTCGCAAAAACTTAGATTTCCACTACGCCAAAATGGCAATACTGACGTCGTTTACTATATGTGTTTCACATGAAACAAAATCCCTCATTCAAGGGATTTCAATAGTTCTATCAATCTTTCCAGCTCTTCTCGGCTGTAATATTCAATCTCGATTTTGCCTTTTTTTCCTTTTTGGTTAAGGTTCACTCTTGTCCCCATAATCTGCTTCAAATCCTCTTCCAGACGTTTTACATCCGGCGTTTTTTCTGCTTTCTTTTGGTTCTTTTTGGAACCTCTTTTTTTGTCGCTGCCCATCTCTTTCACGAGTTTTTCGATTTCTCTCACGGAAAGTTCTTTCGCAATGGCATATTTCGCAATTTCCAACTGTTTTTTAGGATCGGAGATTCCGACAATCGCCCTGGCATGCCCAGCGGAAAGTTTTCCCTCTGAAAGAAAATCCCTGATTTCCACAGGAAGTTTTAAGAGCCGCAACGAATTGGCGATATAAGGTCTGCTCTTTCCCACGGTCTTTGAAATTTCTTCCTGCGTAAGGCCGAAGGAAACGACCATTTGATTTAAACCCTCCGCTTCTTCTATTGGATTTAAATCTTCTCTCTGCATGTTTTCGATGATGGCAATCAGCATGTTCTGCTCATCGGTCAATTCTTTGATGATTGAAGGGACTTCTTTGATTCCTGCTTTTCTGCAGGCTCTCCATCTTCTTTCTCCTGCTACGATTTCATAACCATGCTCTGCACGGCGCAAAATCACAGGTTGAATTAAACCATGCTCTTTGATGGAAGTTGCCAGTTCTTCCAGTTTTTCTTCATCGAAATTTTTCCGGGGCTGCTTCCCGTTCGGTTTGATGTCGTTGACATCGATGAAAGAAATGCCGCTATTCTCCATCTGTTCTCCATGATTGCCGTAATTTTCCTGCAAGTCAATCTCTGAATTGCCAAAAAGCGCATCCAGGCCTTTTCCCAAACCCCTGTTTTTTGCTGCTGCCATTATTTTTCATCCTCCAGACTCAAGAATTCTTCTGCAAACTCCATGTAAGCCTGTGCGCCTGCCGATTTTGGATCATACTGCATGATTGGCATTCCATAGCTGGGTGCTTCCGCAAGCCGTACATTTCTCGGAATCACTGTCGTATATACTTTTTCTCTAAAATATTTTTTCACCTCTTCCACTACTTGTATGGAAAGATTGGTCCTGCCATCGAACATGCTGAGAATGACGCCTTGGATTTCCAGCTTTGCATTCAAGCTCCTCTTTACAATTTCAATGGTGCTCATCAACTGGCTTACCCCTTCCAACGCATAAAATTCACATTGGATCGGTATCAGGACAGAATCTACAGCGCTCAAAGAATTGATCGTCAGCAAACCAAGGGATGGGGGACAATCGATAAAAATATAGTCGTAGTCAGGTTTTACCTGGTCGAGGGCGTTTTTCAGCCTCTTTTCCCGATCATCCAGCTGAATCAATTCCACCTCTGCCCCGGCCAACTGGACGCTGGCTGGGATGACATCCAAATTCTGTACCTGAGTTTTTACAATCGCAGATTTTGGGTCAACGTCTTTCTCGATCAAAATTTCGTAAGAAGTCTTGCCCAACGTTTTCTTTGATAATCCAATTCCACTAGTAGTATTTCCCTGGGGGTCAATATCTATGACCAGAATTTTTTTGCCCTTTAGGGCAAGGCACGCCGCAAGATTAATATTCGTAGTCGTCTTTCCTACGCCACCCTTCTGATTAAATATTGCTATCGCCTTTCCCAAACTTTTTCCTCCTTACTACATTGCTGCGCTCATACTTTTTCTGCATTTTTTGATTATACACCATTACCTATTTTTTGACTACACCTTTTCACGAAAAAGTGCTTATAACGAAATGAAACAGTCGAGAAATTAACTTTTTCCGTTTCTTTGACGGTAAATTTTATTGACGCGCCAAACATATTATAAGAATTGTTTTGAAAAGGACTGTTGTGAAAGATTCCCTATTCCAAGGACCAAATAAAAACTGTTATGGAAGATTTCCCATTCCAAGGACCAAATAAAAACTATTATGGAAGATTCCCTATTCCA
>CAZVBL010000005.1:0-24100 GCA_964625475.1 uncultured Zhenpiania sp. | reverse complement strand
GGAAGATTCCCTATTCCAGGGGCCAAACAAGGAATATTTCACATGAAACATTCCAATTTCTGCTCCAGCCCTTTTTCCCCCTCACGGAGAGCCAAACAAGGAATGTTTCACATGAAACATTCCTCATTGGTTTACCGCCTGTCTCTGTTTAGGCATATTTTTTGGAATTGTGATTTTGACCTCATAATATGCGCCTTTATCTTCTTGCGTATATTTTGCGCCTTGTTCGACTTGGAAAATCTCATTGAACGTTTTGCGTATGGTGTTGAGGTAAAGCTTATAACTAATGTATCGGGTTTTCTTTTGCTTTCGCATCTCTTCCTGCTGTTTCTCTAAAATGTCCTGAATCAACTTTTCCGTCTGCCTGACATTAAGCCCATGATCGATAATCCGTCTAATCACCATGCGCCTCGTTTGATCGTCCGGTATTTTTAAAAGCGCCCTGGCGTGTCGCTCCGTTAGCCGATTCGCTATCAGGGCATTCTGGATATCTTCCGGGAGAGAAAGCAGTCTTGTTTTGTTGGAAATGGTAGACTGCTTTTTTCCTACCCGCTCTGCCAGTTCTCCCTGGGTCAAACCGTAGTCCGTCATTAGCCTATAATAAGCGCGCGCTTCTTCCAGATAGCCAAGGTTTTCGCGCTGGACATTTTCCACGAGAGCGATGATGGCAGAATCTTTTTCATCCGCTTCTCTGACAATTGCAGGTATCTTTGCCAAACCGGCCATGACCGCTGCCCGCAGCCGCCTTTCCCCTGCAATCAATATGTAAGAAAACGCATTGTACTTCTTTAGGATAATCGGCTGTATGACACCATATTCCTTGATGGACTCGCTCAGCTCCGCCAGTTCTTCTTCACCAAAATCCTTCCTCGGCTGATCTGGATTGGCAATAATCGAATCGACAGGCACGTCCACAATTTTCTTCGTCAACATATCTTTTCCTCCTTGTCCTACCCTTATCTTACCAAGGGACATGCAAGTGGAAAAGGATTTTCTTTCAACAAAAAACCCCTAAATATCCTAAATCAAGGGGTCTTTCGATGGCGTTCCTGCTTTTCTTGGAAATTTTGCAGGAGTCCGCTTTATTTTTTTGATGAAAATAATTTTGTGCCGCAAATCAAAACCATCCAATGCGGCAATTTCCTGTCGATCGATGTTCCCGCCTAAAAGATGAATCGCCTTTTTCGCCTGCTTGACTTCCTTCCCGATATCCACGCTTTTGTAAGAAAGAAAATATCCTCCTGTTTTCAAGAATGGAAGGCAGTATTCGGAAAGGGTGGCCAGATTGGCGACTGCCTTGGAAACACACAAATCATAAGCGCCCCGATGTTCCCGCTGATGAGCCAAATCCTCCGCTCTGCTGTGAATGACGCTCACATTGCGAATGTCCAGCTTCTGGCACAGTTCATTGACAATTTTAATGCGCTTGTTCAAAGAATCCATCAGCACAAAACTTTTTTCGGGCGCAAGCAATGCAAGGGGTATGCCGGGAAATCCTCCGCCAGTTCCCACGTCTATGATGCGCTTTGCCCTGCGGAACTCCCTGGAAGGCACACATAAAATAGAATCCACATAATGCCATTTGACAAATTCATCCTGGTCTGTGATGGATGTCAAATTGATGGATTCGTTCCACTTCAAGACGCCTTCCATGTAAAGGCGAAACTTTTCTACCACATCTTCATCGTATGAAATTCCCAATTGTTCAAATGCCGATGTCAATTGCTTCATTTTTTCTTACTTTTCCTTCTCATTTTCTCAAGATGAATCAAAAGAACGTTGATGTCCGCAGGGGAAACGCCGGAAATCCTGGAAGCCTGCCCTAGGGAAACCGGCTTGAACCGATTCAGTTTCTGCCGGGCCTCAATGCGGATCCCCTCCACTTCATCGTAATTGAAATCGCTGTCCAACCTTTTTTCTTCCAGCTTTTTAAACCGCTGAATCTGCCGCTCCTGTTTTGCAATGTACCCCGCATATTTGATCCGAACTTCTAATTGGGTCTTTGCATGGTTGGAAAGCAAAGGCCGCTCTGGATCCACAAAACCCAAATCATCGTACCCCACCTGAGGCCGCTTCATCAATTCCAACATGGACAATTTTTTTTGGATGGGCATGCTGCCCCGTTCGATGAGAAAATCATTGATCTCTTCGGGGGCAACCAGGGTCTTTTCCAGTCGTTTCATTTCTTTTGAAATTATATCCTTTTTATCTAAAAATTTCCTATATCGCTCTCCAGAAGCGAGTCCCAAGGCGTAAGATTTCTCCGTCAAGCGCAAATCTGCGTTGTCTTGCCTGAGAACCAGCCTGTATTCGGCTCTGCTGGTCATAATTCTGTAAGGCTCATTGGTACCTTTCGTCACCAAATCATCGATTAGAACGCCAATATAAGCCTCGCTTCTCTGAAGGACGAACGGATTTTTTTTGTCCAGCTTCAAAACCGCATTGATTCCCGCCATCAAACCCTGCGCCGCAGCTTCCTCATAACCGGAACTCCCATTGAACTGTCCGGCGCAGAACAGGTTTTCTATCTGCCGATTTTCCAAATTCAGTTTCAAATCCAAAGGATCGATGCAATCATATTCGATGGCATAAGCGGGTCTGACGATTTCCAAATGCTCCAGGCCTGGAATGGTCTTATAAAAATCCCGCTGCACGTCTTCCGGCAGGCTGGAGGACATGCCCTGGATGTAGATTTCATCCGTTGTCAACCCTTCCGGCTCGATGAAAAGCTGATGCCGCTTTTTATCCGCAAAGCGATTGACCTTGTCCTCGATGGACGGGCAATACCTAGGTCCCACCCCTTCAATCTGGCCGCTGAAAAGAGCAGACCTATGGAAATTTTTTCTAATGACAGCATGGGTCGCTTCATTGGTATAGGTCAGCCAACAGGAAATTTGGTCCCGCTCCAACGCATCATTGAGAAAAGAGAAAGGAACGATCGTTTCATCCCCCAGCTGCTCCGTCATTTTGGAATAATCCAGGCTCTTTCCCAAGGCCCGGGCAGGCGTTCCTGTTTTGAACCTTCTCATGGGCAGGCCGTATTTTCGCAGGTTCTCCCCTAACTCTATGGAAGGAGAAAGCCCATTGGGTCCGCTATCAAAAACGCTATCCCCGATAAAAATTTTTCCCTTTAAAAAAGTTCCTGTTGCCAAAATCACAGCATCGCATCGATAGATGCAATGGGTTCTCATGACAACGCCGCAGGCCTTTCCATCTTCAACCACCAGATCTACCGCTTCCCCTTGCTTCAAATCCAAGTTATCCTGCAACTCTAGGGTTTTTTTCATTTCCTCGTGGTATCTGTTTTTGTCCGCCTGGGCGCGCAGGGAATGAACGGCAGGGCCTTTGGACGTATTGAGCATCCTGCTCTGGATGAAAGATTTGTCAATATTGACGCCCATCTCGCCGCCCAGGGCATCGATCTCCCGCACCAGATGCCCTTTCCCCGTTCCACCGATGGAAGGATTGCATGCCATCATGGCGATGGACTCCAAATTGATGGAAAGGAGCAAAGTCCGTTTCCCCATGCGAGCAGCGGCCAAACCCGCCTCACAGCCTGCATGGCCTGCGCCAACCACAATCACGTCATATTGCCCCATCACATAACCAGACATATCCGAAACTCACAACCTCCCCTCTTAAGAGTTTCCAGCTTCCATGCCAGGATCAGCATCCCTATGACCCTGTCCACCCAGAGGCTCCTATTTTCCCAAACAAAATCTCGAAAAGACTTCATTGACAATATCATCGGAAACCGTTTCCCCAATGATCTCACCGAGAAAATCATAACTGGATTTCACGTCAACCTCTATGAAATCCATGGCCTCGCGCATAGCCGTCATGTTAGCCGCATCCTCCAGGCTCTTTTTCGCACGCTCCAGCAAATCCTTATGGCGCACGTTCGTCACGAAAAGACTTTCGTTTTGCCGCACCGTTCCACTGGCGACCATAGAAAAAATTTCCTGCTCTATCCGCTCCACGCCGGTTCCTTCTACCATGGAAGTTTCAAAAATCGTCGCCTGGGGCAGTTTTTTCTGGATGATTTCCCCCTTCCAGAGCGTTCCCAGGTCGATTTTGTTCGCCAAAACAATGCATCGCCTACTACCGATATATTCCATGATCCTTTCGTCTTCTGCGGAAATTTCCCTGCTGCTGTCCATGACAAACAGGATCAGATCCGCTTCGTTAAAGGATTTCTTGCTTTTCTCGATCCCCATCTTCTCAATTTTGTCATCGGTATCGCGAATGCCCGCTGTGTCCGTAAAACTGACAGGGATGTCGTTGATGCTCATGGCTTCCTCGATGGTATCCCTGGTCGTTCCGGGGACATCCGTGACAATCGCCCGGTTTTCCTTCAGCAGCCTGTTCATGACAGAGGATTTTCCCACATTGGGCTTTCCGATGATGGCTACTTTCAACCCTTCCCGAAGCATCCGGCCTGACTCCGCCGTATCCAGCAATTTTTCAATCATATTGACTAATTGCGATATTTCATTTTCCAGGTTCCCATAAGTCAGCTCTTCGATGTCCTCATCCGGGTAATCGATGTTCACGGCAACGTTCACCAGCAAATCCATCATCTTCGCACGAATTTTTTTGATTTCTTCGGAAAGGCTCCCCTCCAATTGTTCCATGGCCACGTCAAAACACTTGTCCGTCTTCGCCTTGATTAAATCGATGACAGCCTCCGCCTGGGAAAGATCCAGCCGCCCGTTCAAAAAAGCCCGCTTCGTAAATTCCCCTGGCTCTGCCAACCGGGCGCCGTATTTCAAAGCCAACTCCAAAGTCCTGCGCAGGGAAACCATGCTCCCATGGCAGTTGATTTCCACCACATCTTCCCTCGTATAAGTGTGGGGACCCTTCATGAACAGGGAAAGAACTTCATCTACGACTGTTCCGTCTCCCGGGTTCACGATGTGGCCGTAAGTCATCTTGCGGTTTTCAAGATTCTTTTCAAAGCCTTTTTCAATGCTTTTTTCCTGGGAAAACCGAGGGACGAATATAGTTTCCAAAATTTCCAGGGCATTCGACCCGCTGATGCGGACGATGCCGATCCCTCCTTCGCCATATGCGGTGGCAATGGCAGCGATTGTGTCATCCATGAACGTGCCTTTTAAAATTCTCTTCCGATATAAAATCTAAACTCCATGCCATCAATTCAATCCCTCCAACGATTGATGTATTTCCTTCGCAATATCATAAGCAAGGTTTACCGATAAATCCAGGCAGGAAATGTTCGTAATGTTCTCATCGATGACCCACCAGTTTGGTCGATTCGCCTTCAGGATATCGGCGGCATCCCTGTCAAATTCCACCAGTCCCAACGTTTTGAATCCTGCTTTTTCAATTCCAAAAGCAAGCCCTCCTGCCCCGGCAAAGAGTTCAACGGTGGTACGGAGCTTCGGAAAAACCGCTGCGGAATCGTCTGCTTCATGTCTCAACATGCCTATATCTTACCACATGCCGCCGTCTCGCGCAAATTCTCGGCGTAAAAAAACGGGCAGGCACAAAATCCGTGCCCGCCTGTCCTTTCCTCACTTCAAAGGGGTCATGCCCGGAAAGCATGTACGGATTGGTTATGCCAACTGCATAGCCTCGGCTTCAATTCAGCCACACCAAAGAAAAGACCCGCAAAAACCTACGGGCCTGTTCCGGCTATTTGTTCAATTCGATGATGACCCGCCTATAAGGCTCATCACCCTCGCTCTTTGTCGTTACGTTTGGATTGCTCTGGAGCGTCGCATGGATCACCTTTCTCTCGTAAGGGTTCATGGGTTCCAGTCGAATGCTCTTTTTCGTCCGCACCACTTTGTCCGCAAGCCTGTTGGCAAGCTGTTCCAAAGTCCGTTCCCTCTTCGATCTATAATGCTCCGCATCGATCACAACCCGCATGTATGTTTCCGCATTCTTGTTGACTACGAGACTGGTCAGGTACTGAATCGCATCCAGCGTCTGGCCTCGCTTTCCAATGATGGTACCGGCATCCTTTCCTTCAATGTCGATATAAAGGGTAGTTTGTCCCTGCTTTGCCGTCATTTCCAGGGCCAGACCCATTTTCTGGGTGACTTCCCGCAGAAAATCAAGAGCCGGATGCTCGGAAAGCAAGGTCAGGTTTTCCTCTGGCTCCCTCGGCACGATGGGCTTTCGTTTTTCACTGCTGGTCTTGTCCTTTTTCTTTTTGTCCGTTTTGTCCGTCTTTTTTTCCGCAGTCTTTTTCGCTTCCCTCGCAGGCTTCGGTTCTTTCGGTTCTTTCTTTCGTTCCCCTTCAGCGGTTTTGGGAGCCTCTTCTTTTTCTTCTTCTGCGATTTTCGGTTCGACCCTTACCTTCGCCAGCTTCGACCCGATTCCAAAAAATCCTTTCGATGGTTCCTCCAAAACCGTGACTTCCACTTCGTCTCTTTCCAGCTTCAAATCAATCAAGGCCAGACGGACTGCTTCTTCTACGTCCGTGCCCCATTTTTCCGAAAATTTCATTTTATTCCTCCATCTAATCGAACAAAGAACTTCCCGTTTTTCCTATTTTCTTTTCCGTTTCTTTTCTGATTCTTCCTTGAGTTTCCTTCTCACGGATTTCAGATGAATATTGAAGAAAATCTGCATGACTTGTCCAATGGCCCAGTAGAGAGCAAGGCCTGCGGGAAAGGATCGCCCCATCCATACAATCATGATCGGGAAAATATATTTCATCATCTTCATCATTCCGTTCATCTGAGCTGCCTGGGCAGAATCATTGCTCTGCTGCTGGTTGAAGTAGAACGAAATGAACGTGGCGATTCCCGCAAGGATGGGCAAAACCCATTTGTCAGGCTGGCTCAAATCCAGGATCCACAAAAAACTTTCATGCACCGCAAAGAGCATGCCTTCATCCGCCATGTAGTTCATGGGCTGCCTGAGCAAAGCGAACAACCCCATGATGATGGGCATCTGGATCAGCATGGGCAGGCATCCACCCATGGGGTTGAATTTTTCTTCCTTGTAAAGCTCTGCCATCTTTATGTTCAAAGTTTCCTTATCGTTTGCGTACTTTTGCTGCAAAGCCAACATTTTCGGCTGGACGTCCGACATCCTCGCCATGGATTTCGTCTGTTTGATGTACAATGGATAGAGACATGACTTTACGATAATGGTAAACAGAATAATCGTAATGCCATAATTATTGATCACATTGTACAAAAGGCTGAGTAACCAGCCGAGAGGCTTTGCTATTACTCCCAATATCGTGTACATGCATTTCCTCCACTACTTTAAAGGATCGTAACCTCCCGGATGAAAGGGATGGCACTTTAAAATCCTTTTGATCCCAAGATAACTGCCTTTGAAAAATCCGTATTTTTCCAGTGCCTGCACAAAATATACAGAACATGTCGGATAAAATCTGCAAGTAGGCGGAAATAAAGGAGATATGAAGTTTTGATATCCTTTAATCAAGAGAATCATGATTGTTCTCAAGTCCCATCACCCTTTTTTCAAAATACGTGCTCTCCTGGCCGCGGCTTCAATCGATTTTTTCACATCCGCGCATTTCGTATGAATGATTGTTTTTCTTGCTATGAGAATAATGTCATATCCTACAGCGATCTGTCCACTGATCTGATTATAACTTTCTCTCAAGAGCCTCCTGGCCCTGTTCCTCGTTACGCTGTTTCCTACTTTCTTGCTTGCTAAAAAAGCGATCCTGTTGTAGGGGAGATGGTTCTTTTTGTAAAAAATGACAACAAACCGATCCCCAAGGGATTTTCCCCTCTTATAAATGGAAGAAAAATCCTGATCCCTTCTTAATCTTTCTTTTTTCAGCATGGCCCTACTTTCCCCGCATAGCTGCCAATCCAGTCCTCACTCATAAAAAAGACCACTGCCCAGCGGTCTCTATGCGGATAGCCTCTTTCTGCCTTTTGCCCTTCTTCTCTTCAGGATCCTCCTGCCGTTCTTCGTGCTCATTCTCTTCCTGAATCCATGTTCTTTTTTCCTGTGCCTTTTCTTGGGCTGGTATGTCATTTTCATCGTGAAACACCTCCTTACTTCTCCAAAAATCATCATCACATATGCGTTTCAAAAAACAATCCTGATAAAGATGCTTTTTTATTATACAGTTGACAAGCCCTTCTGTCAAATGGTTTCTGCCTTTTTCGGGACTGGGTGAAGTGAAAAGTTTGCACAACTTTATCCACAATCAGTGGATAACTTATGGTGCGCCCCTTTTTTCCAATCGGACAAAATTTTGTATTGCCTGTGGATAACTTCTTTGTTATGATAGTGTTATATCAAAAACAAAAGGAACGCATGCAAACATGAAAAACGTCAACGAAGTATGGAAGGAAATATTAAAGCTATTGGAAGCCGCCCTGACTGGAACCAGCTACAGGACGTGGTTCCTCCCGCTCACGCCGGTCAAGCTGGATCAAGAACTGAAGATTTTGTACCTGGTGACCCACAATTCCTTTGCCCTGGACGTGATTACCACCAGATACATGGAAAACCTACAGCAACAGGCGGAGATCGTTTTAGGCGAACCTTACAAAATCGTCGTGGAATTTCAAAGCGGCGAATCTGGAAACGCTGGAAACGAAGGGACAAGCGAAAATCCCCGGGACGAAGCCGCGGGCAAAGATGCGAAAGAAACCCATCCTGAAAAAAAACGAAATGCCGAAAACGCAGAAACGGAAAAGCAGCAGCAGCCCCTGCGGGACGAAGTTTATTTCAACCCCAGGTACAGCTTTGAAAATTTTGTGGTGGGAAACAACAACAACTATGCCTACGCTGCGTCGATAGCGGTTGCCAAAACGCCGTCCCAGGCCTACAACCCCCTGTTCATCTACGGCGGCTCCGGCCTTGGGAAAACCCATCTGATGCACGCCATCGGCCATTACATATTGGACAACCATCCTTCCATGAAAGTGCTGTATGTTTCCTCCGAAATGTTCACGAACGAGCTGGTAAAATCCCTGGAGGACAAAAATAAGATGAGGATGAGCGCTTTCAAGCAAAAATACAGGAACGTGGACGTTTTTCTAATCGATGACATCCAGTTCATAGAGGGAAAAGAAGCTACGCAGGAAGAATTTTTCCATACCTTCAATGCCCTCTACGACTTGAACAAACAAATCATCATTTCCAGCGACCGGGCGCCCAACAAGCTGACGAAGCTGGACGACCGCCTGACTTCCAGGTTCCAGTGGAACATGATCGCTGACATCCAGCCGCCTGACTATGAAACGAGGGTGGCCATTCTCAGGAGGAAGGCAGAACTGGAAAACCTGGAACTGGACAAAGACCTGGAAGAAGTCCTGAACCTGATTGCGGAAAAAATCAAGTTCAACGTGCGGGAACTGGAAGGCGCATTGTCCAGGCTCATCGGTTTTTCCGCCATCATGCATGAAAAAATCACGGTGAAGTTCGTAAGAAGCACCCTGAAAGACATCGTACCAGCCAGCGATTTCACGGTTTCCTGCGAATCCATCAAAAAAACAGTCTGCAAAAGCTTTAACATCAAAATATCGGACATCGAATCGGCGAAGCGAACGAGAAACCTGGCGTTCCCAAGGCAAATCGCCATGTACCTGTGCAGGGAAATGACTACGGCTTCCCTCCCGAAAATCGGCGAAACCTTCGGGGACAGGGATCACACCACGGTCATGCACGCCTGTGACAAGATTTCCTCGGAAATCAAAAGCAACCAGGCCACGGCGGAAATCGTGCAGCGGCTAAAGGACGAAATCAATGGAAATTAAAAGCCGCCTTGGCAAAAAATAATCCGTATCAACGGAAATGAAAATCGCACGCATTTCATTTTGGGGGAGGCACTAAAAATGATCCGTAAAACCATGCACATGCCAGGTGAACAAAAAAAACAAGTTATGAACAGAAAACAAAGAACAGATTGAACCGGAACATAAAGGGCTTTCAAACTTATCAACAGTTTCAACAGCCCCTACTACTACTATTACTATCATAATATATAAAGAGAAAAAGCAGTTTCTCTGTCATCTCGGAGGTAAAAAAATGAAATTCACATGCAGCCAACAATCCTTGTCAAAGGCCTTGAACACCGTTACAAAGGCAGTTTCCTCAAGGACGACCATGCCCATTCTCAAAGGAATCCTGCTCCATGCCACATCGGACGGCGTTCTCACCCTGGCAGCTTCGGATTTGGATTTGAGCATAGAAAAGAAAATCGATGTACAAGTGGAAACAGAAGGATCCATCGTCGTGCTATCCAAGCTGTTCAGCGACATCATCAGGAAACTTCCCAATGAAGAAGTCCTAATCGAGGAAACGGAAAACAACACTGTCCGCATCAAAACCGCTTCTTCCGAATTTACTATCGTAGGCATCGCAGCGGACGAATTTCCAAACATCGGGGAAGTGGAAGAAACATCCGGCTCCCTGCTGTTCGACAAGGAGACGTTCAAAAGCATGGTAAGAAAAACGGCGTTTGCGGCCAGCATCGATGAATCGAAGGGAATCATCGTTGGCGTCCTATTTGAAATCTCCCCGGATTCCGTCAACATGGTGGCGCTGGACGGATTCAGAATGGCTGTCTCCAGGGAACCTCTGGCAAACAGGGAAAGCAAGAACATCATCGTGTCTGCGAAAATCCTGAACGAAGTCAACAAGATTGTTTCCGAAACGGAACAAGACTGCGATGTCAACATGACCCTCAGCGACAAACAGGCAGCCATCCTGGTGGACAACACGAAAATCGTCATTCGGCTATTGGATGGAGAATTTATCAAATACAGGGACATCATTCCAAAGGACAACAGGACGAAAGTTTTCATCAACCGATCCCTGCTGATGGAAAGCATTGAGCGCGCGTCCCTTCTGGCCAAAGAAGGAAAGAACAACCTAATCAAGCTGAAAATGGAAAACAATCTCCTCACCATCACTTCCCGGTCGGAAGAAGGAAACGTGAAGGAAGAAATCGCCATGGAAAAAACAGGAGAGGATTTGGAAATCGGCTTTAATTCCAAGTACGTCCTCGATGCCTTAAAGGCGATAGACGATGAGCAAGTAGCCATGGAGTTTAATACCAGCACCACCCCGTGCCTTGTGAAGCCATTGGAGGGAGACAGCTTTGAATACCTGATCCTGCCTGTGAGAATTTCTTCCAATTATTGATAATCGGTTGAGTTTTTTCGACCTGGCGGAAATCTGCAAGGGCTGACCGCCGAAACCAGTATAGCGTTCTAAAATTAAGTGGGCGGAAAAGTGGATGGGAAACTTGTCTAAATTTCCATCTGCTGCGTTGTCGTCAATTGCCGTAGCCACAGTTCTTGGAAAACGCTGTGCCAGGCCGACAGATCTGCGTTTCGCTCCCCGCAGCCTTGCTGTGTTTGCGATAAATCAATGATTATCTGGATATCCCACAGCCTTGCTGTGGAGAGGTTCATTCAAAAATTATGTATATCAAAGAAATAGAACTGCATGACTTTAGGAATTACCGGGAATTGTCGGTGAAATTTGATCCGGGCGTCAATATTCTGCATGGGAAAAACGCCCAGGGAAAGACCAACCTCCTGGAAAGCATCTACATCACTTCCATGGGAAAATCGTTTCGCACCAACAAGGACAAAGAATTGATCCGCTTTGGTGCGGATTTTTTCCGTGTGAAAATCAAGGCTGTCAAAGAAGATGATATTTCCGTGGAGCTGGCGGTGAACCAAGAAGGAAAAAAAGGCATCAAAATCGATGGAATCAAAGCCAGGAAGCTGTCCCAGCTCTTTGAAAACATCTATATCGTGATTTTTTCCCCCGAAGATTTGCGCATCGTAAAGGATGAGCCGGAAAAACGGCGGAAATTCATGGATCGGGAGTTGTGCCAAATCAGGCCCGCTTATTACAACAGCCTGGGTCAGTATAAGAAAACCCTGGCTCAGAGGAACGCTTATCTGAAGGAAGAACGAATCGAGCCGGATGTCCTGGATATCTGGGACAGCCAATTGGCGGAATATGGCAGCGAGGTCATCCGCCACCGGGAACGTTTTATCGAAAGACTGGACAGCATCAGCAGGGAAATCCACGAAAGCATCACGAACCAAAGGGAAAGCTTGGAAGTTTCCTATGAGCCAAGCATCGACCCTTGTCCTGATTCATCAGATTTGAGGTATGCTTTTTATGAAGAGCTGCAAAAAAATCGGGAGCGGGACTTGAAAACCGGGACAACGGGCAAAGGTCCCCACAAGGACGATCTGAAGCTGCAAATCGGCGGCATCGACATCCGCAGCTTCGGTTCCCAGGGACAGCAGCGGACAGCAGCCCTTTCCCTGAAACTTTCTGAAATCAGATTGATTGAGGAAGAAACGGGAGAAAGCCCCATATTGTTGTTAGACGATGTTTTTTCCGAACTGGATCAGGAAAGGCAGAATTACCTGGTTCATTCCCTAGAAAACACCCAGATTTTCATCACCACTACGGAAATTTCCCCGGGGCTGGAACAGTCGCTGGAGCGCATTCGGTATTTTCAGGTGAAAGACGGGGCGGTCACAAAGATTTCGTGATTGTTTCGTGTGCATGCATGGACAGGGAATCTTTTTCAAACAGGATCCACAACAATGTATGCGTGTCCAATATAAACATTACATGTACTCCTTAAAACAGTCAGGCGTTTCATCAACATCCTTTGCCATGGCGAATTTGCCCTTCAAAATTCCCAACTTCCTTTTAGGATGATTCCTTTCTTCGGTCTGTGCATCACAGCCATCAGCCTTTGATAATTTATATTTTAGAAATTGAATCCTTTCCAGGGTTTTATTCTGTTCAGCGTCAGTGCCCGTAATCCGTCAGGATGGAATTTTCCTAAATATCTCCGGCAGAAGTTTTTTCTTACATTTAGTACCTAAATTATTCCATATACGGGGATTGCGGACTAAAAATTGAACTCGTAAAGAGCGAAGAGAGGAATGCCCGCTATGTTTCTGTTTAAATCTCTCTCCCCTGCAAAAGCAAAGCCCAATTTTTCATAAAGCCGCCTTGCGGGGATATTTTCAGGGACGACATCGATTCGTACCGCCTTGAAATTTTGCTGTCTTGCATGTTCGATGCAGTGTTCGACGATTTCCTTGCCGATTCCCTTGCCTGTCATGGCCGATGAAACCGCCAATGCGTGAATCACCATGTATTCGCCGATTTTGAGGTCGTTTGTCCATTTCCCCGATGAATAGTCGCCTTGCGGATCGGTATTTAACACATATGCGCCGATGATAGTTTCCCCTTGCATGCATGCGAATTGCTCTCCCTTTTGGATTGCGGCTTTTGTGCTTTTCATGGAAGGATACTCCCCATAAATCCACTTTGGGTAATTGACATTCTGGCAAAGGTTCCAGACTACAGCGTCATAAAACTCCGCAGTGCGCGCCAGATCCCGCATGTCGCATCTTTTGAATTTCATCGTTCAGGTTCCTCCCGGCTGTTCGATTTTGCAATTCTGTTCATCTTCCCTGCCTTTCTTGCTCCTTGGGTCAGAGCATTTCCTGCTTCCAGTATATCCAATCCCAAACGTTTTGTACATACGAATTTTTCAGACCCAAATGTTTTTATGGGAAGCTTAAATTCCCAAAGTAACTTTCAGAACAATGGTTTATCATGATGGCGGCGGGTTCTCTGTTGGGGGTGGCGATGCATGCAGGGATTTCTTTTCCGGTGGGAAAAGTGGATTTTCTGGCCATGTATCCTTTGTCTTTTCAGGAATTTTTGTATGCCTTAGGCGAAAAAGAACTGGCAGACTGCATAGGGAGTCTTGAAAATGATAAAATGGACACTTATGGAACATTTCGGCACTTTGAGGATGGGAAGGCGTGGCGAGTTGGCTCGCTGGATCGCTCCAGCTTAATCTCCGTCCCGAACACTATGGAAAATGGATGATATTTTTTATTTTAGAAATATCATCCATTTGCGGTCGCTTATTCTATGCGGAATGATTGGGAAATGCCACCATGTCAACAATGATGATAAAATGCTTCAATCGCCTGTGCGATAAATGCCGCTGTTCCCTCTCCATATTGTTCGTCCGTCTTTGACTTTGCTGGCTCTGCGTTTTGAAGCTGCGCCAAACGTCTCATCATTTCAGCTTCATCCTTTATCTGTGTGAGTTGCTTCATGACAAAGCCGTATTCACCAATCAACTCTTTCACTTCAAAAGAATCCGGTGGGCAGCTTCTTTTTCCAGCAAGTTTCCCTAAAATTTTTTCTATGCGTTTTTCATAGCTTTTTGCGACATCTTTTCCGGCTGGACGTGGGGAAGTGTCCTTGCATGCATCCGCAGCGCCGTACCAGGTGGCTACCTTTGCGTATTTCTTTTGCATTTCCTCTGATGATGCAACGTCCATATAATGCTTCTTCCATTCCTCGACGCTCCCAAATTCTTCTGAGGCAAGCTGCCGCATCTTTTCCGGCATGCGTTCATAAGTCTGGCGGCACATCTCCTCCACTTCCGTTTTGTCAAAGATTGCAAAATCCATTTTGTTTCCTCCTTCCAAAATCCCGTCAATGTTGGCAATCAAACGCTCCATGCGTTCCTTTTTTGCAACCAGCATGTTTCTCTGCATCCGCAGAATCTGGTTCCGATCAAAAGCAGGGCTTTCCATGACGGATTTGATTTCTTTCAAGGGAATGTCAAACTCTTTAAAAAACAGTATTTGCTGCAAAATTTCCAGGGCTTTATCGTCATAAAGCCGATATCCCGCTTCGCTCTTGGCCGTTGGCTTCAATAAACCGATTTCGTCATAATAATGAAGCGTGCGCACGCTGATACCTGTGGTTTCTGCCAATTCCTTTACCGTCCTCATTCCGCATGGCCTCCTTGCTATTGATGCAACCATTTTAATCTATGACGTTCCGTGAAGGTCAATAGGTTTTTTTATTTTTGCAATGTCTTTTACAAGATGGAAAAGAATGATTGACGCAAAGAATAGCTACAAACATAACAATGTCGTAAAACCTTCAAATTTCCCCATACACCGCAATCAAACGACAAATTGGCATCAAACGTCAGAGATGCACTTTTGCTTGTAAAAAAAGCGATTTTGTGATAAAATGGAATATCACGAAAACAGGGATTGCTTCGCTGATTTTGCTTCAGCAGCAGGCTCTGTTGATGCTTGTGGGACTTTTGGGCAATCGCTTGTCAGAAGCCGGAAAAAAATGAATCGCTGCCCGTGTGCAAATGACAGATAGGAAAACAGATTTGCCGAACGATCAACGGTACGGCACGATGGTTCCAGGCATCGGAAAGCTCAAAGAAAGACAAAGAGGTGAATGCATGAGCGCAGACGTTAAGCAACAGTACAATGCGGAACAGATTCAAGTGCTTGAGGGGTTAGAGCCGGTTCGCAAGACACCGGGCATGTATATAGGAAGCACCGGCCCCAGGGGCCTGCACCACTTGGTTTACGAAATCGTGGACAACAGCGTGGACGAAGCCCTGGCCGGTTACTGTAGCACCATCAACGTTACGATTCAGAAGGACAATTCCATCATGGTAGAGGACGATGGACGGGGAATGCCGGTGGACAAGCATCCAAAACTAGGAATCCCCGCCGTGGAAGTCATCCATACCGTGCTTCACGCAGGCGGGAAATTCGGCGGCGGCGGCTACAAGGTTTCCGGCGGTCTCCACGGCGTAGGCGCTTCTGTGGTAAACGCCCTTTCCACCCACATGGAAGTAGAAGTCAGGAGGAACGGAAAAAAATACAGGCAAACCTATGAAAGGGGCAAGACCACTTCCCCGCTGACCGAAATCGGAAATGCGAGAAAGACGGGATCAAAGAGCGTATTCTGGCCGGATCCTGAAATTTTTGAGGAAGTGGAATTTGACTACGGCACGCTGGAGTTTCGGCTGCGGGAAATGGCTTTCCTCAACAAAGGCATCAAAATCACGCTGAAAGACGAGCGAGAAGGAAAGGAAAGAGAAGAGGTTTTCCACTACGAAGGGGGAATCCGGGAATTTGTGGCCCACCAGAACAAAAACAAAGAACCGCTGCACGAAACCATCATCTACTACGAAGTGCAGAAAAAAAACATGGAAGTGGAAATCGCCATGCAGTACACGGATCGTTACAACGAGTTGCTCCTTTCCTATGCCAACAACATCAACACCACGGAGGGCGGCACCCACATGGTGGGTTTCAAAACTTCCCTCACCAGGGTCATCAACGATTATGCCAGAAAGAACAAGTTCCTCAAAGAAAATGAGGATTCCCTGGCTGGCGAGGACGTGCGGGAAGGCCTGACGGCCATTATTTCCGTAAAGCTGACGGAACCCCAGTTTGAAGGCCAGACCAAAACCAAACTTGGAAACAGCGAAATGCGCGGGTTCGTGGAAACGTCCACCAATGAAAACCTGATGGCCTTTTTAGAAGAAAATCCCAGTCAGGCTAGAGTCATCATCGACAAATGCCTGCGGGCGGCGAGGGCCAGGGAAGCCGCCAAGAAGGCCAGGGAACTGACGAGAAGGAAAGGCGTCCTCGATGGAACGTCCCTTCCGGGAAAGCTGGCCGACTGCTCGGAAAAAGACCCTTCCGTTTCCGAAATTTTCCTGGTGGAGGGGGACTCCGCCGGTGGCACGGCCATCAATGGCAGGGACAGAAAGAGACAGGCCATCCTGCCCTTGCGGGGAAAAATTCTCAATGTGGAAAAAGCCAGGCTGGACAGGATCCTCAACTCCGATGAAATCAAAAATATGATCACCGCCTTTGGCTGCGGCATTGGCGATGACTTTAACAAGGACAAACTGCGGTACCACAAAATCATCATCATGACCGATGCGGACGTGGACGGCGCCCACATTCGGACGCTGCTGCTCACTTTCTTCTATCGGTACATGACGCCTCTGATCGAAGGCGGGTATGTCTATGCGGCGCAGCCGCCCCTTTTCCAGGTAAAAAAAGGAAAAGAAGTGTATTATACGTATTCCGACCTGGAACAGGAAAAGTTGCTGGCTTCCATCGCCGACAAGCCGGGGAAAGCGGTCATCCAGCGGTACAAAGGCCTCGGCGAGATGGACGAGGATCAACTGTGGGAGACGACCATGAATTTTGAAAACAGGACATTGATCAGAATCACGTTGGATGATGTGGCTGCTGCTGATGAAATTTTCACGACCCTCATGGGGGACAAGGTACCTCCGAGAAGGAAATTCATCGAAGAAAACGCGTCCTATGCGACTGTGGACATTTAAAAGGGGGTAAAGGGTGGCAAATTTGATTGAAGACAACAGGATGTTAGAGCATGAGATTTACAAGGAAATGAAGGATTCCTACATCGATTATGCCATGAGCGTAATCGTGGCAAGGGCTCTTCCCGATGTGCGGGACGGGCTGAAGCCAGTGCATCGACGGATCCTTTACGGCATGAGCGAACTGGGTGTCACGCCAGACAAGCCTTACAAAAAATCGGCTCGTATCGTGGGCGAAGTCATGGGTAAATACCACCCTCACGGCGACAGTTCCATTTACGATGCCATGGTAAGGCTGGCGCAGCCCTTTTCCACGAGGTACATGCTAGTGGACGGCCATGGGAACTTCGGTTCCATAGATGGCCATGGTGCGGCGGCCATGCGTTACACGGAGGCCAGGATGACTCCCTTTGCGCTGCAAATGCTGCGGGACATCGAAAAAGAAACCGTTGATTTCATGCCCAACTTTGACGAAGAAGAGCAGGAACCGGTGGTTCTCCCATCCAGGATCCCCAACCTTTTGGTAAACGGCAGCAACGGCATCGCAGTAGGGATGGCAACCTCCATTCCGCCCCACAATTTGGCGGAGGTCATCGATGCTGCTGTAAAAATGATCGATGATAAAAACTGCACCATCGATGATTTAGTGAAAATCGTAAAGGGACCTGATTTTCCAACGGGCGCCATGATCATGGGCAGAAACAACATCCGAAACGCCTACAAGACGGGACAGGGAAAGATCATCGTCCGCTCCAAAACGGAAATCGAAGAGACCAAGAGAGGGAAAACGAGGATCCTCGTAACAGAGATTCCTTATCAGGTCAACAAAGCCAGGCTCATCGAAAAAATCGCAGAGATGGTAAAGGAAAAGCGTGTGGAGGGAATCTCCGACATCCGGGATGAATCTTCCAGCAGGGGCGGCATGCGCATCGTCATTGAACTGAAAAAGGATGTGAATCCGCAGATTACCTTGAACAGGCTTTACAAGCATACCCAGTTGCAGGAAAGCTACAGCATGATCATGATCGCCCTGGTAAACGGGCAGCCGAAGATCCTGACGCTGTACGAAATTCTGGAGGAATACCTGAAGCATCAGTTCAACGTTGTGACCAGGAGGACGGAATTTGACCTGAAAAAAGCGGAGGCCAGGGCGCACATCCTGGAGGGGCTGCGAATCGCTCTGGATAACATCGATGAAATCATCCGCATCATCCGTTCCAGCTACAACGACGCAAAGGAAAGGTTGATGGAACGGTTCGGCCTTTCGGAAATCCAGGCGCAGGCCATTTTGGACATGCGACTGGCGCGGTTACAGGGCTTGGAACGGGAAAAGATCGAAGAAGAATATGCGGAGCTGCAGAAAAAAATCGCATATTACAAATCCCTTTTGGCAGACAGGGACAAAATGATGGGCGTAATCAGGGATGAACTTTTAGAGATAAGGGAAAAATATAAGGACAAAAGAAGGACGGCCATCGTTGCGAATGCGGAAGAAATCGATGAGGAAGATTTGATTCAGGAAAAACAGGTAGCAGTCACCCTGACCCACCTGGGATACCTGAAACGGATTCCAGCCGATACCTACAAGACCCAGAGGCGAGGAGGGAAGGGCATCACGGGGCTGACCACCAGGGAAAACGATTTTGTGAAAAACCTGATTTTGACATCGACCCATGACTACCTGATGTTCTTCACCAATACGGGAAAAGCTCACAAAATCAAGGCTTACGAGATTCCAGAAGCGACCAGGACGGCAAAGGGAACGCCTGCGGTGAACTTCCTGAACCTGATGCAGCGGGAACGCATCACGGCAGTGATTCCTATCCCGGATTTCTCGGAGGAAAAATACCTGATGGCTGTCACCAAATTTGGAACCATCAAAAAGACGGCTCTTTCCAATTTCAACACCATCAGAAAGAACGGGCTTTTGGCCATCAACCTGAAAGAAGGGGATCAACTGGTTGACATCAAGGAAACCACGGGAACAGACAACGTGATCATCGTCACGAAGCACGGAAAATGCATTTGTTTCTCGGAGGACGATGTAAGGCCCATGGGCAGGATTGCGGGCGGCGTCCGGGCGATCAAGCTGGAGGACGACGATGAAGTGGTTTCCATGGAACTGGTGCAGCCGGATCAGGAATTGCTGGTTGTAACGACCAAAGGATACGGCAAGAGAACGCCTGTGAAGGAATACAAAGTCCAGGTGAGGGGCGGAAAAGGCCTGCTGACTTACGACAAGACCAAGTTCAAAAAGACGGGCGAACTGGTGGGGGCCATGGTTGTCAACGAGGATGATGAAATCCTGCTGATTAACTCCGATGGCATCATCATCCGAATCGAAGCAAAAGAGGTTTCCGTCCTTGGCAGGGCGACTCAGGGCGTGAAAATCATGAAAGTGGCGGAGGATACCGACATCATCGCTCTGGCGAAAGTCATCAAGGATGAAGATGAAGGAAAAACAGCGCCGAAAACGGGCAAAGAAACGAACAATGGCGGCGACCAGATCGAAATGAAAACGAAATGAGGAGGGCGAAAATGCGTGATACGTTGAAGTTTTTGATACCCGGAAAACCTGAGTATTACAAAATAGCCAAGGTTGCCATTGGATCCGCAGCAGGAACGGCAAATTTTGACGTCCAGGCCATCGAGGACATAGAAATCGCAGTGGGAGAAGCGTGCAGGAACATCAGTTGCCACGGTTTCGATGGGTTCAGCAATTTTTATGAAGTGGAATGCGAGATCGAACCGAAAAAAATAACGATAACCGTTACGGACTGCTGCGGCGAGCATGGGCTGGAAAAACATAAAAAGCCGTGTTTGGATTGTCCCAAGGAGGGAGACTTAGGCGTTTATGTAATGAAATCCTTGATGAATGAAGTGGAAATTATTAAAAAAGATAGCGGAAACAGCATTAGAATGGTGAAGCATAAATGTTGAATCAGGAGTTATTCGACCGATATTACAAACAAAGGGATATTTCTCTGAGAAACCAAATCGTAGAGAAATATTTGTATATGGTGGATATTCTAATCAGGAAATATTTGAACAAGGGCGTGGAATACGATGATCTTTACCAGATTGGCGCCATGGCCCTGATTTCCGCTGTCGAAAGGTTCGACCCCACAAAGGGGTACGAATTTTCCAGCTTTGCCACGCCTACCATCATCGGCGAAATCAAGAAATATTTTCGGGACAAAGGCTGGAGCGTGAAAGTGCCCAGGCGAATGAAGGAAATTTGCGGGAAAGTGCAGATCGCCAGGGAAGAGCTTTTCAATGCGCTGCAAAGGAACCCGACCATTCCCGAGCTTGCGGCGCATATCGGGCATTCGGAAGAAGAGGTGTTCCAGGCGATAGAAAGCGGCATGGCCTATAACGCCTTTTCCCTGAACCAGACCTTCGATGAATCGGGCGAAGAAGGGGAAAACCCCATTTTGGAGCGGTACGCCGCAGTGGAGGATGCGGGCTACGACCGATTGGAATACGGCGAAATGATTGCGAAGGTGCTGGAGGAACTGAGTGACACGAACAAATACATTTTCAAAAAGCGGTTCATCGAGGACAAATCCCAGGCAGAAATCGCAAAGCAGCTGGGGGTTTCCCAAATGACCGTTTCCCGTGCGGAGCGGAACATCAGGGAAAAATTCCAGCAGGAAGCGCAGGTTTAAGGCTGCGACTGCAATCAAAAGACGGAGCGAGGCAGAGCGAAACAAGGGGGATTGTCCGAAGACGCAATTCGGAGCAGATGACAATACGAGGCATATAGTAGAAGGCATCAAGTTTGTCATTTTGGTGCGGAGTGAAGCCAGATTTTTATGGAACGGCAAGATGGCAAACAGACAACATGAAAGCCGTTTGCTATAACATGAATCACACACATAGGAAAAAGCACGAAATCAGGAAGGAAATTGACAGATGAAGAGAGTATTTTCAGGCGTACAGCCTACTGGGAACATACACATTGGAAATTATCTGGGCGCATTGAAGCAGTTCGTGGAATTACAGAAGGAAAACGAGTGCATTTACTGCATCGTGGACATGCATTCCATCACGGTTCCACAGGATCCAAAAGAACTGCGAAAGCATACGCTGGACGTGGCAGCTCTTTACATGGCGGTGGGGCTTGACCCGAAAAAATCCATCATTTTCATTCAGTCGGACGTGCCGGGGCATGCGGAGCTTTCCTGGGTGCTCACTTGCAATTCCTATACAGGGGAGCTCTCCAGGATGACCCAGTTCAAGGACAAGAGCAAAGGCAAAGAATCGGCTCCCACCGGGCTTTTCGCCTACCCGATTTTGATGGCGGCGGACATCTTGCTCTACGATGCTGACATCGTTCCGGTTGGGAACGATCAAAAGCAGCACATTGAGCTTTGCCGGGACATCGCCATCCGCATCAACAACAAATACAAAAAGACTTTCGTGGTTCCTGAAGGCAGGTTTTTGAAATCCGGCGCCAGGATCATGGCGCTGGACGACCCGACGAAGAAGATGAGCAAGAGTGCGGAAAACATCCACAGTCGCATCTCCTTGCTGGACGAGCCGAATAAAATCAGGAAATCCATCATGCGCGCTACCACGGATTCGGAAGGCGCCATTCGCTTTGACCCGGAACGCAAGCCGGGAATCAGCAATCTGCTGACGATTTACAACGTATTTTCCGGCATGGAATTGGCAGACATCGAAAAGAAATACGAAGGCTGCGGCTATGGGGATTTCAAAAAGGATTTGGTGCAGGTGACGATAGAAGCCCTTGCGCCCATCAAAGAACGGTTCGATGAAATTCGGGGGTCGGGAGAGCTGGTTCAGGTGCTGAAAGACGGTGCGGAGCGAGCCAGCGCAATCGCCGAGAAAACTATGAGGCGTGTGAAAGAAAACTTTGGGCTTGGGATTTAAAATGTAAGAAAGCCAGCCTTGCCGGATTGCGTTCAGCGATTGGCTTTAGCGATATCCAGGAAACGCCGCTTGCGATGTTTCCTGGATATTGTGGACTTCATAGAAACCGAGGTGCATTGACGATGAAAAAAAGTCTTTTGGAATTAAATATGAGATTAAGCTCCCTCACCGTTTTTCGGGAGCTGCTGTCCGATCCGGTGGTGGAATCCATGCGAACCATGCTTGCTTCCCTGGACGGCAAGGATCTCCAGGCGCAGGTGGATGCTTACTGCCAGTTTGTCTCTCTCCTGTATGGGGAAACTCCTGACTTGGGGGTCTATGTGAAGAATCTGATCCTTGACAGCGAAAACTGTTACATCAAAGAAAAGGCGAAGGGCGAACGGATTTCCCCTGCCATAAGAGCTTGTCTCAAGGCGGAGCTGGACATTCTCCAGGACTTGTCCCAGGTCACCTCCCGATCCATAAAGGGCGAACTGGGCTACAAAGGTTTTCTGCCGGAGTGGGAAAATTCCTTCTTTGATTTGCGGTACCATTACAAAGAGCGCATCCTAAAGCTGCCGTCCACCGGCTACGGCATGTATGCAAAGTACACGGTCTTTCATCTGGAAAATGGCATCCTTGCGCCCGTGAAACACCCGGATTCACAAAGCCTGAAACAGCTTTTCGGCTACCAGCGGGAGCGGGATTTGGTCATGAAAAACACGGAAGCGTTGGTTTCTGGGGGGATTGCCAACAACATGCTGCTTTACGGTGATGCTGGCACCGGGAAAAGTTCCACCATCAAAGCGGTCTGCAACCACTATGCGCCAAAGGGGCTTCGTCTGGTGGAAGTGAAAAAGAACGAGCTGTATCGGATTCCCTACATCGTGGAAGAGCTTTCCGCCCACCCCCTGAAATTCGTCATCTTCATCGATGATCTGAGTTTCACCAGCAACGATGACAATTTTTCCGCATTGAAAGCCATCCTGGAAGGAAGCGTTTCCACCGGCGGAAACAATATCGCTATTTATGCCACCAGCAACCGCCGCCACCTCGTGAAGGAATCCATGGGCGACCGGGCTGGTGACGAGCTGCACCTGAACGACACACTCCAGGAGACTATGAGCCTGGCAGCGCGGTTTGGCCTTACGATTACCTTTGGAAAGCCTGAGAAAGAAGAGTATCTGTCCATCGTCAAGAGCCTGGCAGCGGATTACGGCGTTGAAATGCCGGAAGAAGAGTTGTTCCGCAAGGCGGAGGCTCATGCCCTGCGCTGCAATGGCAGAAGCCCCCGGGTAGCGAAACAATTCATAGAGTTGCAGAAAATCGGGCTATAGCTCCCCTCCCCCACAGGCATCCGAAAACGCACCTTTAGGTCTTTTTTATTTCTTTTCATCAATTGCCGTTGCCAATATAGGGGAGTCTTTTGTATCGCGCATTTCAGGGAACTCGTTTAAATTTAATGTTTTCGGTGTATAGACTAATTCAAAAGGCAGTTCCAGAAAAAAACGATCAAGAAACTTCTTTTTTGCCGGAAATTTTCGGTCAGTTACAAGCCGCAATTCTTCAATTACATAGTCGCATATTACAATTTGGTGATTGTCTGTCAGCCTTTTTGCCATTTCTCTTGTTTGTGTGGATGGGAAAAAAATCATGGAGATAAAAATGTTGGTATCAAGCATTACCCGCAAACTAATACCCCCTGACTTCTTTTCGGATTTCTTTCATATAGTCCTGCATTTTTTCTTCGGTAGTAAAACCTGCTTTCTCTGCTTCTCCGGCAAACGCATCTTCTACCCTTTTAAATGCCAGTACCGCTGAATTTTCAAAATAAAATCGTCCGTTTTCTTCTAAAATAACAATTTTATCTCCTGCTTTCAGTTTTAGCTTATTTCTCACAGATATGGGAATGGTAATCTGTCCTTTGCTGGAAATTTTTGCTACTTCCATATTTCATCACCCTTTCATGTTGTTTGGTTTTCTTTACTTTCTTTACCTCCTATTATATGCAATAGAATAGATAATATCAATATTTTTTTGAAAAAATTAAACTCA